>CAYMME010000013.1:0-36757 GCA_964391465.1 uncultured Planctomycetales bacterium
CCCGGCGCCCCCTTGAGCCCAGCTTAGGTCGCTGAACTGCGCAACTTGGGCTAACACGGCGACCGACGGCGCCGGTGTGTTCAGCGACGCGAGCGTGACAACGCTGGTCAACTGCACGCTCAGGGGGAACACGGCGACCGGCGGCGGAGGTGGGATCCGCAACTCCGCCGGCGGCGACGTGGCGGCAGCCAACTGCATCCTCTGGGGCAACGAGGATGTGAGCGGCACGGGCGAGTCCGCCCAGTTGGATTCCGACGGGGGCGGCGTATGGAGCATCACGCACAGTTGCGTCCATGACGACGATCCGAACGACGCGAGCACGTTTCCAGGGACGGGCAACATCGATGACAACCCGCTCTTTGTCGCGGTCGATGATTTGCACGTTGCGGGTGATTCGCCGTGCGCCAATGGTGGGGACAACTCGACCGTGCCGCCGGACGTGGCGGATCTTGACGACGACGACGACGTTGCCGAGCCCACGCCGTTCGATCTCGATGGCAATCCGCGGATTCGCGACGAGGTCGTGGACATGGGTGTGTTCGAGGTGGTGCGTGATCGTGACGCCGACGGCGTGCCGGACGCAACGGACAACTGCCCGGACGACCAGAACCCGGACCAGGACGACGACGACGGCGACGGTGCGGGCGACGCATGTGACAACTGCGTCAGCGTCACCAACCCGACGCAGAACGACCTCGACGACGACGGCTTCGGCAACGCCTGCGACCCTTGCCCCACGTCGGGTGACAACGACGACGACGACGGCGACGGTGTCGCGAACGGTTGTGACAACTGTGTCGACGTTCCCAACCCCGACCAGGAGGATTGCGGCCACAACGGCGTCGGCGACGCGTGCGAACCCGACACCGATGGCGACGGTGTCTTCGACGACTGCGACAACTGTCCCGACGTCCCCAACCCCGACCAGGCCGATTGCGGCCGCAACAGCATCGGTGACGCGTGCGAGCCTGACACCGATGGCGACGGCCTCCTCGACGACTGCGACAACTGTCCCGACGTTGCGAACCCCGACCAGGAGGATTGCGATGACAACCGCGTTGGTGACGCATGCGACATAGACACGGACGCTGATGGGCTCTCTGATGGGTGTGACAACTGCCCGGAGGTTGCGAACACTGATCAGGCGGACCGGGACCACGATGGGGTTGGGGACGCCTGCGACTTGCCGGCCCTCCTCGCACTTGTGGATACCTCGGTACCTGACGGCGGGGACGGATTGACCTGGCCGACCGCCTTCAACGATCTGGGAGACGCGTTGGACGCTGCCGCGGCCATCGCGAGCCCGACGACGCCGGTCGAAATCTGGGTTGCCGAAGGGAGTTACGCTCCTGATCCGACGGGGTTGGCGGATTCCCGCGAGGCCACCTTCCTGCTGCCCGAGGAGACGGCCCTCTACGGTGGATTCCCCATCGGCGGGGGGGAGGGCACGTTCGATACGCGTGACCCCGCCACCTATCCCACCATCCTCAGCGGGGACCTGAACAACGATGACGCCGATGTGTCGTCCCCCACCGAACTGGCCGACGAACCCACCCGGGAAGACAACTCCTACACTGTCGTCTCGTACTTCGGAGACCAGGGGGGCGTCTTCATCGACGGCTTCACGATCAGGGGCGGCAACGCGAACGGTACCGAATCGCCGTACAGGAGGGGGGGCGGGCTGCTGTATATGTCCAGGGGGGATGTGACTTTGGTCCGGTGTGCGTTCGAGCGAAACTCGGCGCGAGTGTACGGTGGCGGAGTCTACTTCGCGGCGCACACCGCGACGATCATCGCATGTGACTTCACCGAGAACATCGTCACTGAGGGTGATGCCACCGTGGGGCGCGGCGCCGGGCTCTTCATCGAGTACAGCAGTGAGTACCGAGGCGTTGTTGTGACGGACAGCAACTTCACCCGGAACCGGGCGGGGCGCGACGGCGGCGCGATTCATAACGGCGCGGAGAACGGTGCGTTGACGGTGACGAATTGCACGTTTCGCGACAACGAGGCGGAATGGGCAGGCGGGGCCGTGAACCAGTTCGGTGACGATACGGTGTTCAGCGACTGTGCATTCGTTGGCAATCGGTCCGTCATCTACTACGGCGGCGCCGTGTACGTGGCGGGCAAGTGGACGACGACGTTCGCTCGCTGCACATTCTCCGACAATTCTGCGATGGTTGGTGGCGCGGTTTACAAGTACGGAGTCCTGACGGACTGCACGCTGATTGGAAATCGAGCGACCAGTAGCTACGGCGGCGGGATCTACGGTGGGGAGATGGCGGTGAATTGCACGTTCATCGGCAACGTAGCGCAGTCGTGGGGGGGTGGGGCGTACGGGACTCCATCGCTGACCAACTGCCTGTTCGTCGCGAACAAGGCGCGCGAGGGAGCCGGATTGTTCACCACCGGCCGCAGCGCCGCGACGAACTGCACGTTCGTCGGGAATGCGGCCCAGGACACTGGCGGCGGGGTACGAGCGGGCAGGTATTGGGACTCGGGCGACCTGACACTGACCAACAGCATCGTCTGGGCGAACCGCGCCGGGGGAATGGTGGACGCCGAGGCCCAGATCAACATGGACGCAGGCCTCGCCATCGTACGCTATAGCTGCGTTCAGGGGGGATGGTCGGGCGAGGGTGGAATCGGCAACATCGATCTCGATCCGCTGTTCGTGCGCATGCCGAGCGACGGTGGTGACGGTTGGGGCGTCGGTGACAACGATGACCTGGGCGACCTGCGCCTGATCTGCACATCACCCTGTCTCAACGCCGGGACGAACGACGTCGACACGGACCTGACCCTGAGCGGTGTGCAACCGCTTCCGGACACCGATCTCGACGGCAGACCGCGCATCGCCGATGGCGTCGTCGACATGGGCGCCTACGAGGGTCCCCGGCCGGGCTTCCTGGTCTCGGCCGAGGCGGTGGTGGTGGCCGAAGGCGGCAGCACGGAGTTCACGGTCGCGCTGGCCTGCGAGCCGCTGGGCCCGGTCAACGTGGAGGTGGTTCGCGAGTCGGGTGACGAAGACATCGCCGTGGTGTCTGGCGCGACGCTGGCCTTCGACTCATCGAACTTCGCTACCCCGCAGCCGGTGACTCTGGCCGCGGCCGAGGACGATGACCAGACTGGGGGCATCGCGACCATTCGGATCAGTGGCGGGGACATCCCCTACCGTGATGTGACCGCCCTCGAAAGGGAAAACGACGTCCCTCCGATCATCCACGTCGACGAACATGCTGCCGGCGGCGACGATGGGACCAGTTGGTCCGATGCGCTGACCGACTTGCAGACTGCTCTGTCACTCGCCGCCGGCTCCGGCGGCGCGGTGAGCGAGATTTGGATCGCGGCCGGCGTGTATCGACCTTCACGACTTCTGGATGCAGATGATCCGCGCAGCGCCACCTTCCTGCTTGCCGACGGCGTCGGCGTCTACGGCGGGTTCGTCGGTGCGTACGCGGCCCCTGGCTTCGTGGGCGAAACGACACGCGAGGAGCGAGATCCGATCGCCAACGAAACCGTGCTCCACGGAGATCTGAACGGTGACGACACCGGTGACATCGATGATCCGTCCAGGGATGACAACGCCTGGAGGGTGGTCACTGCGGAGGCGGTTGGCGTGTCGACCGTTCTGGACGGCGTGATCCTCACGGGGGGCGGTGGCATGGAGACCTGGTACGGCAACCCGACCATCGTCAACTGCACGTTCGCACAGAACTTCGCGCTTTACGGGGCCGGACTGTACAACCGTTTCGGCGATCCGACGGTGCGCGACTGCGTCTTTCGTGACAGCGTGGCGGCCACCTCAGGGGGCGGCTTTCGCAGCGACCGGGGGCAGCCGACCCTCATCAATTGCCTGTTCAGTCGGAACCGCGCAAGCATGGAGGGCGGTGGAATGTACGCCACGGATGCGATCCTCACAGAATGTACCTTCGAAGGTAATTGGAGCGATGACGATGGCGGTGGATATTCCGGGACTGGATCGTTGACGGGCTGCGTTTTCGTCGGGAACCATGCGGAGGACGGTGGGGGAGCTGTCTATCACGGCAGTATCCTGCTGAAGAACTGCACCTTCGAGTCCAATTCGGCCGGTGAACAAGGAGGTGCCGTCTGCACGGCCCATCAAAGAGACTATGAAATCGAAGGCTGTCGCTTTCACGGCAATAGTGCGCGTAAGGGGGGTGCAATCCACGAAGCCGAGCGTAGTGATTCCATTGTGACGAATACATCATTCACAGAGAACACGGCAGAATACGGTGGCGCTATCTACTTCTATAAGCCGGGCTTGATGCGGTTGACGAACTGCCGTTTCGGTGGCAACTCTTCGGAATCGGCAGGGGGTGCAATCGAGGCAATTAGCGCGAGCATGGACCTGACGAACTGCACACTCGCAGGTAATGCAGCCTCTACCGCCGGTGGGGCCCTGTGGCTCAAATGGAGCAACACGACATTGGTCAACTGCACGGTGGCTGCAAACGTGGCTGACACAGTGGGCGGGGGCGTCCACATGGAGGGGAGTAGTCTGAGTACAAGCAATAGCGTGCTCTGGGCCAACACAGACTCGGATGGTGCAAACATGAGCGAGTCTGCGCAAGTCCACGTCGACGGCGGCACGGTGACGGCGCACTACACTTGCGTTCAGGACAACGATCCCGATGACGCGAGCATTCCGTTCGGCGGAGCGGCCAATGGGAACGTCGATGACGATCCGCGACTCGTGCGTCACCCCGATTCCGGCCCGGACGGGGCGTGGGACGGCGTGGCCGACGACTACGGCGATCTGCGGCTGTTGCCTGGGTCGCCCTGCATTGACGCCGCGGACAACACGGCCGTGCCGGCGGATGTGCTTGATCTCGACGACGACGGTGACACGACCGAGCCGGTGCCGTTCGATCTGGCCGGCAATGCGCGAATCGCCGACGACCCGGACACGCCGGACACCGGCAGTCCGCCCGGTGCCGAGGCCATCGTTGACATGGGTGCGTACGAAGGGCCGGCGTTGCCGGTGTTGCTGTCGATCGTCGGTGGGACCGACGCCGTGGGCAACTCCGCATCGCTGGTCTGGCCGAAGCAGGAAAGCGTCGGGCTCACGGAGTTCGACATTCGCGTCGATCAACCCGTCACGCTGGCCGGCGGGGGCGGTGAGGCGGCCGGGAGCATCGAGGTGCTCGACGTGACGCACACCGGCGGCGGCGTGCATCGCGTGCTGCTCGACCAGGCCATTCCGCTCGCCCAGTGGACGGTCCTCGAACTAACGGTGGTCGGGGCCGGCGGCGGTGAGAGCACGTTCGAGATCTGTCTCGGCCACTTGCCCGCCGACATCAACGGCGACGGGCAGGTCAACATGGGTGACGTGACCGCGTTCGGTGCGTATTTCGGCCCCAACGCGAGCGCGGCGGACCTCGTGCACGTCGACCTCAACGGCAATGGCCAGACCAACCTGAACGACGCAACGCTCATGGGTCAACTCTGGCACGGCACCAGCGGCCACAGTGCGTGGCAGAATGCGTCACTGCCGCCGAAACCGTAAGGAACCGAGCGAGCGATCGCAGCGATCCAGTAGACAAGGGAGGACGGTTACGATGAGACCCATCTGTGCTTGCGTGGCGGGACTGGCGGTGCTTTGCAGCGGGAGTACCGCCGTTGCGGGTAGCACGATTACCGTGGGTCCGGGCGGCGGCTACGATCACGCGACGATCCAGCCGGCCATTGATGCGGCCGTCTCCGGTGACGAGGTCGTGGTGGCCGACGGCATCTACACCGGCGCGGACAACAAGAACCTCGACCTCGGCGGGCGGCTCATCACCGTCCGGTCGGAGTCGGGCGATCCGACCGCCTGCGTCATCGACTGCGAGGGCAGTGGTCGGGGCTTCCACTTTCACACGGGGGAAACCGAAGCGGCCGTCGTTGACGGGTTCACCGTTCGCAACGGCTCGGTCGCCGACTTCGGTGGGGCGATCCTCTGCGATGCTGCCGGCCCGAAGATTCGCAACTGCGATTTCACGGACAACACGGCCACCCTCTTCGGCGGCGGCATGCACAACGCCAACGGCGCCGGCCCGACCGTCGTCGACTGCACCTTCACCGGAAACACGGCCAACTCGGGGTTCCTCATCGGCGGCGGCGGCATGAGCAACCTGAGTAGCAGCCCCACGGTCGAGGGCTGCGTCTTCGATACGAACTCAGCGAGTCTCAGCGGCGGCGGAATGGCCAGCTACATCGCCAATCCGGTCGTCATCGGCTGCACCTTCGAGAACAATGGGGCCACCGGCGACGGTGGAGGTATGTACAGCACGCAGAGCGACCCGACGCTGATTAACTGCGCGTTCCGCGAGAACCAGGCGGCCAACGGCGGAGGCATGTACACCGACACCGGCATTGCGTCGCTGACCAACTGTGCGTTCGTCGGCAACACGGCCACGTACGGCGCCGGACTCTTCAACACGATCGCCGATGCGACTTTGGTCAACTGCACGCTCCAGGGCAATACGGCTACGGCCATCGGTGGCGGCGGTGGCGGCATCCTCTATGCCGGCAGCAGCATCGTGACGCTGGCCAACTGCATTCTGTGGGGCAACGCCGACGTGAGCGGCACGGGCGAGACGGCGCAGCTACGCTCCGAAGGAGGCGGAACACCGAACGTAACATACACCTGCATCCAGGACGCCGACCCGAACGACGCCGGCATTTACCCCGGCACCGGCAACATCGACGATGACCCGCACTTCGCCGGCCCCGACGATCTCCGCCTCCTTGGGGACTCGCCGTGTGCGGACGTCGGCGACAACACGGCCGTCCCGGCCGATACGTTTGATCTCGACGACGACGGCGACACGGCCGAGCCCGTGCCGTTCGACCTCGATGGGGTCATTCGCATCAGTGACGGCATCGTCGACATGGGTGCCTACGAGGTCAGCGGCGACAACGACCTCGACGGCATTCCCAACGACACCGACAACTGCCCCCACGATCCGAACCCCGGCCAGGAAGACGCCGACGGCGACGGGGTCGGTGATCCGTGCGATGCCTGCCCGGGCTTCGACGATAGGCTCGACGCGGATGGTGACGGCGTGCCGGACGACTGCGACGCATGCCCCGGCTTCGACGACAAAGCGGATGCGGACCACGACACCGTGGCCGACGGTTGTGACAACTGCCCGAACACGACCAACGCCGACCAGGCCGACGACGACGGCGATGGCGTGGGTGATGTGTGTGACGCGTGCCCCGGATTCGATGACGCCATGGATAGCGACGGCGACGGGAACGCCGACGGCTGCGATCTTTGCCCGGGTTTCGATGACCGTTTGGACAACGACGGCGACGGCGTGCCGGACGATTGCGACGACGACGACGACGATGACGGCGCGCAGGACGCGGTTGACAACTGCCCGCTCACGTCCAACGCCGATCAGGCGAACGCGGACGGCGACGCCCACGGAGACGTCTGCGACAACTGCCCCGGCGCGATCAATGACGGGCAGGAGGACGCGGACGGCGACGGCGCCGGCGATGCGTGCGACGTCTGTCCCGGCGCGGACGATGCAGCGGACGCCGATGGCGACGGCGTGCCGGACGGGTGTGATATCTGTCCCGGCCACGACGACAACGTGGACACGGACGGCGACGGCGTGCCCAACGGCTGCGACCTGTGTGAGGGATGTCCCGGGAACACGATCAGCGTCGGTCCGGGTGGGGCATTCGACTTCGAGAGGATTCAGGACGGGATCGATGCCGCGGTCGACGGGGACACGGTCGTGGTCACGTCCGGAACGTACGCGGGGGGCCGGAACCGCAACCTCGATTGCGGCGGCAAGCGCATCACGGTCAAGAGCCACCTCGGGCCCGAAGTGACCACGATCGACTGCGGCCGGCTCGGCCGAGGCTTCTACTTCCACTCGGGTGAGACGCCGGAGACGATCATTGACGGCTTCACGATCACAGAAGGTGTCGGCGACCCGAACGGTGGTGGCATCTCCTGCGTCGACAGTAGCCCCGCGATCAAGAACTGCCGGGTCAGTGACAACATCACCGCCGGGGAGGGGCGTGGCGGAGGCGGCGGCATCTACACGTCGGGCGGCAACCCCATCATTAGCGCATGCGTCATCGATCACAACTCAGCGGCCCACAACAATGGCTGGGGAGCGGGAATCGCCGCCCTCGGCGGAGATCCGACGATCGAGGACTGCCTAGTGCTTGAGAACTTCGGCGGTGGCGGCGTGTACCTCGTGGATACCACCGCCGCCGTCATCCGTCGTTGCGTGGTCCGATTCGGCGATGGAGGTATCGGTTTATCCGAAGGCGGGACGACGACGATCGTGAACTGCCTGATTGCGGATAACCAGGGCGGAGGCATCTCCTGCGGCGAGTCGACCAATAGCCCCCAGCTTCTGCACTGCACGATTGTCCGCAACGGGCGGGGTACGCAGGGTGGGATTCCCACCATCACGAACTGCATCATTCAGGGCAACTCCGAGCGCGGGGCGAGCATGGGCCCCAACGCAGCGGTCACGTTCAGCAACATCCAGGATGGTGAAGGCGAGCACTGGTTTGGCGAAGGATGCATCGATGCGGATCCGCACTTCCTCGATGCCGACAACGGCCTGTTCCAACTGCGCCCCGGCTCGCCGAGCATCGACACGGGTACGAACGCTCCGCCGGGGGGACTGCCTGCCACCGACATTGACGGCGTGGCCCGGCCCCAGGATGGCGACGGCGATGCCGTTGCGGTAGCCGACATGGGAGCGTACGAGTGGTGGTCCGGGGGCCTGCCTGCCATCGGTGTGTCGTCGCCGCTGATCGAGTTCTTCGTCGATACCGGCGATGCCGATCCGCACGTGCAGGTGCTCACGGTCGAGAACGCGGGCGGGGGCACACTGAGCTGGCGCCTTGGAGAGTCGTGCGACTGGCTGACTCCCGACGTCACGCGCGCCGACGACGGCCCGGCCGAGTCCACCGATGTGACGCTCGAGGTCTCTGCGGCCGGCCTCCCGCCGGGTGAGTATCCGTGCACGCTCACGATCAGCGCACCGACGGCGATCAACAGCCCTCGGACGGTGCAGGTGACGCTGCACGTGATCAGCACGTATCGCGTCCCGGCGGAGTATCCCACCATCCAGGCCGCCATTGACGCCACCACGCTCGACGGAGACGTGGTGCTCGTCGCCGACGGCGTCTACACCGGCCCGGGCAACAAGAACCTCGATTTCGGCGGCAAACGAATCACCGTCCGCAGCGAGAACGGCCCCGAAAACTGCATCATCGACTGCGAAGGCGACGGGCGGGGATTTCATCTGCACAGCGGTGAAACGGTACTCTCCACGATTGATGGGCTTACCGTTCGCAATGGGAACAGCGGCACCACCGGTGGCAATCGATATGGCGGTGCGATCCTGTGCGACGGGAGCGGTGCTACCATCGAGAACTGCATCCTTCGCGAAAACTCGACTCCCTACGGCGGAGGCGCAATCGCGATTACCGCGTCAAGTAATGTCGTAATCCGGGCCTGTGTTATCAAGGACAATGTAAGTAACTCGGCTGGTGCGCTGAGTCTCGGCGGCACTGTTCTCATAGAGAACTGCCAAATCGCAGGTAATACCGGCGGCGGAATTGCGGCAGGTGGCTGCCAGCTTGAGATCACTCATACTACGATCTCAGAAAACACGGACGTTGATACCGGAGGCATCTCGCTCGGCGCAAACTGCACCGGTACGATTTCTGACTCTGATATCACGGGCAACATTGGCCGTGGAATGCGCATTTACGCAAGTGACATCACGGTTCGAAACTGCAGGATTGGCAGTAATATACATCATCACAAGGATATTGGAGGAGGGGGACTATACATACTGCGTTGCGCCCCTCTCATCGAAGACTGCCTCATCACCGCAAACGAGGGCGTCAAGACGGGGCCGTCTGGGTCAACCGGTGGAGGGGGTGTATTGTGCTTCGACCGTGCGGACCCGAGGCTCACTCGCTGCATTATCACCGACAACGTAACAATCGACGACGTTCATGGAGGCGGAGTGGCCTGCGATCAGGAAAGCCGTCCGGTACTCACAGACTGCCTCATCGCTCGTAATCAATCTCGTCACGGCGGCGGTGTCCACATTGGCTACCTCTCTGCACCGACGCTAGTCGGGTGCCTTATCGAGGAAAACGATGCAAAACATGGTGGCGGCATAAGTGGCAGCGGCGGTCTCATACAGAACTGTGTGATCGGCGGCAACGTCGCAAGCGATGGCGAGGGCGGAGGCATCAGGGGGGCAAATCGTCTCATAGACTCTTGGATTGTCGACAACAGAGCTACCGAGAGGGGTGGTGGAATCGTTCTTGATGAGGGCGACTCCCGTCTAGAGAATTGTGTCATTGCTCGAAATACAGGCGTCTTGAGTGGCGGTGGAATCAGGGTCCGTGGATGGTCACAAACGGCAGTCGTGGAAATCGTAAACTGCACGGTCGTGGGGAACGTCGCCGCCCAAGAGGGCGGAGGTGTCGAGGTGGCTGGTTCGAGCAACGTCGCGGTCGCCAACAGCATTCTGTGGGGCAATGCGGCTGATCACGGGTCGGAACTGGCGATCACTACGGACCCGTACCGGGATCCGAGTGCGGTGGCGGTGTCGTATTCGGACGTCGAAGGTGGTATCATCGACGTATATTCGGATCCAGGAAATACGCTTGAATGGGGAGAGGGGAACATCGACGTTGCCCCGTCGTTCGCCTTTGCCCGGGACTATCATCTCCTGGCTGGCTCGGACTGTATCGATGTCGGCAGCAACAATCCGCCCGGCGGCCTTCCACCCGATGACCTGAACGGCAACGCCCGGCCGCTCGGCGCGAGTGCGGATATGGGTGCCTACGAGTACAACGCCTCTGCTCCGTCCATCGCCCTGTCGACCGACGCGGTGGAGGTGTTCGCGCCGCTGGGAGGGCCAAACCCGGACGACGTTATTCTGCAGATTCGCAACGCGGGTGGCGTCGCGCTGAATTGGCAGGCGACTGGCGACTGCACGTGGCTTTCGGTGGTCCCCTCGAGCGACCTCGCTGCTCCCGACGAGATCGACGACGTGGTGCTCTCCGTCAGCACGGCGGGACTGACCCACGGGGACTACACGTGCGACGTGACGGTCTCCGATCCGGCCGCGGTCAACGATCCGCGGACCGTGGCGGTGACGCTCCACGTGAACATCACATCTCACGTACCTTCGGGCTACGCAACGATCCAGGAGGCCATCGATGCGTCGATCGACGGCGATGTCGTGCTGCTCGCTGACGGCATCTACACCGGCGTGGGCAACAAGGATCTCGACTTCGGCGGCCGGGCGATCGCGGTCCGCAGCGCGTCCGGCGCCGACAACTGCATCATCGACTGCGAGGGGGCCGGGCGCGGCTTCCACTTCCATAACTTGGAGGGTCCGGCGTCGGTTGTCGACGGCCTGACCATCCGAAACGGCTTCATCGATGGGGAGTACAGCGGCGGTGGGGCCGTCCTGTGCGACGGGAGCAGCCCGACACTGGTCGACCTCACGATACGTGATAACGCCGTTGGAGAGTACGGCATCGGCGGGGGTGTGCTGTGTACCGTCAACAGCCATCCGTTGATCTCCGAGTGCCGTATCCTGGGCAACACCGCCACGGCACGCAGCAGCAGGGGAGGAGGCGTTGCGTGCCTTTACAACAGTCGCCCCACGATCGCCGAATGCACGTTGGCGGGGAACAGCGGAGGCAGTGGAGGCGGCGTGTACTGCGACCAGAGCAGTCCGGTTGTAGACAGTTGCTCGATCATCGGCGGCGAGAACCTGAGCGGAAGCGGCATCTACTGTTACGACGGGAGCAACCCCGCCGTGTCGAACTGCATCATCACCGACCATCTTCACGCGGCCATCGCGTGCCGGGAGATGAGCAGCCCGTCATTCAGTGGCTGCACCATCAGCAACAACGTAACGACTCTCACGTCCAGTTCACACAGGGCCGGCGCTGCCGTGGACTGCAGGGACTACAGCAGTCCAATCATCAGTGACTGCGTGATCGCGGACAACTTGCTGGCGATCAATCATTCGAGCGCCCGGGGGGCGGGGGCGATCTACTGCGACGACGACTCGAATGCCACCATAGTGCGCACGATGATTCGCAACAACTTGGTGTCGGGAGCGGTGAACCGGGGCGTGGCGGTCCAAGCGGTAGACAACAGCAGTCTGACGATCACCGAATGTGACGTTATTGACAATGGCGGCCGGGCCGGAGCGATTGTCCTGGGTTCGGGTACTTCGACGGTTGCCAACTGCACGATCAGCAGGAACGCAGGCAGTGGGCTGCACGTGGGAGAGAACAGCGTAGTGAGCAACTGCACGATCACCGACAACGATGGGTACGGGCTTTTCCTGGGATCGGGCGGAAGCCCGACGGTCAATAGCTGCACGATCGCCAACAATCGCGGCAGCTCCAATGGGGGAATCGTCTGCTCGACGAGTGGAGCGACGATCACGAATTGTATTACTTGGAACAACATCGGGGGGAACCTCGTCTTGGAGAACGACGCGCAGCCGTTGATCACGCACTGTGACATCCAGGGCGGCTATCCGGGCGAGGGCAACATCGATGCGGATCCCCGGTTCGTGGCGTTGCCGCTGGCGCCGGAGATCTTCGTCGACCTCGCCAACACCGGCGATCCGCTTGCCGACGGTTCGGCGGCCCACCCCTATGCGAGCCTCCAGGAGGCTCTCGGGGACAGTCCTTACAGCTATCGTTTGGCCGACGACTCGCCGTGCATCGGGACGGGAGCGGACGGGGTGAACATGGGTGCCGACAACGGCATAGGGGGAACGGCCGGCTCCACAAGCTCGCTCTTCCATGTGGCGGCCGGCACCTACAGCCTCGACGGATTCGACTTCGCACGCCGGTACTCACTCATCGGGGCAGGGCGGGATCAGACAACGCTCGAGGGCACCGCGAGTTGGCTGCGTACCGGCGCGACGCTCGAGGACGTAACCGTCACCGGCGGGACCGAGTCGGGCGTCCGCATCATAGGCCTCGATGAGTCGCCGACGATCGAGGATTGCAGCGTTACGGGCAACACCGCCGAACACGGCGGCGGACTGTTCTGCTCGTACAGCAGCCCGCTCGTTCGGCGCTGCGCGATCACCGACAACACCGCCACGAACGATGGCGGCGGGCTGTACGTTCGATCCGCCGCGGTCGGACTGACCGACTGCGTTCTGATTGGCAATACGGCGGTCGACGACGGGGGAGGCGCTTACATCTACGGCGGCAACCCGCTCATGGTCAACGTCGATGTGTCCGGGAACGCCGCGGGCGACGATGGGGGCGGAGTCTCGGTCTACCTGGGCACTCCCACATTCGTGAACGCGACCTTCTCGGGCAACACGGCGAACGGCGACGGCGGGGCGTTCCACGGTGACCGGGGCGATCCTGTTCTGGTCAACTCGACGCTCGCTGGAAACGCGTCGCTGAATGGCGGCGGTGGGATCTACGTCGGTCCGGTGGCAAGCGTAACCGTGGCGAACGCCGTACTCTGGGGGAATACCGCTGACGACGGTGCGACGACGGACGAATCCGCACAGGTGTACACAGCGGGTGGCGAGGTCACGGTGTCGTACAGTTGCATCCAAGACGAAGACCCCGGCGACCTGGAGATCCCGTTCGGCGGTCTGGCCAACGGCAACATCGACGACGATCCGATGGTCGTCCGTTTGCCCGATCCCGGGCCGGACGGGGCGTGGGATGGTGTGGACGACGACTACGGCGATCTTCGGCTGCTGCCCGTCTCCCGGTGCATTGATGCGGCGGACAACACGGCGGTGCCCGCCGATGCACCCGACCTCGACGACGACAGCGACACGACCGAGCCGGTTCCCTTCGACCGGGCCGGAAACACGCGATTCCGGGACGACTTCGCCACGCTGGACACCGGCAACGGGTCACCGCCCATCGTCGACATGGGCGCCTACGAGCTGCCCGGACTGCCGGCGCTGCGCCGCATCGTGGGCGGTCTCGACGGGGCGGACAACTCCGCGTCGTTGATCTGGCCGAAGGCCGAGGAGATCGCACTGGCGGCATTCGAGATCGAGGTGGATCAGGCCGTCACCTACGTCGGGTCGAGCGTGACGACCACCGGCGGCGCGACAGTGCCGACAGTGAACGCGTTTGCCCACATTGATGGCGGCGTTCACCGCGTCGAACTCGACGGCCCGATTCCCCTGGGTCACTGGACAGTGGTCACGCTCACCGTGGCCGACGCTAGCGGAGGCGAGAGCACGTTCGAGTTGTGTCTCGGTCACCTTCCGGCCGACATCAACGGCGACGGACAGGTCAACCTGAACGACGCCACGGCGTTCGGACTGTACCTCATGACCGAGCCCGGGAGCCCGGCGTACGAACGACTCGACCTGAACGACGACGGCCAGGCCAACCTGAACGACGCAACGCTGTTCGGCCAGCTCTGGCACGGCACCGCCGGCCACCAGCGGTGGCAGGGGGAGACCCTTCCAGTCAAACCGTAGAGCAGTCTAATCATGTACTTCTTCGGCGAAGTGAGCCATGCGATGAGGAAACAGATGCGACACCTGCCCAGTAGCATAGTGAGTGTTGTTGTCGGTGCGATCTTGTTGGGGCCACTGGTGCGAACGGCCGACGGACAGTGTGAGGTCACGAGACTGACGGCGTCCGACCCGGCTGAGGATGACTCGTTCGGCCAGTCGGTCTCGATCGACGGTCACATCGCCGTGGTGGGAGCTGGGCGCGATGACGACGTGTGCCCGGACGATCCGGACTGTAACTCCGGCTCGGCGTACGTGTTCCGTCGCGACGACATGGGCACGCCTTTGGATCCGCGGGATGACGTGTGGGCGCAAGAGGCCAAGCTGACCGCGTCCGACGCCACACCGGATGCCCGCTTCGGGAGTGCCGTGTCCGTCGACGGGAACATCATCGTGGTCGGTGCAGGGCGCGACGGTCACGCCGGCATGTGGTCCGGGGCGACCTACGTCTTCCGGTACGACGGCAGCGATTGGGTCGAGGAGGCGAAACTCACGGCCGGCGATGCCGTCGCCAACCAGATCTTCGGGGCCGCCGTATCGGCCAACGAGGATACGATCGTCGTCGGCGCCGAGGGCGACGCCTATGGAAACCACGATGCCCCGGGCTCTGCATACCTGTTCGAATACGACGGCGCCGGTTGGTCCGAGCGGGCGAAGCTCGACTCGTCCGACGGGGCCACCGGCGATCATTTTGGTTCCGCAGTCGCCGTCGATGGCGACACAGTCGTGGTTGGCGCGCGGAACGACGACGACGCCGGCGACCGCTCGGGTTCCGCATACGTCTTCGTCCGACCGGCGGATGGATGGACGAGCACGACCGAAGACGCCAAGCTGACCGCGTCTGACGCCGCGCGGACGGACCAGTTCGGCGGTGCCGTTTCGTTGCACCAGGATACCGTTGTTGTTGGAGCCCACTGGCACGACACTGCCGACAAGGGCGACACCGGTGCCGCCTACGTCTTCACCAAGCCGACAACGGGCTGGGCCACCGCCACCGAGACAGCGAAGCTCACGGCCTCGGATGCCAGCTCCAACGACGCTCTCGGTATCTCCGTATCGATCGAGGGAACGCTCATTCTGGCTGGTGCCTATCGCGACAATGGCCCCGCGGCGGGCACTGGTGACGCTGGGGCAGCCTACCTGTTCAGCATGCCACCCGGCGGCTGGATGGACATGACCCAGTCCGCCAAGCTCACGGCCTCCGAGGGTGCGGCGGAGGCCTTCTTCGGAAGGGTCTTGTCGATCAGTTCCAACACCGCCTTGATCGGAGCGCCGAATCAACCGCATTCAGGTGAAGACGACGCGGGGGCTGCCTATGTCCTTGACGGTTTGAGCGGAGAGCCGGATACAGATGGCGACGACGTGATCGACGCCTGTGACAACTGCCCGGACACTCCCAACCCAGATCAGGCGAACAGCGACACGGATACGCACGGGGATGTCTGCGACAACTGTCCCGTGACTCCCAATGAGGATCAGGTGAACGCAGACGGAGATGTTCTCGGCGATGCGTGCGATAACTGCCCGCACCTCGAGAACCCCGATCAGGCCGATTGCGACGACGACGGCCTGGGCGATGCTTGCGTGATTGCCGAATGCGCGGGCGACCCCCTTTGCGATGACTGCGACCAGAACCAGATCCCCGACGGGTGCGAGCTCAGCGCCGCGTTCGAGATCGAATCAGGAGTGCTGTCACCGATCGGGGTCGGGTCGCCGCAGAGCTACACGGTTGCCGCCCCTCCCGAAGCCGTCGATGCAGTGAAGCTCACGTTCGCCGCATCGGCCGACTTGGGCTCGTCCGCGAAACGCATCGACGTGGACATCAACGGAGCACACGTTGGACATGCATTCAGCTTCGGCGGGAGTGATTGTCCCGGCGAGCCGGACCTGTCCAGCTTCCACGTCTCCGCGGAAGCATTCAACACCGCGGTGGGCGGAGGTGATGCCGTCATCACAATGGTGGCAAGCGATTCCGTGGATCCTCATCGGTGCGCGGCAGCCTCGTTCGTTAGCGTGAAGGTGGAGTACGAGGCCCGCGCGGACTGCAACGGCAACGACGTTCCGGACCATTGTGATCTTGCGAGCGGTGTACTGTCCGATGCCAACCGAAGCGGCTACCCCGACGAGTGCGAACCCCGCCTCGTCGGCATGCTCGGGGCGGGTGAGGCGACGGACAACTCCGCCACATTGATCTGGCCGAAGGCCGACGACGTCGGACTGGCCACGGTGGAGATCCAGACGGATCAGACGGTTACGTATGGAGGGTCGAGCGTCGTCACCACCGGAATGATGCCGACACCGGATGTGGTGGCGTTCACTCACCTGGCGCACGGCGTCTACCGGGTCGATCTCTATCCGCAGATACCGGTCGGACATTGGACGGTGGTCGCGTTGACGGTGGTCGCGCCCACCGGCGGCGAATCGACGTTCGAGCTTTGTCTCGGTCACTTGCCCGCAGACATCAACGGGGATGCGCAGGTCAACCTGAACGACGTGACCGCGTTCGGGTCGCTCTTCAACGCCGATCCCGGCGCCCCGGAGCGCGACCGGATCGACCTCAACGGCGACGGCCAGGGTAACCTGAATGATACGACGGTCTTCCGGCAGCTCTGGTACGGCGTCTACGGGCAGCCGGCCTGGCAAGGCCAGGGATTGCCGCCCAAGCCGTAGGAGAGAGGGATGGAGGGACTGAGGTGCGGATGAAAGATGAGGGATGAGAGATCAGCGATGGTACGCCGGCGTCTCGGCGATCCTTCATCTTTCATCCCTCATCGCTTGTCTGTCATCGCGCGCAGCGCGCGGCTCAATCCGCAATTCGCATTCCGCAATCCGAATTCCGGCTACGGTCTTCTCTCTGCGTTCGCCTGGGGGTCTGCGGTGGGGGTCGGCCTTGGGGCAGAGGTGGTTTTCGGCGGCGGTTTCTTCTTCGGCGCGGTTGCTTCGGGCATGGCCTTGAGCACGAATCGTTTGAAGTGTTCCTCCGTGGGTGTGCCGGTTCGTTTGTGGGGGGTACCGTCCGGGGTCACGATCACGAACGCGGGCACGGTGTCGACCCCGAACCCGCCCATGACCTCCTGGTTGGCCGGCCAGTCCTGGTTCAGCCAGCAGTTGACGCTGTTGCGGAACAGCTTCTGAATCGGCGGCTTCTCGAGCACGTCGCGTTCGACCACGCCGCACTCGGGCGACATCCACCAGCGGTAGTAGACGAACAGGTGCTTGCTCTTCTCGCGGGCCAGCTTCTCGGCCTGCTCGTAGTCGTCGTAGATCCATTTGTACGGGGCACAGCCGGTACAGGTTGCGGCGAGGACCACCGCGAGCAGGCCCCACTTGCGGGCGTCACGTCGTTTGCACATTGTCGGTGCCGTCATGTTCCCCCGTCCGACACCGTCACGCCGGCGGGCACCGCAGCGTGCGCATTGGTGATGAAGGCGGTCTGACAGAGCCCGATGCGGTCGGCCTTGTACCGGAAGTCGACGGCCAGCGAAGTGGCCTGAACCAGTCGCTCGAAGGAGACGTCCGTCACCCACCCCAGCCGCGAGAACACCGGCCGCAGCCAGGTCTCCAGGCGGGCCATCAGCCGGTTGCCCGACTGAAAGTGGTTGATGATCACCACGCGGCATCCCGGCTTGCCCACCCGCTGCACTTCGCGCATGAGCTGCACGGGATCGGACACCACCGCCACCACGTGGCAGAGCAGGATGTGATCGAACGCATTGTCCGGGAACGGCAGCCGAAGGGCGTTGGCCAGCGTCAGGTGAACGGCCTCCAACTGCGCCTCGCGAGCACGGCGCTTGGCGTGCCGGAGCATGCCCTCGGAGATGTCGATCCCCACCACGCGAGCGTGGGCCGGCCAGGACTCAAGAGCCAGCCCCGTGCCCACGCCGATGTCCAGAATCACATCGCCGGGCTGGATGCCCATCCGGGCCACCGCGTGGCGCTGGCGCCGGCACACCGGCAACGCGTACACCGCATCGTAGAAGTGCGACCACACGTCGTAGATTCGTCGGGTACGGATTTCCTGCATGGGTCGATCGCTGCCCTCTGACTGGCATCCCTGAGGGGGAAGTCTAGCCATGCCCCTGCAGCGTTGCAAGCCGATTGCGTCACCGGCCGGGCGGGCTTGTCAGACCCCAGCGTCCCCCGTACCATGTCCGGCCTCCGTAGCACTGCAGAACGCCGGGGCTTTCACAACCAAGGAGTCGACCGTTGGATAACCACGAATTTCGCCGTACGCACCACCTGTTCACCTCCGAATCGGTGTCGATGGGGCATCCGGACAAGGTATCCGACCAGATATCGGACGCGATCCTGGACTCGCTGCTCGCGGCCGACAAGCGCGCCCGCGTGGCGGCCGAGACGCTGGTCACCACCGGACTGATCGTCATTGCCGGTGAGGTCACCGTGCACAACCCCAAGGCCGAGCGGGCTCTCGCCAACGTGGAGGAGACCGCCCGCAACACCGTGCGCGACATCGGGTACGACGACCCGGCCACCGGCTTCGACTACCGGAGCTGCGCGGTCGTCCGCACGATCCATGCCCAGTCGCCCGACATTTCGCAGGGTGTCACCGAGGGCGCGGGGCTTCATGCCGAGCAGGGTGCAGGCGATCAGGGGCTCATGTTCGGTTTCGCGTGCAATGAGACCAAGGCCCTGATGCCGCTGCCGATCCACCTGTCGCACCGGCTCGTCGAGCGGCTGGCCGATGTTCGCCAGGCCGGGAAGGTCAAGTGGCTGCGGCCCGACAGCAAGAGCCAGGTCACGGTCGCCTATCGCAACGGCGCGCCGGAGCGGATTCACACCGTGGTCGTGTCGACCCAGCACACCGAAGAGGTGATCGACAGTCGCACGGGCAACATGTCGAAGAAGGCGCAGCAGACGCTGATCGAGAAGGTCATCCGACCGGTCATCCGGGCCGAGTCGCCGAAGCTGTGGCACAACGACATCACGTTCCACATCAACCCCACTGGTCGGTTCGTCGTCGGCGGTCCGCACGGCGACACGGGGCTCACCGGGCGCAAGATCATCGTCGACACGTACGGCGGGCGCGGCTGCCACGGGGGCGGTGCGTTCTCGGGCAAGGATCCGTCGAAGGTCGACCGCTCGGCCTGCTACATGGCCCGCTACATCGCCAAGAACGTCGTGGCCGCCGGACTGGCCGACGCATGCGAGGTGCAACTCGCTTACGCCATCGGCGTGCCCGAGCCGATCAGTGTGCTCGTCGACACGCAGGGCACGGGCCGTATCCACGAGGACAAGCTGTCCGAGATCGTACGCGATCAGTTCCCGCTCAACCCGAGCGGGATCCTGGATCATCTGAACCTGCGCCGGCCCATCTACCTGGAGACGGCCCGCCACGGTCACTTCGGCCGCGAGTTGCCCGCGTTCACCTGGGAGCGCACCGACAAGGCCCGCAGCCTCGCCGCCGCCGCGAAGAAGTGGCAGGGGAAGGCCGGCGGTCGCAGCGCCAAGACCGCGCGAAAGGGGCGTGGCCTGCAGACCGTGGCGTAGGGCATGATGGCCCCCGGGGGGGGGGGTAATGACGAATGACGAATGACGAAACCCGAATGACGAACGGGGAGACGCATCTCTCCGCGTGATTGGTCATTCGGGTTGCTCTCGCCATTCGACACGAACTGCTCGGATGGGTTGGCCGTGTCTTCAGACAGGGCGTGCACGCTCCAAATGCAGAACTGCGGACGGCGCACATGAAGTCGTCCGTGCTTGTTCTGCGTGCTCCACTCGCGGCCGGACTGATCTACCTCTCCTGGCTGGGAATGATGGCCGTCCACGAGTTCGGCCATGCCCTTCACGCATGGTTGTCCGGCGGGGAAGTCTCGAATGTAGTCGTCCCGCTGGTCGGATTCTCCCGAACCGATCTTGCCCGCAACCCTCACCCGCAGGTCGTGGCGTGGGGCGGACCGATCTGGGGCTGTCTGATTCCGCTGAGTCTGCTTGTAGTCGTACGCGCCTTGAAGGCTCGATTCCGTCGCATTGTTCAGTTCTTCGCCGGTTTCTGTCTGATTGCAAACGGGGTCTACATCGGCGCGGGTGTATCAATCGTGGCGGGTGACGCCGGGGATCTGATCCGTCATGGCACGCCGCGGTGGTGCCTGGTCGCGTTTGGCGTCGTGACGTGCGCGCTCGGGCTGTGGCTCTGGCACGGGTTGGGGCCACGCCTCCGGATGGGCAAGCCGCGCGAGGCGTAGTATCGTGGCCGTCTCTGCTTTCGTCATTCGGGCTTCGTCATTCTTTCGTCATTCGTCATTAGACATTAGACATTGAGCCCGACAGCAGGTGGGTCTCGACCCACCCTACTTCTCACGGTCCCGGCGCACGATCTTCCCTACCCGAAGCCACTTCGTCGTGTTACTCGTCGGCTTGTGGATGTTCTCGCCGCCGAGGGCGTAGATCGTTTCTCCGATGCGCGTCACGCGAATGTCGTTGGTGCCGTAGGGCACTGGTGACGGCATGGGGTGGTACGTTTGCGTCTTCGTGTCGAAGACCAGCACGACGTTGCTGTAGTGGTTCGGGTCCTGCGGCCAGCGTTCCTTCTGCTCGGCCGACATGAACGCGGCCCCGCCGACGAGGATGATGTAGCGGTCCGCGTACGCGACGGCATCCAGGCCGCTGACCGGGTAGGGCAGGTCCGGAAGCGCTGACCACTTCCCGGAAGCCGGGTCGAACGCAGCGGCCGTACGAAGCCGCGGGCTGTTTCGCTTGCCGTCCTTCAGCAGGTGGTGTGAGCCGCCGAAGATGTGGAACTTGCCGGCGGCGGTCGCACCGGCGACCCAGCCGCGGGACTGGCCGGGGAACGATGGTAACGCTTGCCAGCCGGCATCCGGCTTCGCTGTGTCGAACCACTCGGCTGTGGCCAGTGTCGACTTCGGTGTGAAAGCGGCTTCACCGGGTGCGAAGCGGTTGCCGCCGGCCACGATGATCTTCGTGCCGATGCGGTCGACCGCGAACCAGCCGCGATCTCGCCGCATACTCGGCATGCGGTCCCACGTCCAGTTGTCGCCCTGTCGGCGCAGTCGGAAGACCTCCTTGCGCGTCCCGTTGTGGCGCCCGCCGACGGCGTAGAACGCATCGCCGACGGTCACGCCGTCGAGGTAGACACGTCCTTCGGGCATGTCCGGCAGTGGGTCCCAGCGTTCCGCCCCGGGCGTGTACGTGAACGTCGTGGGCGACTCCCGCCACGGGTGCTGCATCCCTGCGGCCGCGATCACCATGCCGTGCAGCGTGCCGAGCGAGCCGCCCTTGCGCAGCTCCGGAAAGTCCGGGCCGAGTGTCCACGTGATGTCGGCGATCTCGCAGGCGCTGTCGCGCGGTTTGGCTTCCGCGTCCGCTGCGGCACCGAAGGCGCGGCGGGCCGTCGGCGAGATGGCGGCGAGTGCGGCATACAAGGCGTCGCGGCGAGTGATCGTGATCATGTTCGACTCCTCTTGCGCACGGCGACGGGTGGTATGGCCAGACGTGGCGCCGGCACGTGCAGACCCACAGGCGCTCAACGCATGGCGGCGCCCGCCTTCGGCTGGCTGGGCCATGGCACCCAGCAATACCGGGTGGGTCTCGATCCACCCTACGTCGGATGCTCGTCGTTTTACAGTGCGCGGACGAACGTTGAGCGATCGATCCCGAGCGACTCGAGATCGTCGCCGATGTCGTTGAGGAATCGCTGCCCGTCGGTGTAGTAGCCGGCGGTCGGCGCGACCTCGGGCCGGTGGGCGCGGAAGAACCGATTCAGCAGGATCATGAACAGCTCGCGCTGGTACTTCGCGAAGATACTGGCCAGGGCGATGGGCAGGTGGTGGGTCTCGCCCTTCTGCAGGAACTCGATGGTGCAATCGGCGGGGCGTGCTTCGACCGCGTACGCGGATCGCTCGCGCGTCTCTTCCAGGATTCGCAGCGTCGGTAGCTCGAAGGCCCGCATGATGTTCTGGCCGTAGACGCGCCGGCCGCCCTGCCGGTCGACCACGACGCGGAGCGGCCGGCCGGTATGGGCGTCGGCCACGCGCTGCATCAGCCGGGCCGTCAGCGAGAACAGCACCACGGCCTTGTTGTGCGTGTTGGAGACCATGCGATTGAAAACGGTGGCGGTGAGCGGCTCGGAGTAGGCACCGAGAAACGTGATGCCGCCGGCGCGCAAGTCGCGGGACAGGGCGTTGGCGCTCGTAGCGACGATCTCGCTCGAAGCCGCGGCCGGCAGCGTCACGTCGGCATCGCCGTACCAGGGGCATCGCTGCACGTCGGCGACCGAGTGCGGGGCAAGCTGCGCGAGCAGCGATAGCAGGGATGGCGGGGGCGCCGAGCGGACGGCCAGCGCGGCCAGGGCAGCCCTTTCCAGCCGGGACAGGCCGTCGGCACGTGACGAGAGCTTCTTCGAGTCGGCAATCACCAGGCGCGGATCGCGCTTGCGCACCTTGTCCGTAACGGACTCGCGCAGACGCTCCCAGAGCGACGTGTCGATCTGGGCATCGGGCACGTCGAACGCAACCGCCGAGACCACCAGCGGTCCGAGTAGGGGTCCGTAGCCTGCTTCGTCTATGCCGACAATGATCACGATGGTAGGGTGGGTCGCGACCCACCTGGTGTCAGGCCCAATGTCTAATGTCTAATGACGAATGACGAAAGAATGACGAAACCCGAATGACGAGGGGGGGGAGACGGGGCCGTTTTCGTCATTGGTCATTCGGGCTTCTTTCGTCATTGGCGCGGCCACGTTCGTAACCGCCCTGTGGCCGGAGGTCAACTGGTGGTATGCTCATGCGTCATGGAACCACCCACATTCACCGATGTGCTGGCCGCACGCCGGACGATCGCTCCGCATCTGAGCCGCACGCCGCTGCTGAACCATGCGTTGCTGTCGGCGCACCTCGGGGCGCAGGTGTGGGTCAAGCACGAGAACCATCATCTGGTCGGGGCGTTCAAAGTGCGGGGCGGGGTCAACCTGGTCGCGGGCCTCGACGATGACGAGCGGCGTCGCGGCGTGATCTGCGTAACCCGCGGGAACCACGGGCAATCGATCGCGTTCGCGGGTCGGCGGTTCGGCGTGCGGGTCGTGATTGTCATCCCCGAGGGCAACAACCCGGAGAAGAACGCAGCGATGGAGGCCTTGGGCGGCGAACTGGTGGTCAGTGGCCGGGACTTCGACGAGGCCCGCGAGACCGCCGAGGCCCTGTGGACCGAGCACGGCTATCGCTACGTGCACTCGGCCAACGAGCCGATGCTCATCGCAGGTGTCGGCACCTACGCCCTGGAGACCTTCGAGGAGCTGCCCGACCCGGACTACATCTTCGTGCCCGTCGGGCTCGGCAGCGGCATCTGTGGTACGTGCGTC
Source organism: uncultured Planctomycetales bacterium (assembly GCA_964391465.1). GTDB lineage: Bacteria > Planctomycetota > Phycisphaerae > UBA1845 > CAYMME01 > CAYMME01. The sequence goes on from CAYMME010000013.1 coordinate 23,893, forward strand.
GTGGCCGAGCATCTCGTGAGCCGAGCAAAGATCATCGGCGTGCAGGCCGAGCGGGCCCCGGCGGTCACGCTGACGTTTCGCGAGGGGCGAGACGTGCAGACCGACTCGGCCGACACGTTCGCCGACGGGGTGGCCACGCGGGCCCCGGCCGAACTGACCATGAACATCATGCGAAAACGCGTCGATGAGATGGTGCTGGTCAGCGAAGAGGAAATGGCCGAGGCCATCCGCACCATGTGGCGAACCACCCACAACCTCGCCGAAGCCGCCGGGGCCGCCCCCCTCGCCGCCGCGCAGAAACTCGCCGACCGAATCAAGGGCAAGAAGGTCGTGCTCGTACTATCCGGCGGGAACCTGGACGCGGCAACGTTGCGCGAAGTATTCAGCCGCACATGAGGACAACCTCACGCATCCGACGGCCAACCGATCGCGGCCTTCAAGAGACGGTCGCATACCGAAAGCACACTGTCCTGCCACTTGTGCTGCGTCGTGTGCCACATATGATTCCCGCATGAGTACGCCTCCCTGTCGAGTGCCGGGGAGGTAGAGGCTCAGCGGTATCGCCCTTTGTGGTTGCCCATGAATTACCTGACCTACTCCGGAAACAACATTATCAACGCACGTCTTCCGGACGGGGCGGAGATCCTCTACGGACCCGAGACGGTCCCCGGCATTCGGCGGCCGGATGTCCCCGCGGCCGTCGAGCACGCCTTTCGGAACCCGTTGGGCTGCGAGCCGCTCGACAAGCTGGTGAACAGCAAATCCCGCGTGCTCATCGCGTTCGATGACAACTGCCAGCCGTTCCCGCCGACGCCGCGCCCGGACATTCGCCAGCAGGCGATCGAGACGCTGCTGCCGATGCTCTATGCCTTGGGCGTGCAGAAGAAGAACATCCGGCTGGTCTGCGCGGTGGCGCTGCACCGCAAGATGAAGAAGCGCGAGCTGGCGCACATGGTCGGCCCGCGCCTGATGGCCGAGTTCCATCCTCACCAGCTCGACAACTTCGACGCCGAAGACCACGACGACATCGCCGACCTCGGTACGACCGACGAGGGCGAGCCGGTGCAGGTCTGCCGGGGCGTGGTCGACAGCGACCTGGTGATCTACGTCGACGCCGTGCAGGTTCCCCTGAACGGCGGGCACAAGTCGGTGGCGGTCGGGCTGGGTACGTACGAGTCCATCGCCAATCACCACGCGCCAAAGATGACGGCCGAGTCCCCGCATGTCATGCAACCCGACGGCTCGAACATGCACGACTGCATCGAGCGCATCAGCCGCGTTGTCCTGAAGCACGCTCGCATCATGGTCATGGAAGCAACCATGAACAACGCCACTTATCCGGCGCACCTCCGTTGGCTGGGCAAGCCCAACGAACGCTGCAACCTGCTCGAGCGGCTGCTCAAGGCCGCCACACCCGCGGCCATGGCTCTGACGCCCGAATCGATCCGCAAGGTCATCCTGCGGAGCGCGGCCGGGGCCTACGACCCCGTCGAGATCAACGCCGGCAGCATCGACGCGGTGCACCCGCGGACGCTCGCCGTCATGGAGCGGTATCTGCCCGTCCCGGCATCCAAACAGTACGACACCATGATCTTCGGTCTGCCCGACCTCAGTCCCTACGCGGTGGGCGCCCGCATCAATCCCGTGCTCGTGGTCAGCGACGTGCTCGGCTACATATTCAACTGGTTCTACTCCAAGCCGCTGGTCAAGCGGGGCGGGGCCATGATCATCTTCAACCCCACCTTCGAGATCTTTCACGAGGAGTACCACGCCGCCTACCGGAAGTTCTACGACGAGGTGCTGCCGGTCACGACGGATCCGTTCGAGATGCAGGAGCAGTTCCAGGAGAAACTCGCCCGCGACCCCGTGCTCATCGACTGCTACCGCCACCGGTACGCGCATCACGGCTTCCATCCCTTCACGGTCTGGTACTGGGCGACGTACGCATTCAAGTACCTCTCGAAGGTGATCGTCGTGGGGCCCAAGGACGACCGGGTGACGCGACGACTCGGCGTGTCGTGGTCGCCGAGCCTGGACCGCGCCCTGAGCGAGACCCGAGAGGCTACGGGCGGTGACGACGTGGTGGCCCTGACGATGCCACCGTTCTTCTACCCGAACGTAACGTAGGCGGACTGCGACCGGATGGAAGGCATGCGGTATCTGATCGTTGCCAATCCGACCGCGGGTCGGGGTCGGGGTGCGAAAGCGGCCGACGCGATCCACCATCGGCTGCGCGAAGCCGGCGCCGACAGCCGCGTTGCGTTCACTGCGGCCCGCGGTGATGCCACGTCGATCGTTCGCGAAGCGATGGCGGGGACCGCGCGCGACGAGTCGGACCGCTTGTGCGCCGTGGCCTGCGGCGGTGACGGCACGGTGCACGAGGTGGTCAACGCCCTGCTCGCGGCCGGCCCGGATCGGCGCGGCGTGCTCGGCCTGGCTCCGGCCGGTCGATGCAACGACTTCGCCTCGGCCCTGGGCATCCGGGCGGACCCCGACGCCGTCGCTCGCGTGCTGCTAGCCGCCTGCGCCCGCCCCGTCGACCTCGGTCGCATCAACGATCAATACTTCTGCAGTGTCGCTACGTTCGGGTTCGATTCCGCCGTCTGCCGCTACGTCAACGACATGCGGATGCCCTTGCGGGGTACGCCGGCATACACCTACGGTACGCTACGCGTACTGTGGCGATTCGCTCCCTGCCCGGTGCGCCTGACGCTGGACGACGAGACCATTGAGGGGCCGGTGTACCTGGCCGCAACCGCCAACACGCGCTCGTACGGTGGTCGCATGCTCATCGCCCCCGAAGCCCGCGCCGACGACGGCCTTCTCGACCTGTGCATCGTCGACGTCATCGGCCGGCTGCGTTTCCTGCGCTTGTTCCGACGCGTGATGCGCGGGCGACATGTCGACCTGCCCGAGGTGCGCCTCCCACGCACGCGCAGGCTACGAATCGAAACACAAACGCCTCACGAGATCTGGGCCGACGGCGAGTACGTGACCGACACCCCCGTGACCATCGATAGCATCCCGAACGCGATCGAAATCCTCCTACCTCCCGATCCCCCGAGTGTAACTCCGCCCACCGAGACGCGACCGTAAGGGAGCGTGGCCGCCGAAGGCGGCACGGACGGCGGTGAGAACGCGCGGGATGGGCACCGCAGATCGAGCGCGACACGACAAGCACTTTGCCGAAGGGAAAAGAAACCGATCAGGCGATCCGTCGCCCCACCGACTGCGCGGGTTCGAGGCCCACGTGTGCGCCGACGAAGTCAACCGCCTGCCGCACGGCAACCTCGGCATCGGGCAGAAAATGCATACGCACGAAGCCGTGCGGCATTCCGTCGAACACGGTCAGCTCGTGCGGCACACCGTTGCGTTCCAGCTCCGCGGCGAGTGCGGTCGAATGCCAGGCGAGCGGATCCTCCGACCCGACCGTGATATACGACGGCGGCAGCGCACCCGCGCGGTGGATCGGGCTGAGGCGCGGATCGGCGAGCAGCGCCTCGTCCCAGGCCGGCCCGAAGTAAGCATCGAACACCATCCGGGTCGCCTCTGGGGTGAACATCGGCACCTTGCCCTCGCCGCCGGGCTCGCGGCCGACCATCGCGAAATCGTACACGCCGTAGAGCAGGATCATCGCGTCGATCCGCGGCGCGCTCGGGTCGTCGTTCAGGGCGACGGCTGCTGCCGCGGCCAAGTTCGCTCCCGCCGAGTCGCCGCCCAGCACGATTCGGGACGGGTCGCCGCCATACTCCTGCGCCTCTCGCGCGGCCCAGCGAACGGCCTCGACGGTATCCTCGAACGCGGCCGGGAACGGAGCCTCGGGGGCGAGGCGGTAGTCCAGGTTGGCCACGACGAAGCCTTCCTCCGCGAATCGAAGCCCGACTCTGCGGTGCGACCGAGCGCTGCCGCCCACCCAGCAGCCGCCGTGCAAATAGATGAGCACCGGGTGCGGCCCGGGCTGGGCCGGCACGGCCACGTCAACCGTCGCCGGAACGCCATCGACTTCGTACAACAGAACCTGCTCGTGCAGCGCACCGACCTCCGGCGGGTTCGCGTTCAGGATCGGGGTGTACTTCGCAATATTGTCACGAATCTCGGCCACGCTCGTTGGAGGCGCGACCTGACTCAGCATGCCGTGCAACGCGGACACCGACACTGTCGAAGGACTGCTATTCGTCACGACAACCTCACCACGCGGAACCCGTCGCGGTCAACCTCCGGCGAGATGTGCAAGCACATCGCCCAGCCTGCATACCCAAACCGCTAGTCCCGGATAATATCGACCAGTAACACCTAAGCCACGCCAACGCGGTAGCATACGCCAATCGGGAGCGGTTGTCCAGCCAATTGACGCCACGACCCATGTCGGCCCAGGCGAGCCGAGAACCGCGGGCGGGGCACCGACCGGTCCCACCCCGTGCCGAGACTGAAGCCGCCGGGGCCGCGCATCGGAAACGAGATACTGCGGCAGGAAATGCGTGACAGATCGCTCCGGCCCGGGCACAATCGGCAGCCCGCTTGCTGGTGGGATCGACCATACTGGGCCTCGGCGGACGCAGCACATCGTTGTCCGGCCGGGCGACGGGTCTGGAGGATCCATGACGTGACCGACAGAAGCAGGCTGTCGCACCGCGCCGCAGCGCGAGCCGTGACTGTGGCGAAGAGAACTGCGCCGGCACCGGTCGCCCCGAAACACGCGGAGCGTCCGGATGCGGCCGGCCCCGCAAGGCACGCGGGCGATGGACCCGAGCATGACAGAGTGCTGGAGGCGACGCTCGACACCGACCAGCGCTATCGTGCCGTCGTCGAGAACGCCAATGACCTGATCTGTGAAATCGACGCCAAGGGGCGGTTCTTGTACATCAGTCCCGTCGCCGGAAGCTTGCTTGGCTGGGTGCCCGAGGAGCACCTGGGGCAAAGCCTCCTCGAACACGCCCATCCCGACGACCGCGAAGAGGTGATGGCCGCGATTGCTCGCGCACGGGCGTCAGGGGCAGGAGAGGCAACTTTCCGAGTACGCCATGAAGATGGGTCGTGGCGATGGTTCGCGGGCACGGGGAAGTGCTATCGAACCGCGGATGGCGAGTGTCGCGTTGTCGGCATCGGTCGCGACATCACCCAGCACAAGCGAACGGAGGAAAGGCTGCTCATGCTGGAGCGGGCAGTGCAGCAGTCAATCGACGGCATTGCCGTAGCCTACCTGGACGGGGTCATCCAGTTCGCCAACCCCTCGTGGGCGCGAATGCATGGATACGATGCCGAAGAGTTGCCGGGCCGACCCCTGACCATCCTGCACACCGACGAGCAAATGCGAGAGAGCGTCACTCCGTTCAACGAGCGGGTGAGGGAGGTCGGCGCCCATGAGGGCGAAGTTGGGCACGTCAGGAAGGACGGTACGACGTTCACCACCTGGATGACAACCACGCTTCTGACCGACGAGAAGGAGTGTCCCATCGGGCTCGTGGGCGTCGCCCGTGATATGGCCGAGCAGAAGCGAGTGGGACAGGAACTGGCTGCACACCAGGAGCACCTGGAGGAACTCGTCGAGCGGCGCACCCGCGAGCTGGAGGCCTCGCACGAACAGATCCGGAGCGCCAAGCGGCTGGCTTCGATCGGTACGCTTGCGGCCGGGGTCGCCCACGAGATCAACAACCCGGTCGGAGCCATTCTCATCGCCGCCCGCGCCGGGCTTCGGAATCTCGAGCAGTCCGCCGACCCGGAAATCACCGCGCAGGTCCTGAACCTGATCGCGCGCCAGGCCGAACGGTGCGGCCGGATCGTCAAGGGCATCCTGAAGTTCTCGCGCCACGGCACCTCCGACAAGCGACGTGAGAATGTCAACGACATCGTACGAGCGGTCCACGATCTTCTCCGGGTCGAGGTCGAGCGGCACGGGGCAGTGATGACGCTCGCCCTCGACCAGAACCTCCCGTCCATCCGCCTCAATCCGACAGAAATCCAGCAGGTCATAGTCAATCTCGTTCAGAACGCAGCCCAGGCCGGGGCCCGACGCGTGACGGTTCGCACGGAGGGCGACGAAGACTGCGTTCGACTTGTCGTCGAGGACGACGGTTGTGGGATTGCCCCCGAACATCGGGAAAGACTGTTTGAGCCCTTCTACACCACCCGAGAGGCGGGAGGAGGCACGGGGCTCGGGCTGAGCATCACGCACGGGATCGTCGCCGACCACGGCGGATCCATCGGAGTCGAGCCCGAACCGGGTAAAGGCACATCCATGACGGTCCGCCTGCCCCGAGCCACGCGGACGGCACGCAAGGACAAGGACGAGCGCGCGTCCGGGTGACGGCGGGCGTGCCTGCCGGGGGAACTCGGAAGCAGCTCATCCGAACCGGGGGCTCCAGAGGAAGCGACCTCGAAGCAATGAGCGCGTCTCCCAAGCCGGAGCGCGTAAACCCTCCGAGTTCAACGCGGGGTTCGGGCTTTCGCCTTGGTACGGCCGGGCGTGCGGCCCGCGTCGTCGGCGCGATCGATCCGGAGCACGAGGAGCACGCTCTTGCCCTCCAATGGCGTCGATCCGATCACGAGTTGATGGCCCAGCGGCACGCGGACCGTGGTGTTCAACTCGAACGGGTCGGCCTCCTCCACATCCTCTTCCAGCGGGAACTCCATGAGCATGCGGATCTCCAGAGCGACCGTGTCTCCATCGTCTTCGGCTTCCCCGCCGAGTTGGACCGTCGCTCCCCCTCGCGCGGTGCCGGCCACTTCGAACTCCGACCCGGCCGAGACGCGACTGAACGCCTTGAAGAGCATGCCGACCTCACCGACGCCAAGCCGCCTCAGTTCCTTCGCAACCTGTTCGTCCCCCTCGAACTTCAGGAGAGGGCCGTCATCCGCCTCGGGATCCTCCAGCAGGCAGTGTATCTGCATCATGAAGCTGTCGGCACGCGAGACCCCTTCAGGTTCGCGATCGAGCTCGCCCACGAGTGCTCGGGCCTGCGCAAGCTGCTCCGGGTCCCCGCGGAGCACGATCGTTTGCGACGTGGGGGCAGCAACGGCATCGAGGTCAACGATTCGCTGGATCGTGGCCGCGAGCCTCTCGAGCGCCTCACCCTCCGCGCGGACCTTGAACACCTGCACGTTCTCTCTGGTCTTTCGACCTCCATCCCGGTCCAGTTTCTCGAGCACTTCCTCAATCGCGCTCAGTACCGGCTCTCGGGCTGCAACGATGAGCGTGTTGCTGCGCTGGTCGACGGCGACCTGAAGACCACCCCGCGCCTCGAACAGATCGTGAATCGTACCGGCGACCTCCTCCGCGCTGCTGTGTTCGAGTTGAAAGACGCGCAAGACGGACGGCTCGGATGCCGGATCGGGCGGCGACGGAGGGGTGGGGGCCGGGGCCTGTCCGAAGACCGCGCCTGACAACAGCAGTGAAAGTGCGAACGCTCTCATCATCGTTCTTCTCCTTTGGCGTTGGGTGAAATCGAATTACCCTCGTGTGTCGTCGTCGGAGCCCGGAACTCCGACCGCGTCCTCGGATGCTTCGCCTCGCGCGCGCCGATCCGCGGGTACAACCACACGAGGTGAACGCGCTCATCCCGCGTGGGCAGAGACACGGCGATGTACCGATCCGTGTTCGTGCCGTGCAAAGAGACATTCCGAGCAAGGGCCAGGGCTTGGCCGGCGTCTGGCTCGGGCTTGTCGGCCGCCGGTGCCGTCGAGACGGCGACGTGCGTCGGCGGAGCAGGGCGTTCGAGCAGCACGGCCGCGGCGATCGCCGCAGCGATCCCTGCTCCGGCCGCGACGGGCCACCACCGACGCGCTCCACCGGCAGTGCGTCCGTCCCCTGACCCGGTGGTCTCCGCTAGCGGCGCGAACCGATCGAGCCTCTTCATCTGGCCGATCAACGTCTGCAACTGCTCGGACACCTCGCGGCAATCCGGGCAGTTCGCCAGATGAGCATCAACCGCGGCGACCTGCTCCGGCGGCAACTCACCGTCGATGCGCCGATGCAGCGCTTGTCGGACCGTCGGGCATTCCATGCAGCTACCTCGTCCGGTTCATTCGTTTGCGAAGCCGTTCGCGGGCGGCGAACACGTGCCCCCGAACCGTCGGCTCCGTCACACCCAGGATCATCGCGATCTCGGCATACGAGCAATCCTCGATGTCGCGCAGCGTCACGGCCGCCTGCTGTTTGGGCGGCAGCGCGAGTATGTGTCGCCGGAGCCGCTCGAGCGATTCGTCGAGCACGACGGCGTCGCTCGGCGCCTCGGTCGACGCACGCCATCGCAGACGCTCGCGTACCCCGCGCCAGCGCCGTCGCTTGCGCTGCCGTTCCATCGCACAATGCACGACGGCCCGCAGCAGCCAGCCTCGCAACGACGCCTCGTCACCACGGGCCGCATTGCCCGAGAGCCATCGCAGAATCGCGTCCTGGGCAATCTCCTCGGCATCGTCATGGTTCCACACCAGCCGGTACGCCACCCGAACCAGCACCGGCCGCAGCCGCTCCAGACACACCGTCTTCGGAACTTCCGACACGACGCGAGATTCCAACCCCGACCTCCGATCGCCCCCCCCACGCGACCGCGCGTGCTCCGACCGACCGATTCCAGTAGCGGCGTCACCCATCAAGTCATCTAACACATACATGGCCGATGAGACCGCAGTGTTTGGCCAATTCCGGGAAGATGAAGAAGAACGCAGGGACGAAAAAACGGGACAGGTTCGTTTGTGCGCGTGGATGGGCGGTCGGCTGGGCTCAAGCCATGCCTTGAGCGGCGCCGCGGGCTCCCGGACGAATCTGCTTCACATATTCAACCGACTGCGCGCAAGCGGCACCCAGGTCGACACCGAGCGAACCCTTGCCCGGCAGCGATTGTACGCTGCCCGCGGACGACCGTCCGGTCATCCCGACGGCTCGACGGCTGAGGCGAATGGTCCAACGAGGCAACCTCGCCTCCACCCCGCGATCGCGAGGACGACTGAAGCACGAGTCGGCGCACGAGCACATCCGTTAATCGAACCTGTCCCGTTTTCGTCACTCCGCCGGATGGATCCGGCGGATCGGGGGGTGGTGCCTCCTGACGGAGGGCATCACGGACCCAGTCGCGAATATGCTACGGCGGCAGCTTGGCGCCGACGTATACGGCGCGGTAGCGGTTGTCGTCGAAGGCGAAGTGGAGGCATTGGCCGTCGGCGGCGACGAATCCGTCGGGGTAGTTGAGCCGGCCGGACGTGGTGATCAGGTTGCGCCGGTAGGGCCAGGTCTTCATGCCGTCGAACGAGACCCACAGCGACAGCGGGTTGCGCTGCGTGGGGTTGGGGTTGTGCAGCAGAGCCACACGATCCGGACCGAAGCGGTAGAGCGTGGCCTTGCTCCCGGGGTTGGGGATGTCGGTCTTGTAGGCCTGGCTCCAGGTTCGGCCGCCGTCGGTCGAGTCGGCGCGAAAGAGCACGCCGCCCAGCCCGTCGGCGCGAATGAGCATCGCGAGATTGCCGCTGGCCAACTCGACGACGTTGTTCTCGGCCCAGCCGCGGTAGTCGTCGTTGTCGCTGATGCGGATCCAGCCGTGGAGCTTGAACGTGCGTCCGCCGTCGCGGCTGATCATCACGCCGTTGCGCGGGTTGTGCGGCCCCTTCGATCCGAGGTAGTGCTGGAACGGCAGGATGAGGGCGCCGCGGCTGGTGACGATGTGATTGCGCACGAACGTGCTGCGGTGGAGCCTGTCCGGCACCGGTGTCAGTGCGCCCCAGGTGCGGCAGGAGTCCTCGCTGACGACGGACCAGCTCTTCCAGTCGCCGAATCGCCCGTCGTGCGTGGCAAAGAACAGCGTGCACCGGCCTTCGCGCACCATCAACTCGGTCGGGACCAGGGCGCGGCTCGGATCCTTCGACTTGACCCCGAAGTCAATCGGTCGCATCGGCGACCAGGTCTCGCCCTTGTCCGCGCTGCGGGTGATGAAGATCCGATTGGCCGGCAGCGGCTCGGAGTCGCCGCCGCCGAGCATGACCATGACCCAAGAACCGTCGGGCACCTTCCGCAGCGTCGTGTCGCAGCAGAGCTTGTTGGGGCTCACGCCGTCGTGGATCACGCGCACGATGTCGCGTTCGGCGTCGGCCTTGGCTTGGGCTTGATGGTCAGCGGCCAGGACCACGCGCGGTCCGGCCGCGACTCCAATCAGCGCACACAGGAAGAAGCACTCATCGCGAAGCGCTGTCATGATGGACACCTCCGTCGTCATTGCATCCCTACCGGTTCGTGTGAGCTTGGTGCGAGTGGCTCAACCCCAATCGGATGCCGGCTTTGCCGGCAGTCCACGCTCCCTCACGGTCGCGTCTCGGTGGCGCGTGCTGTCATGCGATGCGGTACGAGTACAGCCTGGCGTCTTCCAGGTGGAAGCGGAATCGTACGGGCTGGGCTCGCATCCGGGCCGGTACTCCCGCTCCCGGCCCGACGCGGCGCCGTACCACACCTTGAAGCGTTTCTCGTCGGGAACGAAACTGACCGAGCCCCGCATCCGCAGAAGGTGTGCCACGCGCCTACCGGAAGTAGATGCACAGACCAATCGCACACGTCACCAGCAGGCAGGCCCACAGCCGATCGTCCTTCCTCAGCGGCATGCCCTTGCGGGCGGCGGCGGCTTCCTCGCTGTGACGATAGGTCCACCACACGAGGGCCTGCTTCTCGGGGTCGCGCTCGTGCTTCGTCATCAGGGAGACGACGTAGATCGCGATCAGTCCGCCAATCGCAGCGAACGCCGTGCGGTGCATGAAGTTCAGCTTGTGCTCGATGAGACCGGCCCACAGGGCCGCCGACATGCCGGAGGGCGGTGGCGGCAAGTCGCCCGGGGCATTGAGTTGGGGCCAGAGGATGTTCGCCGCGGGAAGCGACGAAACGCCGTTGAAGACCAACTCCGTAACGACCGCCACCAGGAAGTACACGATGATGCACCACACTGCTGCGGTCGCTGTCGCACCTCGCCAGAAGATCCCGACCATGAACGCGATGAGCACGCCACCGACGATGTAGGACTGATTGTCGGCAACGGTGATGAAGAAGTTTCCTTTGGACTGGAAGTACGCGGCCATCGTGCCGCCGATCAGGATCACGATCGCGATGGCGATCCGTCCCACCAGCAATAGCTCGCGCTCTGACGCGTCCTTGCGCAGGTACCGCTTGTAGATGTCGAACGTGAACAGCGTCGACGACGAGTTCATCATCGAGTCCAACGAGGAGAGGATCGCACCGAGCAATCCGGTGAGCACCACTCCCATCATTCCGTATCCGGCGGGAAGCAGCGTCACCGCGAGGGCGGTGAAGGTGTCGTTGTCGTTCTTCAGATTGCCGTTTGCATCACACAGCTCCGTGAGGAGCGCGACAGTACCGCCGGCATGCTCCTGCCGCAGCACATGAACGGCCGCCATCCCGGCCACCACGGTGGTGAATGGAATCAGGAGCTTGAAGAAGCCGGCGACAACCAGCCCCATGCGTCCGTCCCAATCCGTTCGAGCGCCGAGCGTCCGCTGGACGATGAACTGGTTCGTGCCCCAGTAGTAGAAGTGCAAAACCATGAGTCCGGTCAGGACGCCGGTCCAAGGAAGCGTTTCGTGATCCCAGTCGAAGAACACATGAAAACGCTCATCCTCGAGGTGGATCAGGTTCCCGAGTCCCCCAACCGCGGGGTGGTAGATCGCGAGGACGGCGATGAACGCGCTGGCCACGAGCAAGAGGACGGCCTGAATCGTGTCCGTCCAGATCACGGCCTTCAGTCCCCCGAACACGGTGTATGTACCGGTGATGAGAGCGCAGACGGCGATGCCGACGTAATAGATGAACACTTCGGCGTCAGTGCCTGGCATGACGGACCGCCCCAGCTCTGTCAGCCAGTCTCCGAAGGGTGTCCCAAGGACGAGCGTGGTCAGCGTTCGGGCACCAACGTAGAGCGTCGCAACAATCTGGATGGCGACCATCATGATCAGGCCGACGACCCAGTAGAGCACGCGGGCCCGTTCGTCGTAGCGCCGGCCGAGGAACTCGGAAAGCGTGAAGACGCCCATCTTGCGGTACAGCGGCATCAGGAAGTAGCCGAGTACCATGAGCCCGGCCACCGCCCCGAACTCGAAGTTGGCTTGGGCAAAGCCCTCCCTGTAGCCGGTGCCCACGAAGCCGACGACGTGGTTGGACGAGATGTTGGTGGCGAAGATGGAACCGGCGATGGCCCACCAGGGGATCATCCGGCCGGCGAGGAAGAAGTCCTTGGTGTCGTCCTCCTTGCGCGAGGCCACCATGCCGATGACCATCACGAGGAGGATTCCCCCGCCGCACACCGCGAGATCGAGCGTGTTCAGGATTCCCGACAAAAGGCGACCCTACCCTTTCCGTATGTCCGACGACTGGTACCACCCGGCCAACCGGTCCCTCACACCGCCTGGTGATCCGCGCCGCGGACCGCCGGCTTCGGGCGCCGAAATGCTAGCGGATTGTCCGGCCCAAACCAACCATTTGGTCAACCGGCGTGCGAGACCGTTGTCGCACTGGGTGCCCCATCCATCGCGGCAGTGTGCGATGCGTGGGGAACGGAACAACGCAGTCCCGGTCAGTCCCCCACCCTTGTCGCGCCTTCGGCGTGCCAAGGATGGGGCACCCGCACGTTCACCGCCACGACCCGACAAGCGGATGAATGGTCGTGCTCGGGTGCATCTCAAATTCGGTGGCAGCCGGGTGCCACGGGCAGCTTGCCTGCCCGTGCTCACCACACCTGGACCGCGGGAAACACTGGCGGGCAAGCCGCCAGTGGCACCCATCACGTGTGGTGGTGCCACGATTCATGAGATGCACCCGCCCGCCTGCGGGTGTGCGCCAATAAAGTGGCGCCATGCCAAAATGGCAGTTAGACTGGTCTTC
>CAYMME010000014.1:0-36108 GCA_964391465.1 uncultured Planctomycetales bacterium
AACTGCACATTGGCCGCCAACACAGCCGCGGCCCGCGGCGGTGGGACCGCAATCACCAGCGCAAACGCGATGTTCACCAACTGCATCCTCTGGGGAAACCGCGACGCCGACGGGGTGGCCACATCGGCCCAGATCACCGTGATTGGGGCGGATCCGACGGTCACCAATAGTTGCGTCCAGGGCGGCTGGAGCGGGGCGGGAGGGACCGGGAACACGGATGCCAATCCACGGTTCGTCCGAGCCTCGCACGACGGCGGCGACGGATGGGGGTGCGGCGACAATGACGACTTCGGCGACCTGCATCTCATGTGCGGCTCTCCATGCCTCGACACGGGCACGAACAGCACTCTGCCGCCCCTGCCCTCCGCCGACCTCGAGGGCAACGTACGCATCGTCGACGGAGTGGTTGACATGGGTGCCTACGAGGGACCACACCAGGGCTTCGTCATCGCCGCGAATCCGACAGTCGTCCCGGAGGGTGCCGCGGAGGCATTCACGGTGGCCCTGGCTTGCGAGCCCCCCGGCATCGTCGAAGTTCAGGTATCGGTGGTGGACGGTGATGAGGACATCACCATCCAGTCGGGGGCATCGCTGATCTACAACCCCGGCGACTTCTCAACCCCCCAGCCGGTATCGCTCGGGGCGGCCGAGGATGACGATCGGTTCAACGGGACCGCGAAGATTCGCGTGACCGCAGCGGGCATCGTCGACGGCTTTATCACGGCTCACGAGGACGACAACGACGGCCCGCCGGTACTGTTTGTCGATGCCGGCGCGGAGGGTGCGAACGGCGGCTCCTGTTGGGCCGACGCTTACAACGACTTGCAGGACGCACTCTCGGCGGCGGCCGAGATGCCCGGAGAGACCACACGACCCGAGGTTTGGGTGGCGGCGGGCCGCTACACGCCCACCGCAGAGAGCGACCGGACGGCCACATTCCAACTCGTCAGCCGCGTTTCCCTGTACGGTGGCTTTCCCTCTGGCGGCGGCAACGGCGGGTTCGAAGCGCGAGATCCGGCCGACCCCTCGAACGAGACCACACTCAGTGGCGACCTGAACGGCGATGACGAGCCGGGCTTCACGAACAACGGCGAGAACAGCCACAACGTCGTCACGGGCGACGGAGCGGATCGCACGGCGGTACTTGACGGCTTCACGATCTCGGGTGGCCACGCCAACGGAGCCACGGCTCCACAGCACCGTCGTGGCGCGGGGATGCACATCTTCGTCGGGAGACCCACCGTCCGCGATTGCACGTTCCGGGAGAACTATGGCCGCTACAGTGGCGGCATTGACGTCGACTTTGGCAGCCCCACGCTTGTCAACTGCACGATCTGCGACAACGCGGCCGAGAGCGTCGCCGGCGGGATGGGAGTTGCGGGAGACAGTCATCTGATGCTCGTCAACTGTGTATTCCGCAGGAATACGGCCTCGGGCCGCGCCGGCGGCTTGTCCACCAGCAACATCGCCGATGTCACGTTGGTCAACTGTGTCTTTGTTGCCAACGTCGCAGGCGAAGCAGGAGGCGGACTGCACAACGTTGGAACGAGTCCGACCCTGGTGAACTGTAGTTTCAGCGGCAACACCGCGACGGTGGGCGGCGGGGTCCACAACGACGCGGAGTGGCACGAGGCAAGCCCGACCCTTGTCAACTGTATCCTGTGGGGTAACCGCGACACCTGGGGAAGACGCGAGTTTTCTCAGATCGTCGGTGGGACGCCGGAAGTCGTGTCCTCTTGCATCGAGGATCTCTATGAATTCTCCGGAAACGGCAACATCGGCGACGACCCGGAGTTCGTCCGCGAACCCGACGACGGCGACGACGGCTGGGGCGTGGGTGACAACGACGACCTCGGTGACGTGCGCCTGCGCGTCGGGTCTCCTTGCATCGATGCCGGTCTCAGCACGGCCCTCCCGACCGACTGCTTCGACCTCGACGAAGACGGTGACACGAGCGAGTTGCTGCCGATCGACCTTCAGGGCAGGCCCCGCGTCTTCGACAGCAGCGTGGACATGGGGGCTATGGAAACAACCGACGATATCGACAGAGACGGCGTGCCCAACGCTACGGACAACTGCCCATATGATGCGAACCCGAGCCAGAACGACGGCGATGATGACGGAGCCGGAGACGCGTGTGATGCGTGCCCGGATTTCGACGATCGCCTGGATGCCGACGGCGACGGTGTCGCGGACGGCTGCGACGTATGCATGGGCTTCGACGACGCAGTCGATGGCGATCGCGACGGCCTCCCGGATGGTTGCGACAACTGTCCCACCGTCGCCAACATCGACCAGACGGACACCGATGGGGACGACGTGGGAGATCCGTGTGATGCCTGTCCGGGCTTCGATGACCGGCTGGACGCAGACCGAGACGGGATTCCGAACGATTGCGACGACGACGCTGACGGCGACGGCGTTACCAATGATGTCGACAACTGCTCTTTGATCGCCAACGCCGACCAATGGGACCTCGACGGCGACGGTGTGGGCAGCGCGTGCGACAACTGCCCAAGCGTGTCGAATCTCGGGCAGGAGGATGCGGACGGAAACGGCGTCGGGGATGCCTGCGAACACATTGGCGGCATCGTGTATGTCGATGCGAACGCCGCAGACGGCGGAGACGGAGCAAGCTGGGCGGGCGCACTGCGGGACTTGCAGGACGGTCTCGACGTTGCCGCGGCTCGTCCGCCGTCCATGGGTCCGGTCGAAATATGGGTCGCCACGGGCACATACACACCGGACCGGGGAGCCGGTGACCGGAGGACCTCCTTCCGACTGCGCAACGGCGTTGCACTGTACGGCGGCTTCGCGGGTCGGGAGAACGAACTGACACAGCGAAACCCGGCCGCCAATGTGGCGGTCCTCAGCGGCGATCTCAATGGTGACGACACCGCCGTCCTCGATCCCCACGACTCCGACACCGATCCGACGCGGCTCGACAATGCGTGCAGCGTCGTCGTCGCATCCGAAGTGGATGCTACGGCCGTGCTCGATGGATTCACGATCACCGGTGGATACTCGTCCATCGGGGGCCGCGCTTGCGACGCCAGCGGCGCCGGCATGGCCATCACGAGCGCAAGCCCGACGATCGTCAACTGCCGCTTCATGCACAACGCGGCCCGCGGCACTCCGCTAATCGGCGCCATTGGAAGCGTGCAGCACGGACTCGGCGGCGCGATCCACACATCGGGGCTTTGTTGCCCCACCCTCACAGGTTGCGTATTCAAGGAGAACTACGCAAGCAGTTACGGCGGCGCCCTGCACGAGGGCTCAGACGGCAACGCGATGCTGCGCGATTGCGCGTTCGAACGAAACGTGGCAGGCCTGGAAGGGGGAGGCATGTTCAACTCGCAAGGAAATCCGACTCTGACTGCTTGCAGCTTCCGCGGCAACGAAGCCGGGGAGCGAGGCGGGGGGGTGTACCACCAGAACAGTGACGCCACACTCACCAACTGCACGTTCCGCGGGAACGTGGCCAACGGTGGGCAGGGCGGCGGAATGTGCAACGTCGAAGGCGACCCGACACTGACCAACTGCGCCTTCGTCGGCAACGTGGCACGCGAGCGCTGCGGCCGTCGTGCCTGCACTCGCGGGCACGGTGGCGGGATGCACAATGAGAACTCCAGCCCGACGCTCGTGAATTGTGCGTTTGCTGCGAATGCGGCCGACGGTGTCTGCGGCGGCATGTTCAACTACGCCGACAGCAATCCACTCCTCGTCAATTGCGTCTTGTGGGGCAACACGGATGACCACGGCACGAATTCCGGCGCGTCGGCGCAGATTCGGAACGATCTCGGCGTGGCTGCCGCCACGTACACTTGTGTCCAGGATGACGATCCGGACGACGCGAGCGTGTATCCCGGCACGGGCAACATCGACGATGACCCGCTCTTCGCGCGTAGCCCGGACCCCGGCCCGGACGGTGAGTGGGACGGTATTGATGATGACTTCGGCAACCTGCGGCTGCTGCCGGGTTCGCCTTGCATCGACGCGGGTGACAACACGACCGTGCCGCCCGACGTGGCCGATCTTGATGGCGATGGCGACGTAGGCGAACCCACACCGTTCGACCTGGCCGGTGCGCCGCGGTTTCAGGATGATCCTGACACCGCGGACACCGGCAACGGTACCCCACCGATTGTGGACATGGGTGCGTACGAGGGGCCGGCCCTGCCGACGCTGCTGCGGATCATCGGCGGCACCGAGGTCGTGGACGGCTCGTCGACGCTGATCTCACCCAAGGCCGAGGATGTGGGCCTGGACACGTTCGAGATCGCGGTCGATCAGGCGGTCAGCCTGGTCGGATCGAGTGTGGTGACCTCCGGGGGCGCATTGACGCCTGCGGTGAGTTCGCTGACGCATGACGGTGCAGGGATTCACCGTGTCGAGCTCACAGAAGCAATCCCGGTGGGTCACTGGGCGATCATTACGTTGACGGTGGCCGGGGCCACCGGGGGTGAGTCAACGTTCGAACTGCGTCTGGGTCACTTGCCCGACGACATCAACGGCGACGGGGAGGTCAACATGTGCGACGTGACCGCCTTCGGCGTGCTGTTCAACGCCGACCCGGCCAACCCGCAGCGCGATCGGATCGACCTCAACGTCGACGGCCAGGCTAACCTGACCGACGTGACACTCTTCGGCCAACTCTGGCAAGGCACCTCCGGCCACGACGCGTGGCAGGGGGCGTCGCTGCCGGCCCCTTGAACAGCAGGGAACAGGAACAGGGATCGGGGAACGGGAGCCGGCGTGCGCGGGTCACGTACCCACGATGTTGTGGTACTGCTTGATACATCTGGAGAATTTGTGTTGCATTTCCTCGGCCGCCATGGGATACTCAACGTCCGGGCGGAACGCGTCAGGGGGTGGCAAGGGAGGATGTTCACGATGAGACATGTCTGTGCTTTCATGATTGCGTCAATTGTCCTCTGCGCGCAGGGGGCCGAGGCCCAGACGATCCTGCGGGTGGACTGCACGGCGAGCGACCCCTCGCCCGATGGTTCGACGTGGGCCAAGGCGTACCCGCACCTCCAGGACGCGCTGGCGGCCGCGTCGGGCATTGCCGGCCCCGTTAGCCCGGTGCAGGTTTGGGTGGCCGAGTGCGCTTACATGCCCGACGGGGGCTCTGCGCCTACCGGTGGGGTACACTCGCCCGGATCGGGTGACCGTGCCGCCACGTTCCAGCTTATCAACGACGTCGAGATCTACGGCGGGTTTCCCACCGGCGGCAGGGACGGCACCTTCGACGCCCGCGACCCGGACCCCGAGACCAACGGCACGGTCCTCAGCGGTGACCTTGCCGCCGACGATCGGTGGGCCTTCAACGGCTTCGTGGTGCCGAGCGACGACTGCGCGACGGCAGTGCCCATCGGTGAGGGCCGGACCCTGTTCGACACCACCGATGCCACGTTGGACGGGGAGCAGAACTACTGCATCCACAATCAGGACGTCTGGTTCCTGTACACGGCGTCGTGCACGGGCACGCTCTCGGCCCGCATCGGCAAGGGATTCGGGGCGGCCATCTACGAGGCCGGCGTTTGCCCACCTGCCGGACCGGGGGAGTGCAGCCAGAATCCCTCCGTCCCAGCGACGGCTGCCGTGACCGCGGGAACCACGTATCTGATTCGCGTGGGTGCAACATATGGCGCGCAAACCACGCGGGGCTTCATCGACCTCATGTGCGAGGGCAACAACACCGGCGAAAACAGCTACCACGTCGCCACCGGTAGCGGCACGGTCTCATCGACCGTCCTCGATGGCTTCACCGTGACCGGCGGCAACGCGGATGGTTCCTCTCCCGACGACGCGGGTGGCGGCCTGTACAGCGAGCAGGGAAGCCCGACCCTCATGAACTGCGAGTTTGCCGGCAACCGAGCATTGGACGCCGGCGGCGCGATCTACAACATCGACGGCAGCCCCACGATCACCGACTGCACGTTCGTCGGGAACTCTGCCTTGATCCCAAGCGGTCTTGCCTATCCGCACGGCGGCGGCATCTACAGCGAAGACACAACGACGAGAGACGACCACGAGGTCAGCCTGAGCATCACACGCTGCACCTTCAACGGAAACGTGGCCGGCCTGGGTGGGGGCGGCGGAATCCATTCCGGCGGTTGGGGTAGCAGCGACACGAGCAGCCTGAAGATCACCGACTGCACATTCACGGTCAACGCGGGCGGTAACGGGGGAGCGGTCTCGATGTGGAGCGCCGGGGACTCGGCGATCACCGAGTCGACGTTCACGAGCAATCTGGCCGGCGCCGGCGGTGGCGTGGCCGTTTTCGAGCTTGGTCGCTTGGCCGTCACCGACTGTGCGTTCACTGACAACTGGGCGGATGGAGATGTGGCGTTCCCCATAGCAGGGGCTTCCCTCGATGGAGGCGGCGGCGGGATCTTCAACATGGGTGCCCGGGTGGCGCTGCTCCGTTGCCGATTCCTGTCCAATCGGACCGGAAACGAGGGCGGGGCAGTCGGCAGTTACAGTGAACACGACGTGTTCCGATACAGCGAGACGTACACGGAGATCGACGAATGCTTATTCATCGGCAATTCCGCGGGTGTCGCAGGGTCTGCCACCGGCACCGGCGGCGCCGTGGCCGCCAGGAACAATGGTCAAGTGTGCATCACCACGCTGGCTGACTGCACATTCAGCGGCAATCTGGCCGTCTGCGGTGGCTGGTACACGGGCGGCGGCGCGGTTGCCAACGATCAGGGCAACATGACGGCCACCAACTGCACGTTCACCGGAAACACTGTCGTCGGCGGCCGCGAGGGCGGCGGCGCGATCCACAGCCGACTGTCTGCCGACACAAGTGGCGCGGCGGTGCTCAACTGCACGTTCAGCGGAAACTCCGCGGACGTCTACGGCGGAGCCGTATTCCTCCGGGGCGGGAAGACCACCAACTGTGCTTTCGTCGGGAACGTCGCCGGCGATGCCGGCGGCGGGTTGTTCGGGCAGTACAGCACGGGCAGAGAGGGCACCGTGACGAATTGCACGTTCGCCGCCAACAGCGGAGGGGGCATTGTCGGTGACCCAAGCGTCGCCAATTGCGTGCTGTGGGGCAACACCGTTGCCGGTGGCGGTGCGACCGACGAGGAAGCCCAGATCGATGGTGCCACGACGGTGAACTACAGTTGCATCCAGGGGCTGTCCGGGGCGCTCGGCGGCGACGGCAACATCGGCGACGCCCCGGCGTTCGCTGGCGGGCCGACGGGCACCTGGACTGCCGCGGCGACGTACGATCCGACCACCGGACAGACAACGTTCACGGACGTCGGCGCGGGTCTTACTCTCGACGAGTTGGCCGGGAGTTTCCTCAATCCGGACACCGCGCAGGCGTTGCAGGCGCTCATCGTGTCGAACGCCGACACGACGATCACGACTTGGGGCGACTTCGCTTCGCTGGCCAGCGGCACCGAGACGTATGAAGTCACGTACTATCGTCTCGGCACCGGATCGCCGTGCATCGACGCGGGGGACAACACAGCCGACACGGATGCGCGCGCCCCCGGCATCCAGCCGCTGCCCGCGGTCGACCTGGACGGTTCTCTCCGTACGGTCGACGACCCGGCGACGCCGAACACGGGCAATCCGCCCGAAGCCGCCGCCATCGTCGACATGGGCGCCTACGAGTTCGGAAGCGGCGCGCTGCCGTCGCGTCTCTACGTGGACGCGAGCGTTCCTCTGGGATTCAGCGGCACAAGTTGGGCGGATGCCATGACTGAGTTGCGGGACGCCTTGACCGCCGCTGCGCTCAGCGAGGGTGCCGTGACCGAGATTTGGGTGGCCGCCGGGACGTACACGCCCGCTCCGCCACCGCCACCCACAGACCCTGGGGGGCTTCGGGACCCCAGCGGCAGCAAGTATCTGAGCTTCCAGCTTCGGAGCGGGCTGGCCGTGTACGGTGGCTTCGCCGGCAACGAGGCCAACCTTGCCGACCGTGACCTGACCGACCCGAACAACGAGACCGTCCTCACCGGCGATCTGGGCGGTGACGACGGTGCGGAACCCGACAACGAGCGCAACAGTCTGCACGTGGTGACCGGCAGCGGGACCGACGCGACCGCCGTCCTCGACGGGTGCACCGTCACCGCGGGCTACGCGTTCGATTGGTCCCGGTTGGGCGGCTGGGTGGGGCAAGGGGGCGGAATGGAGAATGTGGCCGGCAGCCCGACCGTGATCAACTGCCTCTTCCAAGCCAATTGGGGTGGGTACTCCGGTGGCGGCATGGCCAACTCGGCCGGCAGCAGCCCGACCGTGATCAACTGCTGTTTTCGCGGCAACAACGCTTGGTACCGAGGGGGAGGCATGGTCAACTCGGGCGGCAGCAATCCCACGCTGATCAACTGCGGCTTCGTTGGAAACGCGCCGTTCGGTGGCGGTGTGTTGGGCCCTCCAATGAGAGGGGGAGGCATCGCGAACGAAGACAGCAGTCCGGTGCTCGTCCACTGCACGTTGTCCCGAAATGCCGGCCGATCGGGCGGGGGGATGTACAACGACAACAGCGACCCAACGTTGGTCAACTGTGTCCTCTGGGGCAATACAGACGACGACGGGAGTGACGAGTCAGCCCAAATCCACATAACGAGCGGTACACCGGTCGTTACCCACAGTTGCATTCAGGACGACGATCCCGACGATGGGAGCATTCCGTTCGGCGGGGCGGCCAACGGCAATATCGACGACGATCCGCTGTTTGTTCGCTACCCCGATCCGGGGCCCGACGGCGACTGGGACGGTGTGGACGACGACTACGGCGATCTGCGTCTGCTCCTCAACTCCCCTTGCATCGACGCAGGCGACAACACGGCCGTGCCGGCTGACACTGCCGACCTTGACGGCGACGGCGACACCAGCGAGCGCACGCCGCTGGATCTGGGCGGCGCCGCGCGGTTCTTCGATCACCCGCTGGCCGACGACCACGGCGTCCCCGACCTGCCGGACTATCCGCTCATCGTCGACATGGGCGCGCACGAGTATGTCGGTCCCAGGCTGGAGCACATCTGTGACGGGCTGGGACCGCTTGCGACGGTTTTCATCTCGCCCAAGTCCCGGCGGGTGGACTTCGACACGGTGGACATCCTCGTGACCGAAGAAGTCTCACTCGTGGGTTCGTGCATCAGCTCCACCGGCGGTGCGCCGCCGTCGGTGGTTGGGCTGACGCAGCTTGGCAGTGGTTTGCACGCGGTGCAGCTCAGTGGGCCGATCGAGCTGGCGGAATGGACGACGGTCGAGCTGACGGTCGCCGGCGACACCTCGGGAGCACAGGCAGAAGTGTGCTTCCAGATTGCCCACCTGCCCGGCGATCTCGACGGCAACGGCCAGACCAACGGCAACGACCCGACGCGATTCGGTCAGTTGTTCCCGAACGGGGCCGTGAAGCTGGCCGACCTCAACGGCGACGGCCAGGTCAACCTCAACGACGCCACGACGTTCGGCCAGATCTGGAACGGCACGAACGGCGAGGGGATGAACCCCGACGGCACCGGCGGCTGGCACGGCGAGGGCCTACCGGCTAGGCCGGCGTGCGATTGCCCTTGAACAGCGGGGAACAGGGAACGGGGCGCGGCCCTACGGCCGCGAGAGTAGGAGATCAGGAGAACAGTTGAGCAGGTGAAGGGGGATCGAGGTGTGCACAAGGGATGAGCGATGGTGCGTCGAGCGTGCCGCCCATCCCTCACCCTTCATCCCTTATTATCCCTCATCGCCGGCCGGTTGCGTCGTCGGCGCGGACTCTGTCGTCGGCTCTGCCGGTGCGCTGGTCGGCGGCTTCGGGGCCGGGGCGTCGTAGGTTCCGGCCGGGGCGATCTCGAGCGTTACCGGGAACGTCGTCACGCGCTTGAGCGGGTCCTCGAGGAAGAAGACCTGGAGCGCGTGCTCACCCTCAGAGACCCGGCCCAGTGCGAGGCGCAGCGGGATCTGCCGGCTCTCGCCGGCCGGCAGCTCGACCGGCCAACTGTCGGTGTGGTCTTCGTCGATGGGCACGACGTTGCCGTTGAGCCGCACCACGGGCCAGGCCTTGATCGGGGCCGCGGACTGGTTGCTCAGCCCGAGCGACAGCTCCGCCGACGACGAGTAATACGACATCCCGAACGGCGTGCGCTGCGGTGCGAAGGCCAGCTCCCGCGGGCCGTCGAGCGAGACCGAGAGCTGAACCGCCGCGGGAAGTCCGCCGTCGGTGCTGACCATCACGCGGGTGCCGCCCTTGTCGGGCACATCGAACCCCACGCTGCACAGCCAGAACGAGCCGCCGTCGAGCACCTGATTCAACCGTCCGCCCGCCACCTCGGGTCGGGCCTTCGCGTCAGCCTTCTTGGCCACCCGCACCCAGATCCGGCCGTTGTCGAACCGTTGGTTGAGGGCGTTCTGGATGGTGGCTGTCACCCGCGTCCGTGAGCCGTCGTTGGGTCCGTCGAGGAAGGCCCGCAGTCGGCCAACCGGAATCGAGTGCTGGGCCTTGGCCGTTGCCGTGTCGTCCGGATAGGCGTACGAGATCTGGTCGCCGTCGACTTCGATCACGCGGTAGTGGCTGACACCGGTGGCTCGGTCGCGGAGGGCGGTGCTCGACTGGTGCGTGCGGATGTAGTGCAGTCCTTCGAGCCCGGTCAGCTTCTCGGCGAACTCGGTGTAGTCCCAGTCGGTGTGCCCGCCGGTGATGACCATGGCGAGCTTGTGCTCCTTGATGTACGCGGCCCGGTGCTCGCCGTCGGCCAGAGCGTCGAGCACGTCCAACTCGTCGTTATGGACCACGATGAAGTTGAACGCGCTGTCGCGGTGGGCGGCCAGATCCTTGCGAAGCCACTGGATCTGATCGACGCTGAGCCGGTGGGCCGAGTGGTCGAGCAGCAGCAGGCCGTGGTAGTTGCCGTAGTCGAACGAGCCGAGCGGGCTGTTGGCCACCTGGGGCGTGTAGCTGGCCTGGTGGTCGTGGTCCCCGCAGACGATGAAGACGGGGGCGTCAAACTCCTCGAAGTACTTCAGCACGCGCGTCCAGTCGCCGGCGTTGTCGAGCAGCCGGCCCCATTCGGTGAAATCGCCGGTGGCCACGATGAACGCCGGGGCGAGCAGGTTGACCTCGGCCGGCAGCATCGGATCGAACTGCGGGGCCGACGGATCGTCGATGTTCATGTCCGAGAGGTGCACGAAGCGGAACTTCGACGGGAACTTCTCGACCACCTGGACGCAGTGTGGTTGCCGGTGCGTCCAGCCGTCACCGCGGACCTCGATGTCGTATAGCCCCTCGCGGGCGTCGGCCGGGATCGGAAACACGAGCGTGCCGTAGGTCTCCTGCACCACCGAGAGCGAGCCCTGCGGGCTCAGTTCGTGGCGGACCGAGGCGAGCTCGGAATGCACGAGCGAGACGAAGATCGTGGCCCCGAGGTCCGGCGAGAGCCGAAGCACGAAGTAGAACGTGTCGCCCGGGGCGAGCAGCTTGGGCCGACCCTGGGAAGGCTCGAGGACGAGGCTGTGCAGCACGGCCGGCGGCCGCTTCGCGGTGGCGGGAGCCTGGCCGCGAGCAGTCGGCGGGTTCGTGGTGGACGTGAACCCGGCCGCGGCAATCACCAGGACCGCACACGCTCGTCGGAGGTCAGGCCGGGAGAAACCCCGCAGAATGACGGTAGGAGTATGCATGGATTCGTCTCACGATCGCGCCATAAGTGTCCGAACGCATGATTAGAACCAATCTGACGCCGGATGCAATCTCGGACTTCGCGCTTTGGCCGAATCGCCCCGGCGCGGACGGACCGTGTGGTGCGGGTGGCGGGTGCCCCATCCCTGACGGCTGCTTGTCAGGGGTAGCGGACCGATCGGAAGCCGTCCGTCCCCCACCCATCGCAAACAGCCGCGATGGGTGGGGCACCCGTCCGAGACCACCCGAGCCGCGGGATTGATCCCGCGCGGAGCCCACGTCGGCACACCGCGCGGCATGAATGTCGCGGCTCGGGCGGTGGGTTTCTCGGCCGCTGACGTGCAGCCGGAGGCCGCGGCCGGTGTATCAGGAATTGGATTGGTGCGCGGTCCGTGGCACTGGAATGCCACAAGGGGGGAACTACAATGTGACGGGCTCTGGGAGTACCAATAAGATGCGGAAAACGGTTGCTTTACTCGTAGTCACGATGATCCTTCCCGTGTTGGGCCAGAGGCGCTCGGCCGGACAGGCGCCGGCCGATGATTTCATGGGCCCGCCCGCCCCCCGTACGTCGCGGCCCCCGCGGCGGGAGCAGAAGCCGCCCGAGGTCCAGGAGGCCGAGACCAAGGTCTTCCAGGAAATCCGCAAGCTGAACGAAGACACCAAGAAGCTCGGTCCGTGGAAGAAGCAGTCCGACTTGATCATCAACTCCACGAATCGGATCTTCGAGCGCAACGGCTGGGACAATGCCACCGACCAGTTCGCCCGGCAGATCTCCACCGAGGTCACGAAGATCCCGCCGTGGGACGCGACGGGCCGGTTCAACAAGCTGGTCGAGCTGATGGCTCGGCGGTACCAGATGGACGAGTCGCAGAAACAACAACTGCGGGCCATGCTGGCCTGGGAGTCGTTCAATTTCTTCATGAAGCACTCCCCCGACCTGCTCGAGCAGAGTCGAGAGATGGTTTCGACCCGCTCGCGGGGGAAGGCGTTCACGCCCGAGCAGGTCGCGAAGTGGTCCAAGGTCGGCAAGCCGCTCATGCGCGAGTGGCAGGAGCGTCTGTCGAACATCTCCGAGCGGATGCAAACGCGCCTGCGGCCGAACCAGCTTGCAGCCATCAACAGAGATCTGCGGTCGTGGGACCGGCGCACACATGAGATCGCGCAGATGATGGACCGCTGGGAGCGAGGCGAGTGGGATCCCGCCGACTGGGGTCTGGACACTGATCCGATGCACAAGCAGCCACAGTTGACCGCCGGCGACCGGCGCGAAAGGCCGGCACCGGAACCGGCCCAAGACCCGGGACCCCCGGAGGAGGGACAGGGCCGGCCCGCGCCACGCGATCCGCTGTTTGAGGTAGCCGGGAACCTGGACGAGTGGGAACGTTACGTTCGCCAGTTCATCACACGGTACAAGCTTGACACCACACAGGAGACGTCCGCGCTGAGCATCCTGGACCAGCTCTATGACCGGGCCCTCCAGATGCGTGAGACCCGCGCCGACCAGTTGGCCCAGATCGACCGCAGGATTCGCAGTGCGGACGATCCCGAGACCAAGAAGCGGTACACCAAGGAGAAGGAAGACGTCCTCGCCCCGATCCGAAGCCTCTTCGACGACTTGAAGAGACGCCTCGACGGGCTGCCCACCGAAGCCCAACGACAAGCCGCCGGCGGCAACGCCAAACGCAAGGCCAAGTGACTGCAGAGAGACCGGCAATCGGGTGCCACGGGCAGCGTGCCTGTCCGTGTTCACCCGTGAGTGCTCGGTGCTCAGCACTGGCGGGCAAGCCGCCAGTGGCACCCGTTCTGTGATGGTCGCGATACGACTCCGTCGATGCCGGGTGCCCCATCCTTCGCTGCTGTTGCGAAGGGTGGGGGACGGACTGCACGCCCGTCTCGTCAGTCCCCCACCCTTGTCACGCCTTCGGCATGCAAGGATGGGGCACCCGCGCCAGTGGCACCCGCGGACTTCTCGCTTCGCACCACTCACCCGTTTTCCGTTCCCGCTGCACTCGGCTTGTGAGTACCGTGTGCATCGGGTACGTTTTCCGGCGTGAACCTACTGTCTGCGGAGCGAGGATCGGACCATGAGCAAAGTCCTGCTGATCATCGGTGACGCCACGGAAGTACTCGACACGATGTACCCGTACTTCCGGCTGCCGGAGGCCGGGTACGAGGTGGTGGTCGCCGCGCCGGAGAAGCGGCTGTATCACATGGTGCTGCACGAAATCCCGCCGGGGTCGACGTGGGACATCACGCGGGAGACCGCCGGCTACCACTTGCAGTCGGACATCGCGTTCCGCGACGTGGACCCTAACGAATACGCGGGGATGGTCATCTCCGGCGGGCGGGCGCCCGAGTATCTGCGCTACGACCAGGACCTGATGCGCATCACGCGGCAGATGTTCGAGGCCAACAAGCCGGTGGCGTCGGTCTGTCACGGGATCGAGATCATCGCCGCGGCCGACGTGATTCGCGGCCGCAAGGTCACCACCGTCGCCAAGTGCGCCTTCGACGCCACCTTCTCCGGGGCCGAATACTCCGACCAGCCGGTCGTTGTCGACGGCAACCTCGTCACCGCACGGGTCTGGATGGACAACACACCCTTCATGCGCGAGTTCATCACGCTCCTCGACACGGCCAAGTAGGGTCCGCCGTGCGGACCGTTTGAATTGCGGATTGCGGACTGGCTGCGAGGCGTCAGTCGGCCTGTGGCGTTTCGCGTGGTGGGGTCCGCCGTATTGCCAGCGGAAGCAGCAGGCACGCCGAGATCGTGGCCATCACGCCGAACACGAGGAAGAGCGCGTTCCAGCCCCATGCCTTGCTGATTTTCGGCACGACGAGCCCTTGAAGGACCGCGCCGAACGACCCGACCCCGTTGATGATCCCGGCTGCCGAGCCGGCCCCGCGGGCCCCGCCGACATCCTGGGCGGCCGCCCCCGAGATCAGGGCGTCCGGGCCGAAGAGCAGGAACCCCACGAGGGCCATGGCGGCGAAGTTCACGAGCCAACCGAGGCCGCCGACGACCTGGTAGAGCCAGACCGCCCCGGCCAGACCGAGGAGCATCGGAGCCATCAGCAGCGCCCGCCGGCCGGGGAAGAAGCGGTCGGAGACCCAACCCGTGACGATGGCACTGACGATACCGCCCACCTCGAACGCCATCGACAAGTAGCCCGCCTGGCCTTCGTCGTAGCCGAGCACTCGAACGAGATAGAGCGGGAGCCAGAACCACAGGCTGTAGCGAATGAACTTGACGCCGAAATACGCCGTGCTGAGTGACCAGACAGCGGGCGTGGCCACCACCTCGAGGAAGGGCATCCTGCGCGGGGCGGTCTCGGCGGGCGTCGACGGCGCGGGTTCATCTTCTGTGTCGATCGGGGGCAGCCCGCGATCCTCGGGGCGTTCGACCAACAGCGCGAGGATCACGAGTCCGACGATGGCGACGCCAATGGCCGGCACGAAGAACGACGCTCGCCAGCCAAGATTGACCAAGAGAAACGTGGCCAGCGCGGTTGCGGCCAGCGGACCCACCTGGAAATTGGTGCACCAGAAACCCATGACCTTCCCGCGCGACCTGCGCCCGAACCATGGCGTCATGGCTTTGACGTTGTTCGGCCAACCGGTGGACTGGAAGAACCCGTTGAGACCGTAGGCGAGAAGAAAGAGAAGGGCGGTGCTTCCGGACCCGAACGCGCAGGCGGCGCCGGCCGAAGCCAGCATCCCGACCCCGATCATGCGGCGGGCCCCGAACCGATCGCCCAACGCGCCGTTGATGAACTGCCCGATCGCGTACGCGGCCGTGTAGAACGTTTCGATGTGGCCGAACGTCACGTCTGAGATACCGAAGGCCGTGCTCAGCCGGGGCTTGACCACGCTGTAGTTCTTGCGGGTAAGGTAGTACGAGGCATAGCTCAGCCACGTGAGCGAGAAGACGCGTACCTGGAATGGCAGATGGACGCGGATTACACCGTCGGACGTGTCGTCAGCCGTCGCAATGTTGTCGTTTTGGTCGATGACCGGATGAGCTCCTGATCGGTTGTGTCCGCGCGCCGCAACCGATCAACATCTCAGACCCGGTCTCAGAGCGTGCGAGATCAACTGGCCCTGTATCGTCGGTTCGGCAACCCGTGTCAAGAACTCAGCCGATCTTCGCGGAAATGCGGGCGGAGCGGCGGTGACGTGGGCGGCGCCGGATCGACGGCGCCTTGAGACCCGGCTGCGGGGTGGGATAATCGCCACGTCATGAGTACAGGTCAGCCACGGCAGACGGAGACGGCCCCCACGTGCGAAGGTGAGGGGACTTGCGCATGCGACGATCTGTCGCGCCGCGCCTTCCTGCGGGTCTCCGCCGCCACGGCCCTGGCCTCGGCGGCGGACGGGCGTGCCGGTGACGCGGCGGATGCTAACGCACGCATCCCCGACTCGGCGCGCAAGCCGCCGCCGGCGGAGTGGTTCGACGCACTCGAGCAGCGCGGCGCGCCGACGATCTACCACGGGGCATCGTTGCGGCACTTCGCGTTTCCCCTCGGCGGTATCGGCACCGGGTCGATCGCGCTGCACGGTTCGGGTCGACTCACGCAGTGGCAGATCTTCAACAACTTCGACCCGACCTCGTTCGTTGACGATTCGTTCTTCGCGATTCGCGTCAAGCCCGTCGCACGGGATCGCCCACCGATTGCGCGCATGCTGCACGCGCGCGGAATCGGATCTCCCGGCGGCGTCGATGAGATTCGCGTCACGGCCCAGTACCCGTTGGTGAACGTCGAGTATGCGGACGCCATCCTGCCGCTCGCCGTCCGGTTGGAGGCGTTCAACCCCCTGATTCCGCTCGACGCCGATGACTCGGCTCTGCCGTGTGTCGTGTTTCGTTTTCACGTGCGCAACACCACCGACGAGACCGTCGACGTCTCCCTGCTGGCCACGCTTCAGAACGCGGTTGGCCATTCGGGGCACGGCGGTTCGATGGGCGTGCTTCGCGCCGACTACGGCCGGAACGTCAACGAAGCCTGGGACGACGATGGCATTACCGCCGCGCGGCTGCGGGCCGAGCCGGGTAGGCCGGCCGGGCTCGGTCGCCCCGTGCGAGTCTACGTCGATCACGATCTGGTCTCCGAAGATCGCCAGCGGCCGGTAGCCAACCTCCGCGTCCGCCCGTTCGAGGCGTTTCCCTCCGACGAACGACCGGACGACACTGCCGTCGTCATCTGGTCCGATGCGCGACGGGGCACGCCGATCGAGCCCGAGGCGATCCTCGAAATCGCGGACGCTGTCGAGACGGGTGCCACGCTCATCCTTTCCGGCTGCGACAACCGGCTCGTCCGTGCCGCGTCCGAATTGCATCGGCACCGCACTCCGGCAAGCGGTGAGGACGCAAGCCCTCCGGACGACGCTTCGGAAGCGCGCCTCGGCGAAGAGCAGGCAGCAGTGCTGCGGGCCATGATGCCGGCGAGATTCCGCAACGTCGGGCGAAGCGGCCGCCTCAGGCTGCCCGCGACGGATGCGGCGGAGTCCGTGATTGAGACGCCCGGCGGCCGCCTGCGCTTCGCTCGGATGGCACGACTCGGCGGGTTGCGGCTCAAGGAGGATACCGAGGTGCTCGGACGCGATGGTGCGGGTGCGCCCGTGGTGCTGGCTCGTCGATTGGGTCGCGGGCGCGTCGTGCTCTGGCTCGGTGATCTCGAGCCGCCGGCCGAGGAGGATCGTGACGCGATTCTGGCCGTTGTCGGCGCCGCGATCGGTGTGTCGTTCGAAGGCCCCGAAGGTCGCCCGGCCCTGCACCGTTCGTTCGGGACCATGACGCTCGCCACCGGCGAAGCTGACGTGACGCGAAGTACGGCGTGGACGAGTCGCGACGCAATCATGGCCCAGTTGTTGCAGCACGGACGACTCGCGTCCGACGGAGGCCCGAACGCGCCGACCCCCCAAGGGATGACGGTCAACGCTGCGCTCTGCGCCACCCGGCGGCTCGAACCCGGCGGGCGCACCGTGATCAGCTTCGTGTACGCCTGGCACTTCCCGAACCATTACCTCGGCGGCGGCACACGCCGTCGGCCCAAGCGCGATGCGCCCTTCATCGGGAACCGCTACGCCGTCCGGTTCGCCGACGCCGATGCCGTCGCCCGCCACGCCGTCACGGATCTCGACCGGCTGTACGGCGAGACACGACGCTTCCACGATGCGTGGTTCGACTCATCGTTGCCGCACTACCTGCTCGAGTGTCTGGCCGCCAACGCTTCGACGATCCGTTCGCAGACGTGCCTCTGGATCGCGGACGGTACGTTCGCCGCTTATGAAGGTGCGGGTTGCTGTCCGATGAACTGCAACCACGTGTTCAACTACGTGCAGACGATCGCCCGGCTGTTCCCCTCGCTCGAGCGCAACATGCGGCGGACTGCGTTCGAGTTCCATCAGGATGGCGACGGCTCGTTGCGGCAGCGCGTGACGGTTCCCGTGCCCGCGGTTTCCACCGGCCCGCGGCCCGCCGTTGACGGCCAGGCCGGTGCGGTGCTCAAGACTTACCGCGAGCATCTCAACACGACGGACGACGTATTCCTGAAGCAGTACTGGCCTCACGCCCGGCGGGCGGTCGAGTATCTGATCGCCTCCGTGGATCGTGACGCGGACGGACTGCTTGGGGGTCGGCAGTTTTGCACCTACGACCAACACCTCACCGGCGTGACGCCGTTCACGACCGGACTGTACATCGCGTCCCTGCTTGCGGCCGAGCAGATGGCTCGGCGCATGAACGACGCCGAGAGCGCGAAACGCTACCGGGATCTCGCGAATCGTGGGGCGCACGGGCTCGCGGCGCGGGCGTACAACAGCGAATACTTCGTACAGCAAGGCGGTTCGGAGATCGGCGACGGGTGCCACGCCGACCAGCTTTTCGGGCAGTGGTGGATCGATCAGCTCGGTCTGCCCAGCTTGTTGCCGGATGAGAAGGTTCGCTCGGCTTTGGGTGCCGTCTTCAAGCATAACTGGATTACCGATTACAGGGGCCTGCTCCGTTCTGGGCGGGCTCGCCGGTTCGCCGGCAGTTACGACAAGGGTTTGCTCAACTGCACCTGGCCGAAGGGTGCTCCGCCGACGCACCGGCTCCAGCATGCCGACGAGTGTTGGACCGGCGTCGAGTATCAGGTGGCGGCCACCATGATCCGCCACGGGCTTGTTCGGGAGGGGCTCGCCCTCGTCAAAGGCGCGCGAGAGCGCTACGACGGCACCCGCCGCAATCCGTTCAGCGAGATCGAATGCGGTGAGCACTACGCGCGGGCCATGTCATCCTGGTCGCTGCTCCTCGCGTGCCAGGGCTTCCACTACGACGGCCCCGCGGCGAAGCTCTCATTCGCCCCGGTCCTGCATCCGGACGAGCACCGATCGTTCTTCTCGACCGCGGCCGCCTGGGGTACGTTCACGCAGAGTCAGACTGCGGACATGCAGCAGGACACACTCACCGTGCGACACGGCGAGCTTGTGCTCTCCGTGCTGCGACTGGCAATCCCCGAGGGAAGCCGACTGCGGAACGTGACCGCCGGTCTGACCGAGGTCGGCGGTACGAAGACGTCGGAGGTTGGGATGACGCACGAACTCGAAGGTGCCGTCGCGTCCATACGATTCGGTGAGGCGCTGACCCTCCATCGTGACCAGACGCTACGGATCAGCGCGAGCTTGACGAGATGAAGGGACCGGTGCGTGGCGGTCCGCCGGCGTGAGAGGGGATCCTCGCACGAGCCACCGCGCAATGGAGACCAACAATGGCCAAGCGAGCTGCAATCGTCACTGGGGCCGGACGGGGGATCGGTCGGGCAACCGCCCTCCGTTTGGCGCGGGCAGGCCATGACATCCTGGCCGTGGCCCGCACGGAGTCCGAGCTCGAGCGGACCTGTCACGATGTCGAGAACGACGCAACACGCTGCGTTGCGTTTCGGGCCGATCTGGCTCAGCCTGATGCGGCCGGGCAGATCGTCGCCCGTGCGGTCGAGGCGTTCGGTCGGGTGGACGTGTTGATCAACAACGCCGGCGTCGCGCCGCTTGCCGCGATCGAGGAGATGACGGATGAGGATCTCGACC
Organism: uncultured Planctomycetales bacterium; assembly: GCA_964391465.1. GTDB lineage: Bacteria > Planctomycetota > Phycisphaerae > UBA1845 > CAYMME01 > CAYMME01. The sequence goes on from CAYMME010000014.1 coordinate 19,703, forward strand.
GCTGCCTGGCCGTCAACATCCGCGCGGTCATCGCGCTGACGCGCGCAGTCTGGCCGGTGATGCGGAACGGAGGCGGCGGGGTCATCGTGACGGTTTCGTCGCTGGCGTCCGTCGACCCGTTTCCCGGATTCGCGGCTTACGGTGGGAGCAAGGCGTTCGTCAACGTGTTCACGCAGGCGATCGCCCAGGAAGGAAAGGCCGCCGGCATCCGCGCCTATGCCGTGGCTCCCGGCGCCGTCGAAACGAGGACGCTCCGCGGCGCCTTCCCTGACTTCCCGGCCGAACAGTGCCTCGCTCCCGATGAGGTGGCCGCCCAGATCGAAATCCTGCTCGACGAAGGGACTCGCCTCGCCACGGGCCAGACGGTTTTCGTGAGGAAGTAGGGCACGGAGGACGGAGGGGCGGGTGCATCTCAAATTCGGTGGCAGCCGGGTGCCACGGGCAGCTTGCCTGCCCGTGCTCACCACACCTGGACCGCGGGAAACACTGGCGGGCAAGCCGCCAGTGGCACCCATCACGTGTGGTGGTGCCACGATTCATGAGATGCACCCGACGGAGGCTGTGAACCCCATTTGCGCTCGACGCGGCCCTCCGCCAAGCGCATAATCGCACCGCGGCACCTCACGTGGAGCAGTACCGTCCGGCACAACCATCCGGGGAGCAAGGAGCGCCATGGCTCTCATCCTGATCGCGGACGATAGCGAAGAGAGTCGTCATGCGTTGCAGGCCCTGCTGGCCGGTCGCGGCCATGATGTGGTCACGGCAGGCAATGGGGTCGAGGCCCTCGAGGCAGCCGGTCGCGTTCTGCCGGACATCATCGTCACCGACGTCCTGATGCCGGTCATGGACGGCCTCGCCTTGTGCCGCGCGTGCAAGGCGGATGATCGATTGGGCCGGATTCCTTTCGTCGTCAGCACTGCCACTTTCACCGACCCGGCAGACGAGACCTTCGCTCTAAGCCGGGGCGTCGATCAGTTCATTGTCCAGCCGGTCGAGCCGGAAGTGCTCGTCGCGAGGCTCGAGGAGACGCTCCAGGGGCGGAGAGGAAGGACCCCGGGTGCGCCGGAAGCGCCCGCGGACGGAGTCGCTCTGCTGGAGTACGACCCAACGCTCGTCCGGAAGCTGGAGGACAGAGTCCACCGCTTGGAGCAGGCGAATCGCGCTCTCGAGCGGCGCGCCGCTGAAACCGCTCAAGCTGAGGCCGCGGCTCGGGAGTCGGAGCAAGAATGGCGCTCCCTCATCCAACAAGGCCCCAACTTCATCATGATCGTCGAGCGCGACGGTACGATCCGGTTCATCAATCGAACCATGCCCGATACGACGGTCGAGGAGGTCACCGGAACCAGCATCTACAGCCACGTGCGGCCCGAAGACCACGGCGTGACACGCAGAACCATAGAGCACGTGTTCGCAACCGGAGAGCTGGGCGGTTACGAGGCCAGAGTCGATGTCTCAGGTCGCTGCACATGGTTCGATAACCAGGTCGGGCCCGTCATGCGCAACGGCCAGGTGGTTGCGGTAACGCTATTTGCCACGGACATCACGAAACGCAAGGAGGCGGAAGAGGCGTTGCGCCGATCAGAGGAGCGTTTCAAGCAAGTTGCGGAAAACGCCCAGGAGTGGATCTGGGAACTGGATGCACAAGGCCTGTACACGTACGCGAGTCCGGCGGTCGAGCAGATCATGGGCTACACGCCGGAAGAGATCGTGGGGAAGAAGCACTTCTACGACATGTTCCACCTGGAGAACAGGGAGGAGATGAAGCGGGGTGCGTTCCAGGCGTTTGCGGAAAAGCGGTCATTCCGCGAGTTCCCGAACCGGAACGCACACAAGAGCGGGCGAGAGGTGTGGCTCCTGACCAGTGGAATCCCGCTGCTTGACGGCGACGGACACCTGCGTGGATACCGGGGGGCCGATACGGACATCACCGAGCGCAAGCGTGCCGAACACGAGCGTCACGAACACGTCCGTTTCCTCGAGAGCCTCGAGCAGATCAATCGAGCCATCCGAGGGACGAGCGATCTGCACCAGATGATGGGCGACGTGCTCGATGCCGTACTCTCGGTCTTCGCTTGCGACCGGGCGTGGCTGCTCCATCCGTGCAATCCGGACGCCCCCTCGTGGTCTGTTCCGATGGAGCGGACGCGACCGGAGTATCCCGGCGCCGGCAGCTTGGGCGTCGAAGCGCCCATGGATCAGGACGTTGCCGCGATGATGCGGGTGGTGTTGGAGTCCGAGGGCCCTATAGGATGCGGGCCGGCGTACGAGCGTCCCGTTCCGTCAGAGACGGCGAAGCGGTTCCACTGCCAGTCCCTGATTTCGATGGTGGTCCACCCCAAAGTGGGCGAGCCTTGGGTGTTCGGTCTGCACCAGTGCACGCACCCACGGGTGTGGACGGAGGAGGAGGAGAGGCTTGTCCAAGGGATCGGCCGCAGGATCGCCGACGCCCTGAGCAGTCTGTTGACTCTGCGAGACCTGCAGGACAGTGAGCAGCAATACCGAGATCTCGTTGAGAGCTGCACCTACGGCGTTGCCACCCACCGGGAAGGGAAGCTCGTGTACGTCAATCCTGCCACGGTTCAAATGCTGGGTTACGACTCGGCCGACGAAGTCGTGGGCAAGAGCGTGATGAGCTTCGTGCACCCGGATTCCCGCGAGGCGGTCGCGTCGCGCATGGAAGCCGTTCTGAAAGCCGGGAAGCCGGCACCTCCGGATGAAGAGAAACTCGTGGGCAAGGACGGTCGCGTGCTGGACGTCGAAGTTACGGGCACCCGGATGAAGCATGGCGGTACGCCTGCGATTCAGGCCGTGTTTTGCGACATCTCCGAGCGCAGGCGGGCCGAGGAGGCGCTGCGGTCGAGCGAAGAGAGATTCCGGGTGATGTTCGAACAGGCTGCCGTGGGCGTGGCCCAGATCGTGTCCAGAACCGGCGCGTTCATGCGTATCAACCAACGGTACTGTGACATCGTCGGCTACGCACGGGAAGAGATGGAGAAGCGGACGTTCCAGGAGATCACGCACCCTGACGACCTGCAGGCGGACCTGGACAACATGCAGCTTCTCCTGGAGGGGAGGATCCGGGAGTACTCGAGAGAGAAGCGGTACTGTCGGAAGGACGGCTCCATCGTGTGGGTGAATCTGACGGTCTCTCCGATGTGGCAACCCGGCGGCGAGCCGTCGCATCACATCGCGGTGGTCGAGGACATTACCGAACGCAAGCAGGCCGAGGCCGCGGCGCGGCGGGCGCAGCAGGATCTGCTCGAGCACCAACGCGACGAGACCCGGCGTGTTCAGACCGAGCTCGACCGCGTTCGCGTCCAGCTCGTGAATCAGACGCGATTGGCCACGATCGGGCAGGTCGCGGCGAGCATTGCCCACGAGCTTCGCAATCCCCTCGGTGCCGTCCGCAACGCCGCCTATCTGCTGAAACACCGTAGCATCAGAGTCGAGGCCGAGGCCGGCGAGTACCTGGGCATCATTGACCGGGAGGTCGGGGCCGCCGACCGCATCATCCGCGACCTCTTGGAGATGAGCCGAGCAAAGGAGCCGACTCGGCGGGCCGTGGATCTGGGCGCAACGATCCGGGAGATGGTCGACCGAGTCCATTTGCCCGACGGAATCGGATTCCGGGTCGAGCTGGACCCCGATCCGTTCGTTTTGGAGGCCGATCCGGCCCAGATGCAGCAGGTTCTCGGCAACCTCCTGGACAACGCCGTGCAGGCCATGGATGGACGGGGCGAGATTGTCGTTCGCGCCGGCCGTTCGACCGACTGCGATACGATTGTCGTGTATGACAGCGGGCCCGGGGTTGCGGATGAACACCAGGATCGCATTTTCGAGCCGTTGTTCAGCACGAAGGCGAAGGGGACGGGCCTGGGCCTGACCATTTGCCGGCAGATCGTCGAACGCCATGGAGGCGCGATTGACTTGGCCGGGCACGATGGCCGGGGGACGCCGTTTCTCATCCGCCTGCCGCGACCGTCACCGCCTCCCGCCTAGCCGTGCGGGCCGGGCAATGCAGGGCGGGCGCGAGATTGTCGTCGACATCGCAGCGTCGGCTGACTATGATGCGGTCGTCATATGTAGTGATGTGTCTTGTGCTGTCGGCGAACACCATGACTGCCACTTCCAGCCGCCGCGCAGCAAGAATGTCGGTTTGGGCTCGGCAATTGACCTGAGCATCAGAGGGCACTGCGGAACGTTCAGTCCGGCCGATGGTCGGGAGCGGTGTTTCGAATTCGCCTGAACCGGTGGACCGTCTCGCGCATTTCGTGTACCTGGAGGACATGACGATGACGAGCCGAACCGTGGGCTCTGCGATAGCCAGCGTGCTTGTAGTCGATGACGAGAAGAACATGCGCACGACGCTGGCCGACATCCTCGAGGACGAGGGATACGAAGTCCATGTCGCGGCGACCGGCGAGGAAGCTGTCGAATTGTGTGAGGAGCGGCGATTCGACGTGATTCTGATGGATGTGCGCATGCCCGGCATCGACGGTGTCGAAGCGTTTCGACGGATTCGGCGCCATCGGGAGGGTCTCCGTGTCATCATGATGAGTGCCTACAGCGTCGAGGAGCTGAAGGAGGCGGCGATTGCCGAAGGGGCAGTGGGATTCCTGTCCAAGCCGCTGGACGTCGAGAAGGCGATCAAGCTGATCGGTGAGGTCAACGACTCGGCAATCCTGGTGGTCGAGGACGACGAGGAGACGGCGGCGCTGTTGGCGCGGACCCTGAAGGAGCAGGGTTATCGAGTTACCACGACGGATTCCCCGCACGAAGCGCTGGAGCTGGTCGAACAGATTCAGTTCGATCTCGTTTTCATCGAGGCGAAGCTGCCGGCCACGAACGGCCTGGACCTCTACCTCGCCATCAAGCGGGTCACGCCGGCTGCCGTTGCCATCATGATCACCGGCACGGAGAAGAAGTTCGAGGAAATCGCCAAGGAGGCGGTCCTGCGGACCGCGTACGCGATTGTGCGGAAGCCGCTGGACGTCGATCATGTGCTGCGATTGCTGGAGCGGATCACGAGTCAGCGTGCCTCCGGAGCCCTTCGCAAGCCGTTGCCCAACGACCCGTAGACTGCGGGACGTGGCCCCGGCGTGGCGGACTGCCCATGCCCAAGCCGACGGAACGTGAGCGCATCTCCCGGTTGCTTATCGTCGAGGACGACGTCTCGCAACTGCGCACCCTCAAGGGCATCATGGCGGAGGAAGGCTTCGACGTGATCGGCTGTGCAACTGCCACCGAAGCTCTGGCCCACGTGCGGGAAGAGGACTTCGGAGTGGCGGTCGTGGACTTGCGTCTGCCCGACTTGTCCGGCACGGAACTTCTGGAGCGCATCCAGGCTCTCAACGGCCGAATTCGCGTCATCATCAACACGGCCTACGGCTCGTTCGACTCCGCCAAGGATGCCGTCAACCTGGGTGCCTTCGCCTACGTCGAGAAAGCGGGTGATCCTCACGAGTTGGTCCGTCAGGTGCACCGCGCGTTCCACTACCACCTCGACCAGTACGCGCAAGACCTGGAAGCGGCGGTGGCGGAGCGCACCAAGGACCTGCGAGCCGAGATCTCCGAACGAGAGCGGGCGGAGGAGGCGCTGCAGCAAAGCGAACTGCGGCTCCGCTCCATCGTCGACTCGGAGCCGGAGTGCGTGAAGACGATCTCGGTGGACGGGCGGCTGCTCGACATGAATCGTGCGGGCCTCGCGATGATCGAAGCGGATTCCCTGGAGCAGGTTTGCGGCAGGGACATGTGCGATTTCATCGTGCCGGAGTGCCACCGTGCGTTTCGAAGGCTCCACGAACGGGTCCTGGACGGCGAGTCGGAGACGCTGGAGTTTGAGACCGTCGGGCTGAAAGGGACGCATCGCTGGATGGAAACGCACGCGGTTCCGCTGCGCGACGTGAAGGGCGCGGTCACGGCGCAGTTGGCGGTGACCCGCGACGTGACCGAGCGCCGTCTCGCCGACGAGGTGCGCAGGCGACTCGAAGAACAGTTGCGGCACGCCCAGAAGATGGAAGCGGTCGGTACCCTGGCCGCGGGCGTGGCCCACGACTTCAACAACCTGCTCACGGCGATTGTCGGCTACACGGACCTGGCTCGCCGCAAGCTTCCGGAAGACAGTGCGGCGCAGCAGGCACTCGAAGGGATCGACCAGGTTGCCGATCAGGCCACGGGCGTGACCGGCGCGCTGTTGGCCTTCAGTCGCACGGCCGAGTCCAACCGATCGCCGCTGGCCCTGGGTTTGCTCGTGACCGACGCGGTCCGCATGCTCCGCCGGATGCTGCCGGCTGCGGTCGAGATCGCTACCGACGTGCCTCCTGCCGGGGGGCCGTGGGTCGAGGGCGATGCGACCCAGCTTCAGCAGGTCGTCTTGAACCTCGCCATCAACGCCCGGGATGCCATGCCCGAGGGTGGGCGGCTCAGCATCGCCGTCCGAACCGAGGTCGTGGATCCTCCGAGTGTCTGGTCCGCCGTGGTCGCTGGACATCAGGCGGCGGCGGTGTTGGTCGTGGAGGACACGGGTACCGGCATGACCGAGGAGGTTCGCCAGCAGGTTTTCGACCCGTTTTACACCACCAAGCCGCGTGAGCGCGGGACCGGGCTGGGCCTCTCCATGATCCACGGCATCGTCGGTGACCACGGCGGGCGTATCGACATCGAATCGGCGCCGGCGTCCGGCACGCGCGTCACGATCTGCCTGCCGAGCTGCCCCCCGAGCGAAGCGGCCGAGTACCCCGTCGCTGACGCGCAGGTGTCCGATGCCCACGGTCAGGTCATCATCCTGGCCGAAGACAACCAGTATGTCAGAACCATCATGGCATCGGTCCTGGCCGCGGAGGGCTACGAAGTGGTCCAGGCCGCCGATGGCGTCGAGGCCATGGTCGCGTTTGCCGCCCGACAAGATGCCATGCGATTGGCCATTCTCGACTTGGACCTTCCCGGCAAGAACGGCTTGGCATGCCTGCGGGAGATGCACGAGGTGGCGGCGGACCTCCCCATCATCCTCGTTACCGGCAACCCGCAGAGCGACCTGGACGACGACATCGAAGCGGTTGTGCTCAGAAAGCCGTTCAAGATGGCCGACCTGACCCAGTTGGTGGCCCGGATGCTTCGCGCGTCGGCCAACGTCGAGAACGTGGTGTGAGCAAGCACGTCAACATCCTCCTTGTCGATGATCATGCCTTGCTCCGGGAAGTGGTGGGCCATCGCTTGCAGCAGGAACCCGGGTTTGATGTCGTGGGGCACGCCGCGAACGCGGACGAAGCGATCGACATGGCGATCGTGCATAGTCCGGACATCATCCTCATGGACATCGACATGCCCGGCCTGTCTTGCTTCGAGGCGGCACGGACAATCGCGCTGCGCCGGCCCGACGCCCGCATCATCTTCCTAAGCGCCTTCTTCCACGATCGCTACATCGATGAGGCTCTGCGCGCCGAGGCCGCCGGCTACCTGACCAAGAGCGCGCCGCCCGACACGCTTCTCGAGGCCATTCGCAAGGTGGCTTCCGGTGGCGTGTACTTCAGTGACGATGTCCGCTCCCGTCTCGTCGTGGATGCCGCCGGGGCCAAGCTCACCCCAAGCACCAAGTCGCGGGCATCGACTCTGACGCCACGCGAAACCGAGGTCCTCCGGTACATCGCACGCGGGCTCTCCAAGAAGGAGATCGCCGTCGTCATGCACGTGAGCGTCAAGACCGTGGAAGCCCACAGTATGCACCTCATGACCAAGCTCGATATCCACGATCGCGTCGACCTCGTGCGGTTCGCGATCCGGGAGGGGCTTGCGGAGGCCTGACCGGGGCTGTGACTTCGCCCGATGGTCACGGCCGCCGCAACTCGGCGGTGAAGCCGCCGTCGTGCCAATCGCCGGCAGTCGGACCACAGCAAGGAAGCGTGCGTTCCGAGCGCGTGACATGCCAACCGGCGTGGCTCCGGGCGAAGACCTCAATCACTTGCTCATCCTCTTCTCGCTCGAGGCTGCACGTGACATAGACAATCCGTCCTTGCGGAGCGACGAGCGACGCGGCGCGCGACAGCAACTTCGCCTGCACCTCGGCCAGGGCGGCCAGCGAGCGCTCATTCAGCCGATAGCGGGCCTCCGGCCGGCGGCTGAACACGCCGGAGTTGCTGCACGGGGCGTCCACGAGGACCAGATCGAACGGCCCTTCGTCGCCGACAACGCGCTCCAACTCCTTCGGCGGAACGGTGCGGATCGATCGGATCCCGAGCCGGTGGCAGTTCTGATCAATGTGCGACAAGCGGTCGAGGTTGCGGTCGGAGGCTACGATTGTGTCCCGATCGCCTCGCAGCTCGGCCGCGAGTGTCGCCTTCGTTCCCGGGGCGGCACACAGGTCGAGCATGCGTTCCGACAGCTCGGGTCGGGCGGCACACACCGCGGCCATGGCCGTCGGGTCTTGCGGCTGGCAGAGACCGTGCCGGAATGCCTCGGTTCGTTCGAGCGGCCCCGGATGACCGATCACGACCACGGCTTCGCCGGCCGCGATCGCCTCCGTTCCCTCGCGAGCCAATGAGGCGATCAAGTCGCGCGGGTTCGCGCGCAGCCGGTTCGCCCGCAGGATCAGCGGGGGGCGCATCACTCCGCACCACAGCACGCCTTCCGTCGCCCGCATCCCGAACTGGGCGATCCAGCGTTTCACCAACGTGGCCGGGTGCGACGTGGCAACCGAGAGGTACGTCACAAGCTCAGTCTCGGGGTCGGGCAGCACCGGCTCGATGAACCGGCAGCAGGTCGTCGCGTCGACGCGAATCGCGCGGGCGTCGCGATCGCCGGCCCAGGCTACTCGGCGATCCGTGCGGTGGCGCACGATCGTGCGGAGGACGGCGTTCGCAAGCCCTCCCGCGCGCCGGCCACCGATGCGCTTGGCCTGTTCGACCCCTTCGTCGACTGCCGCAAAGTCCGGGATTCGATCGGTGTAGACCAGTTGATACGCACCGATGCGCATCACATCGCGCATCATCGGGTCGAGCCGGGAGAATCTGCCTTTGAACAATCGTGTAATGAGGTGGTCGAGCGTCAGGCGGTGTTGCACGACGCCCAGCGCGAGTTCGGACGCCAGGGCCGTCTCGCTCGGGGGTACGGCGCGTGTGGTCACGATCCGGTCGCATGCGTTGCGCACGAACACACGACGCGTGCGGGCGTCGTGCAATGCGGCCAGGGCGACGTCGCGCCCGCCGGTTCCGCTCAAACGCTGCCAGGGTTTCGCTCGCCCCAAGGGCCCGGTCTCCTGAGTCTGATTCAAGCGGCCGCAACCGGGAGATGGATGCGGTGACGCACGGACATCATATGTAGTTCACCCCGTACGAGCAGATTGGAACGGGAAGCGTGTCGGCCAGAGCGGCGCGAACCCGGTCGGGCAAGCGGCGGATCGCGGCCGGCCAGTGGTCGGGATCATTGAACAAGAGTGCGTTGACGGCGTCCGCCTCCCGCAGCGTCACGGCCGCGCCGTCGGAGGTGACCGTGAGTGCCGCATCTTCTGTGGTGAGCGTCACGCCCCGGTCGACACCCTCACCGCCAACCCACCCGTCCAGCAGGGCGGTCAGGTCGAGCACCTTCACCGTCCACCGCCAGGGTCCGCCGATCGTGCTCACTCCTAGCTCTCGGAGGACGCGCAGGCGATCCGTTTCCGCATGAAGAAACGAGAAGTCCAGGCCGTCGAGATTCAGTTCGCGCACCGCGGCCGCACACAGCGGGGCGACGGTCGGCGCGGTTCCGATCAACTCGGCGACCTCTCCGTGCCCCGGCTTGCCCCACCACCGCGGCGGTTGGACCTGCGCAAGCACGAATCCGTCGATCCGACCGGCGTTCTCGTGCACCCACGCTCGGCATCCGAGGTCGAGGTAGGCGTTCAGCATGGCCCGGATCGGCTCCGGGTCCCAACGGTATCGCAAAGGCTGCCCGTCATGCAGGCGCATGACGGAGTCCAGATCGCTTTCCGCGTACGGGCGAGCGCCCTCCGCAGGCGTCCTCGTTGCCGCGTCGGCCGACAGTGTTCCATGATACGCCGGCGTGATCCGGCTCGCGCCGCGGGTGAGGTAGAGATTCGCCCTGCCCGAGATGAGCATGACGATGTTCCCGGCCTCGCGGGCACGCTCGATGGCCAGATCCATGAGGCCGCCTGCGTAGCCGCGCCGGCGGTGATCACGGTGCGTGCAGACCGCACCGATGCAGGCCACGCGCATCGGCCGGTTGCGGCTGACGATGGTCTGCTCGTAACACCCAACGAGGGAGACGATCCGGCCGTCAACACGAACGACGTACAGGTTGTCAACGTTCTCCGCGGCCAGGAGCGTGGGGAACTCCTGCCCCATCGTCGGTGGTTCGTCGACGTCGAGACGGAACACCTGCTCGGCCAAAGCGATCGCCTCGTCCAGTTCGTCTCGACGCGCGGGCCGGGGACCGTCGACGGAATGGAAGGAATCCATCGGCATGAAAAAAAGAGAGGCCGGCTCTCGGGCCGGGCCTCTCGGGTGAACTCGCTCGCCAAGACCGCGTCGATCAGTCGGCCGGGTGGACCTCTCCGCTGCCGGCGTCGGGGTTCGTGTCTTCTCCCTCCTTCGGAGGGAGGTAGCGGCTGCGGCGATCGGCATCGTCCACGGCGTCTTCGACTTCGTCCTCAATGCCGCGGAGCCCGCGTTTGAACTCGACGATCCCTTTGCCCAGCGATCGACCGACTTCGGGCAGACGGCGCCCGAAGATCAGCAACCCGACGGCGGCAATGATCAGCATCTCCGCCCAGCCCGGCACGCCGGCGAAGAAGGCTAGGCTGACTCCTGATGAACCCATGGTGTGCTCCCGTCGCGCCCCGCAATGCACAATCACCCTGAACGTGCATCGCGTGCCGTCCGCACGTAGCGCACACCACGTGCGGCCAACGGCAAGACACGAAACGACTGGCGACGTTTGGTCGCCGGCAAACCCGCCGGTACGTCCGGACCACACCGGACATCCGGCACGCGGATGACTTCATCCGGACGAGGCGCATACACGCTCCTGCCCGAAGAAACCTCCAGCCACATTATAGCGGACGGCCGCTGTCCGGGTCAAAGGCCTCCCCGTCGTCCGCTGCGCCAAACGGCGATACTGGATTCCTTGTGGTTCGGTAGGGGGTGGGTTAGGATGAGTGCCGGGGTAGGGTCTCGGGGTCCAACCTCCGGACGGCTGGCCGCTGAGTTGAGATACGGGCTCATGGTCACGAACGCCGGGCGCAGTCTCATTGCCGACCAAGAGACATGGACCAGAGATAATGGCGGAGAAGTGCTGGGGGCCCTCGGGTTCGACGTCGACACGGTCTCGACCGGGCACGATCTGCTGCGGTGGTTCGACCGGCACCGCCGTAGCCGGCGCGGCGGCAGGGGCTACTCGGTCGATCTCGATTTGCTCGTCCTGGGCTGCAATCTGCTGCTGGAGCACGGGGGTCAACTCGTCGGTCCCGTGCGATCGCGGATTGGGGCGCGGGCGGCGAATACGCCGGTGTTGATCCTCACCACCTACGAGTGTCGTGAGGTCTGTTTTCGAGCATGGCGACTGCCCATCGTGGCGACGATGGCGAAGCCGTTCGAGGCGACCGAACTGGGCGACCGCGTCGGTGCCGTGCTCAACAACGGTGCCCAATCTCGTCGCAGCAGGAAGCGCAAGAAAGAGCCCGACCCGCTGAGAGGCCTGACGGACCGCGAGCACACGGTGCTGTCACTGGTTTGCCACGGGCTGACCGACCAGGAAATCGGAAAATGCCTCGATATCAGCGTTCAGACTGTTCACACGCATGTCAAACGGCTCATCGACAAGCTCGGCGTGAAGAACCGAACGGAAGCAGCGGCGCTCAAGTCTGCCGGCATGGACCTGGGGACGGATTGAGAAGCAGGCCGTAGGTATCATCGATCCGGACTTGCGAGAAGTGCAACGTGTGCAACGCACACGACAGGAGCGGTATGGTTCGGCATCGCTCGGTCGGCGGCGTGACCAGCATCAGTCCGGCTATGTCCGGCACGGCGCTGGCGGCGTACAGGGCCGTTTCGAGAGCCGGCAGTTGCGGGTCGAGCGCGACAGCGACGATCGTGGAGTCCCCGTCCGGATGCGTGAGGCGCCGAAGAGCAACGCCGGGGGGGCCGTCGTGCTCGAGGCGGTCGAACGAAACGGCATCGCCGCGCCACAAGGGAAGGTGGGCTCGCAAGCAGGCGTCCAATTGCCCTACGTCCGTAAGCGGCTCGGCCAGCGGTAGGGCGACGCGTGTGTCCGGGAGGACGGTCCGCGTGGGCGGCGCGGGAGCGTCGGCGAGCGACTCATCGGCTGGGTCCGGCGGGGTCGAGATCCACGCGGAGGCGGCCGCATCGCGATCCGCGTGGCGGTCCAGGAACGTAGCCAGCTCCGTTACCCATCGCCGGTCGTCCTCCGGATGGCGGTGGTCCACGGGCCTTTCGGCGACGAAGCGCTGAGTTACCGCGGTCCGTCGCGTGGTGAAACCCTCGAACCGAACGGGGCGGCCGAGGAAGCCGGCAACCAGACTGGTGAGCCGATCGCCCGCCCGACGAGCGCTCCGCGGATCGGGAGCGCTCGTTACGAAGACACCGAGCTGTGCTCCCGGCCACTGTGCGGCGGCCAGTTTGACATTCTTGTACGCTTCGATGAGCTGCGGCTCGTCGCTTCCGGCGAGAACGGTCGCCACGACCGCGGCCGTTCGCAGATCTCGGGGGGCGAGGTCCGGTCGGCCCAACCATGCCACGAGTAGATGGTCGCTTTGATCAAGCGTGCGGGCGAGGTCATCACGCCCGAGCTCGCGGGGGAGGTCCTGGTCGCTCGGCTCGTCTCGGGACGTGGTTCCGGGACGGGCAGGCTCTCCCGGTACCGGCCACGGATGAGGCACCTGACCGGGTTGCGTCAGGTCGTCGGAGATGGGTTGGAACAGTCGCAAGGCCCGGCGAGCCGGACTGAGCGTCAGCACGCTAACGGACCGGCCCCGGCTCGCCAGGCTGCGGGCGTAGTCGTTGACTGCCGCTCCCGCGTCGTCGCTCAGGGCGGAGGCGAGCACGAGGGAGACCGGTACCGTGTTTCTGCGTTTCGGGGGCGGGTCGTATGATACGGGCCCTGCTTCTTCGTCCGGGGGATCGAGTGCGACCCCCAGCGTCTCGGGCGGGGAAGTCAGAAACAGATCGGCCACTGCGGCGATGGGCCGACGGCCCGGCCCGGCTGGCATCACGAAACCTCGACGACCGAGTTCAGCCCACCGTACGGATTGGCTTCCACGTAGTTGTTGGCGGGGTCATGCCGCCAGTCGCCGTCGACCACCAGGCGGTAGCGATACAGGCCCGGGTTGAGTCGCAGCAGGGTCTGGAAGTCGCCGTTCTCGCCGAGAGGCGTCATGGGGTTCCGTTCCGGAGCCCACTCGTTGAAGTCGCCGGCAACCTGGACATTGTCAGCGCCCGGAGCGTGAGCCACGAACAGGATACCGTCGTCGGTCTGGCGAGTCCCGTAGATCTGCTCGATGCGCCGTTCGATCTGTTCGGCCGTGGCTTGGGCGACCGGCGGGACGTCCTCTGCGGCCTCGGGGCGATTGCCCAGCAGCGTCTGCGACGTGGCGAGAAGCTTCTTGGCACTCGCCGCGATCTTGTCGGCCTGCTCCATGAGGGCCTCGGACGGTTGGGGCGAGGCCTCGGCCGGTGCTCCCAGGGTCAGCACCTCGCGGGCCAGCCGGACGAAATCCCGAAAGCCCATGCTCGTCGGATCGTACTCGGTGATCGGCTGACCGAAGCTCGCTCCCTCGCGGAGCTTCGTATTGAAGTTGACGAACGAACGGAACATCATGGGGTCGAACTTGCGGCGCATCTCGGCCAGGATCTCGCGGGCCAGCTTGGTCCGCACGTCGTACTGGTTGGCCAGGATGTGCACCGCGAGCTTCCTGCCCGTGCGTTCGGCCAGATGGTCGATGGTCTCGAGCTGCTTGGTGAGTCCCTGCAGCGAGAAATAGCCCGTATCGACCGGGATGATCACGTCGTCGGCCGCGTGCAGCGCGTTGAAGGTCAACAGGCTCACGCTCGGCGGGCAGTCGATGACCACGATGTCGTAGCGGTCCCGAACGGCATCAAGGGCCCCGGTCAGCAGCGCCTCGCGCTCCGGTTCGTCCCTGACGCGCATCTCGAAGCCCGCGAGGTCGATCCGGGACGGGGCCAGGTCGAAATTCGCGGTGATCTGCCAGACGATGCGAGGCAGGTCGATTGGGCCCTTGCCGTTGTCGGGCTTGAAGACATCCCCAATGCTGAGCTCGATTTGCTCTTCGGGGACGGCCAAGCCGAGGGCGCAGTGGCCTTGCGGGTCGAGGTCGATGAGCAGGATCCGGCGGCCTTCCCGCGCCAAGCAGGCGCTCAGGTTGACGGCGACGGTGGTCTTGCCGCATCCCCCTTTTTGATTGGCGATCGCGAACGTACGCATCGGACAGCTCCTCCATGAGCCGCTCGACCCGCTGACTGCGGGTCACCCGATGTGGGGCGCGCGTCCTGCGCACAGCGGCGAGCATTGGGACGGGTCCCTGGCCTATACAGGCAAGATCGGCCTGCCAGGACTGGAAAGTTAATTTTTTTATCGGACGGTTCGGTGCTCAGCACTGCCGGACGAGCGGTGGGGGCGTCCTTTACGTACGGGCCCCGCAGAAACCGGAGGGAACCGGCTCCCGCCCGGTCAGGCGGGCCGCGAGAACCTCTCGGCCAGAGCCTTCGCGAGCCGCGCCAGCCGACGGGACAGATCGCACGCCCGCTCATAGGGCACGGGGTGGGTTCGCCATTGCGACCAGACCTGCCAGAGCTCCCCCACGACCGAGGCGTCCTTCACGCCGGCGAACCGATCGGTGAAGGCGCGAGCCGCCCTGCGCTTGCTGTTGACGTAGACGCCCTCGAGGTTCAGGGCGAGCTTGGCGAGTTGCATCGAGTCCCACACCGCGTCGAAGGCCACGATGTCGGCGGGAGGTGTGGCCGACCTTCGGAGCATGAGTTCGAGCATGGGCTCCTTCGTCTGCGCCCGGAGTTGCTCCACCGGGATTCGCGTCCGGGCCGCGTGGGTGTCAATGGCTTTCATCGCTGCCGCCCACTGCTCGCGCGCCTCGCGTTGCAGCAGGTTTCTCAGTCCTGCCTTGTCGGGGTACAGCTCTTGTCCGTCAATCAGGCCGCGTCGGTAGGCTTGGTCGACGAGCAGAAACAGCTCATCCAGTCGGACGAACCGATACGCCTTCTTGTCGAGTCGGTCGATGGCCTCCTTCATGCGCCCCAGTGTCACGGTGCAGTTCACCGTGCAGAAGATGAACAGCGGGCGAGCGGGGTTGGCGTCGACGAAGTCGGTGATGGTGGCGTACACATCGGAGTCGCGGTGGATCGCCTCGCCGCAGAACAGGTAGGGCGGGCCGCCGCCGATGTAGTGCCGCTCGAAGGCCGATTCTCCCAACCCGCGCACGTGTCCGAGGCAGCCGGGCAGCTCGTCGCGCATCAGCTTCACGAACTGCGGTGCATCGGGCTCTTGCCAGCAGTGCTCGCGGTCCCAGTTCGTCATGTAAACCGACCGCAGCCCGGTCTTCTCCATGTAGTAGCGCGTAAGGCGCAGGAAGTCGCGCGGCCGGGGGTGAAGATGCGGGTACGTGTAGCCGGCGCCCGACGGCCCGGCCACGAGATAGTCGTTGTCGGTGAGGTTCTCGTAGTAGTACTGGGCGACGCCGGGCATCAGGTCCCAGGCCGCGGGCAGGAAGCCCCAGGTGTACGGGATGCTGCCCCACTCCCTGTCCCTCCAGCGATTCGAGTGGCGGTTGAGCATACTCCATACCGCGTCGCCGTCCGTGTTCATCAGCGAGATGTAGACCTTCTTCTCCACGTCAACCACATCCGCGGGGCTGCGGTGGGGCTGGACGAACGGCGCATCCGGCCTCCGGATCGCGGCGTGTACGCTCAGGTTTGTCGAAGACACCGAGCAGAGCACGAACAGGCCGTAGCGGGCGGCGAGGGCCACGTACTCGTGTTCGGTATCGCGCGCGCAGTGCCAGCCCAGGACCACTCCCGGAGATGTCGTGCGCTCGTAGATGCGTTTCAGGAGCGCGATGTCCTTGCGATCGCGCAGGCTCGAGGAGAGGTCGAACGTGAAGATCCGGTGGGCCATGACGTAGTCGTGAAGCCGGAAGTGCTGACTGGGGAAGTGCGGCGGGTCGGTGCAGGCCCCGGCCAGCAGCCTGTGGTTGCACTTGGGAAGCAGCTCGGCCAGTGCCCACTCGTAGGCGTCGTAGCGGTTCGTCCAGCGTCCGACCAGGTTGTCCACCTCGGCCAGGCCCGCTTCCTTCAGCCGCGGCGCAAGGTCCGCCGAGACCGGAACGGCTGATTTCAAGCTGCCCAGCACGAGCCCCACGTTGGCCGAGT
>CAYMME010000015.1:0-36046 GCA_964391465.1 uncultured Planctomycetales bacterium
AGACGAAGGCGGACATCGGCTACATCATCGACAAGTACGGCGCGTCCAACGCAATGTACCGCCACGGGAGTCGGGGCAACCGTCCGCTGTTCTACGTCTACGACTCGTACCTCACGCCCGACACCGAGTGGGCGACCATCCTCGATCCGGCGGCCCCGGACACGATTCGCAGTACGCCGTACGACGCCATCGTCATCGCCCTGTGGGTCAAGAAAGAGCACGACGCCTTCGTCGCCAACGGCCGCTTCGACGGCGCCTACACCTACTTCGCGGTGGACAAGTTCACCTACGGCTCGACGCCCGCGAACTGGCCCGCCATCGCCAAGTGGTGCCGCGAGCACGACAAGATCTTCATTCCCAGCGTCGGGCCCGGTTACGATGACACCCGGATCCGCCCGTGGAACACGCGCAACCAGCGGGATCGCGAGGCCGGCGCCTACTACGACCGCATGTTCCAGGCCGCCGTCGACGTGACCCCGGAGATCGTCTCGATCACGTCATTCAACGAGTGGCACGAAGGGACGCAGATCGAACCGGCCGTGCCCAAGACCATTCCCGGCTACACGTACCTCGACTACAAACCGCGCTCGCCCTACTACTACCTCGAACGAACACAGCACTGGGTTGACGCGTTTCGGGGCGCGGCGCGCCGCTGAAGCGGCGTCCTTGAAGTGACCGTTGCGCTCGTATACGCTGGCTCCTGATGCCAGCAAGACGCAGTTCCCAATCGCACAATCTGCATCCGAGCCCCGAGCGCGAGCGAGGGGTCCACGGTATTCGCGCCCGGACCATCGGCAGCGTAGCGAGCGTCGTCTGCTTGATCACCCTCCTCGGGCAAACCCTAGTGCGGGGCGAGTCGTGGCCGACGTATCGGCACGACGCGGGCCGTAGCGGCGTGACGACCGCCAACGTGACGCTGCCGCTCGAGGAGGCGTGGACGCACGCGTCGCGGCACCTGCCGCAGCGGGCGTGGCCGGGCCCGGCGAAGCGGGACGGGTGGCACAAGGTCGACAATCTCAAACCGCGAATGATCTTCGACTGGGCGTTCCACGCCGTGGTCGATGAAACCGGCGTCTATTTCGGTTCGTCGGCCGACGACCAAGTGCGGTGTCTCGATGCAGCGACGGGCCGGCAACGATGGCGGTTCTTCACCGACGCCCCCGTTCGATTCGCACCCACGCTCAGTGACGGACGCGTTTACGGTGGCGCCGACGACGGGTTTGTGTACTGCCTCGAGGCCGACAGCGGCAAGCTGGTCTGGAAGTATGCCCCGGTCCCGAACCCGCGCCGACTGGCCGGCAACGGACGCATGATGTCCGTGTGGCCGGTCCGCACGGGGGTGCTGGTGGAGGGTGATCTCGCCTACTTCGGCGCAGGGCTCTTCGCGTTCAACGACGCCTACCTGTGTGCGGTCAACGCACGCGACGGTAAGGAAGCATGGAAGCAGAAGGTCAACAGTGTGGCCCCGCAAGGGTACGTGCTGGCCTCGGCCACGCGGCTCTACGTACCGACAGGGCGTGGCGCACCTGTCGCCTTCAATCGCAGCGACGGCAAGTTCCTGCACGCTCTGGACGGGTCGGGCGGCGCGTTCTGCGTGTTGAGTGACGAGGCGATTCTCTCCGGGCCCGGCAATGTCGGCACACTCGATGCGTTCAAGGCCAACGGCAAGGACCAGATCGCTTCGTTCGCGGGCAATCAGATCGTGGTGACGCCAAAGATGTCGTATCTGCACACCGACACGGAGCTCAGTGGGCTGGACCGCACACGGTTCCTCAAGCTGAGCGAGCAGCGCACCCTGGCCGCCCGCGAACTCGACGGCGCGCGCAAGGCACTGAAGAAACTGGACAAGGACAAGGGCGAAGCGAAGCGCGAGGCGCTGACCAAACGGATCAATGAGCTCACGACCTCGATCGCCGCGGTCACGAAGGAGTTGCCGGCGTGCATCGCGTGGAAGCGTCCCTGCAAGTATCCATACTCGCTGATCCTGGCCGGCGACGTTCTGTTTGCGGGCGGAACGAACGGCGTGGCCGCATTCAGCACGACGGACGGCAAGACCCTATGGAGCGCCGAAGTGACCGGCCGGGCGCTGGATTTGGCCGTGGCCAACGGATGCCTGATCGTCAGCACCGATAGAGGAATCCTGCATTGCTTTCAGTGACCGGACACACACTCGCACCGTTGCTCGCGTTGCTACTCGGCGCCCAGCCGGCGCCGGCCACCGGTCCCGCGACGCAACCGGCCCGGCGTCTGGTCACGCACCTGGTCTTCGAGGCATCGCATATCGCCGGGCAGAAGGTGAAGGACCTTGCCGAGGGCGCTGAGGCGACGATCACCGGGCCGATCCGGTTTCGGCCGGACGTGCCGGGCGGTGCCCTGCTCATCGAACACGACGAGAGCCGGATCACGCTCCCGTACGACGCGGCGTCCGACCGCCTTCCGAAAGACGCGATCACGACCGAGGTCTGGGTTGCTCTCGACCACACGACGGAATGGGGCGGCATCATCGGCGTGGTGCCGGGCAACGGCGGCAGCGACGGTGCGTGGCTGCTCGGGTTTCGGCAGTCGAGCTTCAGCTTTGGCTTGTCGACCAAGGCCGAAAAGGACAAGGAGCCGCGGCGGACGCACCTGCGGGCACCGCACAGCCTGGAGTGGGGTCGTTGGTATCACGTCGTCGGCACGTACGATGGCAGCGTGCGGAATGTCTACGTCAACGGACGACTCGCCGTCTCGGACGAGGAGCACACGGGCGGAATCCACTACCCGAAGAAGGCGGCCTATCGCCTGGGAGCCTTCGAGGATCAGAACTCGACTGCCCGGCAGCGTGCCTGGGTCCACGAGATCCGCGTCTACGACTACGCGCTCGACGCCGACGAAGTCCTCGCACACTACCGAGCCAAGGCCCCGGGCTTTCCCGAACTCTTGCGGGTCAAAATCGCACCGACCCTCGAGCGGCTCACCCGCGACACAATTCGCGTGACGTGGGAAACGGCAAAGCCGACTCCGTCGGTGCTTGCTTTGGGCAGGACGCTACCGCTGACGGAGCATGTGGTCGACAAGGCCGCTACGACACGGCACGCGGTCACGGTGAGCGAAATCGACCCCGAGGGAATGTACTACTACCGCATTCGGACCGCGGCTCCGCCAGCGCAGGGGCCCTCCTCGCGGCTGTTCGAATACGACGCCACCTTCGACTACAGTCCGATCGAGGTACCTGATAGCCCATCGCCCTACGCAGACGACGGACTCACGGCTAAGTACGCCGCAGCGGCCCGACAGATTCTGCAAGACCCCGGCATCACCAAGGGATACTGCCTGGTCCTCGGAAGCGGCGAAGGCCGGCTCGCGTACGAGTTGGCCCGCCAGAGTCTGTTGCATGTCGTGTGCGTGGAGGAAGATCCTGCGAAGGTCGCCACGGCGCGCGACGCCCTCGACAAGGCGGGTCTGTACGGCGTGCAAGTCACTGTTCATCAGGGCTCGCTGACCAGCCTTGCCTATCAGGATTACTGCGCGAATCTGGTCGTGTCGGATCAACTGCTGACGTCGGGGAAGCTGCCGGGCAATGCGGCCGAGGTGTTCCGCGTTCTGCGGCCGGTCGGCGGCGTGGCGTACCTGGGCCGTCCCGCGGGTCTGAGTGACGAACACAACCCGATCGCCCGCGCCCAGCTCGAAAAGTGGATCAAGGCCGGTTCGATTCGTGACTACGCGATCCGGGAAGAAAGCGGCCTGTGGGCGGTCATTCGTCGTGGCCCGCTCCCGAACAGTGGAGCCTGGACGCACCAATACGGCGACGCGGGGAACTCGTCGAACAGCGGGGACGGTGTGCTTGCCGATCCGATGGAGGTCCTGTGGTTCGGTCGGCCGGGCCCGCGGCCAATGGTCGACCGGGGCACACGGAACCCGGCGCCGCTCTCGCTGAACGGGCGGCTCTTCGTTCAGGGCGATCGCCGCTTGTTCGGGATCGACGCGTACAACGGCACGATTCTCTGGGAGTTGGAGATCCCCGACCTGCGGCGAGCGAACGTGCCTCGCGATTGCAGCAACATGGCCGCGATCGAGGACTCGCTGTACGTGGTTGTACGGGATCGCTGCTGGCATCTCGATGCGAGCACGGGCAAGCGCCGCACTACGTTCACGCTCCCGGTGCCCGCCGAAGAGTACTCGTACGACTGGGGATACCTGGCGTGTGTCGGCGACATCCTGCTCGGCAGCGCCGTGAAGCCCGGCGCGCTGTTCATCGGCGCCGACGGCGAGTGGTACGACCGCAGCGACGAGGAGTCGGACAAGGTCACGAGCGCGTACATCTTCGCACTGGACCGGAAGACGGGCAAGGAGCTGTGGAGTTACCGCGACGGCGCGATCATCGACGCCACGCTCGCCGTCGGGGGCGGCCAGGTCTATCTGATCGAGGGACGCAGTCTTGACGCCCGTGCCGCCGAGGCGGGCCGGCTCAGGAAGGAGCTGACCACCGACCAGTATCTCGTCGGCCTGGATCTGAGGACCGGCAAGAAACGATGGGAGCACTACTATCACTTCAGCGAGGGGCGCTGGGTGTTCTACCTCTCCTATGCCAACGACACGCTCGTGGCACTGAGCACGTCGGACAAGTATCACCTGTACGCCTTCAACGCGGAGGACGGCACGCCGCTGTGGCAGACCGAGTACGGCTATCACCGCACGCACCACGGCGGAGGGATGCAGCATCCGGCCATCGTGGGCGACGTAGTGTTTGCCGAACCGCGCGCGTTCAAGCTTCGCACGGGCGAGGTCGTCCACAAGAAGCTCCCCGGCCGCGGCGGATGCGGGGCGATCTCGGCTTCGGCGAACTGCCTTTTCTTCCGTGACGGATACCACACGATGTGGCATCTCGAGTCGAACAGACGGCAGAAGTTCACCGGGCTTCGACCCGGATGCTGGCTCGGCATCATTCCGGCGGGCGGCATACTGCTGGCGCCGGAATCCAGCGCGGGCTGCTTCTGTGACCAGCCCATCCAGACGTCGATCGCCTTCCTTCCGCGTGGCAGCGCGAACAGCACCCGAGACAAGAAATGAAACGGCACCGCACAAGCGCACACTTTGCCCTTGGCCTCCTCCTCGTCGGTCTCGTCACCCCCCCCGCCGCTGCCGAGAATCGAATGAAGGTCGTGGACGGAGCCCTGCGTTATCGCAACACCGGCTTCGATCTGTGGGGGCTCGAGCTCAACGAGACGCAGCGACTCCGAACGAACGACGAGGAGTTCCGAGACGCGTTTCAACCTTGGGTCAACCACGGCATCAGCACGCTCGGTCTTGCACTCCAGCCGTGGAGTGACGATGCGTCGTTCTTCAAACCCGACGGCCGGCCCGCCGACCCGAAAGCCGTCAGGCGTTTCCAGTGGTTGGCCGGTCTGTGCAACGGCTATCGCTTCTGCACGATCGTGAGCATGTTCTCGGCCGACCGCAGCCACTGGCTCGATTCACCGGAAGCGTATCGCAACGCCGCCCGCACGGCCGCCAAAGCCCTGCCCGGCAAGCACTGCGTCGTCTTCATTGCCGGGGATCTGTTCGGAACCAAGCGCTGGGCCGATGACGCGCCTTTCGCCCTGAATCATCCAGCCAAGGCGATCGAGCTGTGCCGAATCATCAAGGAGACCAAGGCCGAAACAGTCGTCGGGATTCCGGCCAACATCGTCGGTCATGCGACGCCCGAGTCGAAGCAGGCGCCCCTCTTCTACGTGGCGCAGGACGCCGACGCCCTGGCCGCCTTCGTTGATCGTGCTGGAGACGGCATCGCGCTCGCGGCGCGGAACGCCGGCGTTGCGGTTTTCACGGCCGATCGTTTCCTTTGCCGGCGCGATGCGCGGAACGACTTCAAGCGTGCACTCACGGACTACAGCGATCGCGTCGCACGAACGCGTCTGGCGGTTCGCCCTCCTCTGCCGCCCGATAGCGGCACGGGTGGGTATCTCGCCCCCGAGGAGAAGTCGGCCGGCTGGGTGTCGCTTTTCGACGGACGGACACTCGCGGGTTGGACGGTGCTGCTGCCCGACTGGCAGGGCTGGTCCGTGCAGGACGGCGCCATCACGTGTCCGCGAATCGGCGCCCCGTTTCTCCGGACGCGCAAGGAGTTCAGTTCGTTCGTGTTGCGGTTCGAGTACAACATCAGCAAGGACGGCAACAGCGGCGTGTTCGTATGGGCTCCGCTCGACGGGCGCTCGTCGCGTTTCGGTATGGAGGTGCAGATCCACGGGCGACGCAAGAAGGTACTCGACGCCGACACCACGGGGGCAATCTACGCAGTCCGTCCGCCACTCGAGGACCCGTCTCACGAACACGGCAACTGGAACCGCGTCGAGATTCGCTGCCAGGGATCGCGCGTGAAAGCCATGATCAATGGCCGCGTCGTGCAGGATTTCGACGCGGACAAGATCCCCAAGTTGCAGAAGCGGCTACGCCGCGGCCGGATCGGATTTCAGGATCACGGGCACGCCGTCCAGTTTCGCCGGGTGCGGATTCTCGAATTGCCCGACAAGTAGCATTCGCCCTGCTACTCCGGAGCCCGCATGATGTCCTGGTTGACACTGGGCTTGTCATGTCTCATCGCGATGGCGGCCGGCGAGGCCCGCCCTTCCCTCTCGGAGCGATTTTGCCTCGTGCATGGCGGCAAGATCGTGGCAATGTCATGCCGGTGACGATACGGAGAGCATCGTGAGGATATGTCGCCCGTCCGGGGCTTGCGGCGATTCACGGGTCAGAACCCAGGGCTCACGCTCTGGGCTATCGACTGCCGCCTCTGCGAGGCTTGTCGCGCGCACGCCCGCGGGTGCACCCTCCTTCGTCCCGGCGCGCCGGGATTCGCGATGGGTGGGGACGGGCTTACGCATCGTGTGGCTGCTCGTGCCGGCCCTCACGGCGACCGTCCGCGCGGCCGAACCCGTACCTTCGCAGCTTGCACCTTGGCTCGGGCCACAGGACTGGCAGCGCGATTGCGACGGACCGATCGTCTCGTTGGGTGAGCCGGGCGCGTTCGACGACACGCACATCTTCGCCCCGTGCGTGGCCTTCGAGCAGGGACGGTACTGCATGTGGTACTGCGGCTCGCGGAGCAGTGTGGCCGAGCGAGTGTTTCGGCTGGGGCTGGCGACGAGCTGCGACGGGATCCGCTTTCGCAAGTCCGGCGCGTCGCCGGTTTACGCTTTCGGCGACGGGAAGCACTCGGTCCTCACGCCGACACTGCTGCGCCGGGCAGATGGAGCGGTGCTTCGTGAAGCAGGCAAGCTACGGATGTGGTTCGCGTCTACGCACTTCGCCGGCAACAGCAGCCGCCATACGTTGCACGAAACGACGAGCGCCGACGGCGTGCACTGGGCACCTCCTTCGGAGGCCCAACTCGAGAATGTCTACGCCCCGACGATCATCAAGGAGAACGACACCTACCGGGTGTGGTACTCGGATGTTTCGGCCGAGCCCTGGACCGTTGGCTACGCCGAGAGCAGGGACGGCCGCCAGTGGACCCGGCACCCAGAGCCGGTCGTGGTCGTTGACCAGCCGTGGGAAGAGAAACGCCTCTTCTACCCGACGGTCGTGAAGTGTGACGGCGTGTACCTGATGTGGTACGGCAGCTACTGGTCCGAGCACGCACAGAAGACCGCCCTGGGCTTCGCCGCCAGCACCGACGGCGTGCGCTGGCACAAGAGCCCGCACAACCCGCTCTTTCGGCCGGACGCGTCGCGCCCGTGGGAGTCGCACTACACGACGAGCCAGTCGGTGATGCGGCAGATGGACGGAACCTGGCGCATCTGGTACGCAACGCGCAGGAAGCCGCCGTTCGTCAACAAGTACTTCGCGGTCGGTACCGCACGCTGGAGCGGGCCGCGATGACGAATCCGACCAAGCTGGTCGCGCGCCCGCAGTTCGCCTGACACGGGGTCGCGTCAGCAAGAGACAACATGAGCGATCCGTATGTAGAAACCGAGGCCTTTGACGGCGACGACCTCGTCCATTGCCCGATGTGCGGTGCGCAGGTCCCGATGGAGGCCGAGAAGTGCCCGACGTGTTGCCATGCCGTGCTGCGCGAGGATCCCGGGGGCGCGGTTTGGTCGCCCCGACGTGGGCGCGCCGCCAAGGCGATTGCGATTCTCATCCTGGCCTTCGTGGGACTGACCATCGCGGCCGCCGTCTTCACCGTGGTTTCCAGCGTGCGGTAGCAGTTGTGTGCGAGCGTATGCGGCATGTTGCACGGCGAAGGTACCGCCCAGCATTCACGCGCTCTCAGCCTGAGAAACCGCGCCCTTCTCCTCCGCCCCTCCGGGGCGGACGTCGCGTGGGGGTGATCGCATCCAGGGGTTGCGCTTCGCTCCACCCCTGGCTACCATCGTCGACCCCTTCGGGGTCGAGCGCTCAGAGCGTCCACGGGGCTCGCATGGGGCGGTAGAGCCAGCGGGACGCTTCGTCGTCGCCGATGATCTGTTCGGTGTCGGGGTTCCACTTCAGCGGGCGGTTGAGCCACAGGGCGAGGTTGCCCAGATGGCACATGGTCACGGTGCGGAAGCCGATCTCGACATCGCAGAGCGGCCGCTCGCGGCTCTTGACGCTGGCGAAGAAGTCGAGCTGGTTGCCGCGCCATGCCTGGGCCCCGTCGGAGACGGGCTTGCGCAGCCGCACGTCGCCGGAGCTCAGCGGCGTCGACCCGATCTCCTCGGGCCACGTACGGAAGTGACCGCGATTGACCTCGATCTTGCCGTCGGAGCCGATGAAGCGCACGCCGTTCGCGTCGACATGGCCGCACAGAACGTTGATGCCATTGGCGTAGACGTAACGCAAGCCCTTATGGTCCTTGCATGGCGGGTGCACCTCGACCGGTCCGCTCTTGTCCGTACCCAAACCCCACTGAGCGATGTCGAGGTGGTGGGCACCCCAGTCCGTCATGGTGCCACCGGCGAACTCGCGATAGGCCCGCCAGTTGACGGGGTGAATCTTGCTGTGGAAGCTGCGGTATCGGGCCGGGCCGACCCACGTGTTCCAGTCGACGTGCGAAGGGATCGGCTCCTCGGGCAGGTCGCACCACTCGCTCGTGCCCCAGACGTTGACGTGGACGCTGTGCACCTTGCCGATCCGGCCGCTACGGACCAACTCGCAAGCAAGACGAAAGTTGTCCTCGGTCCGTTGTTGGCTGCCGGTCTGGAACATGCGGCCGTAGCGACGCGCGCCGGTGACCATCGCGCGCCCCTCGCGGACGGTCAGCGACAGCGGTTTCTCGCAGTAGACATCCTTGCCGGCCTCGCACGCGGCGATGGCGATCAGGGCGTGCCAGTGGTCGGGCACGGCGATGATGACGGCGTCGACGTCCTTGTTCTCGAGCAGCTTGCGGTAGTCGCCGTACGTCGCGCAATCGTTCTTGACGCGCTCGCGGGCCCTGGTCAGATGGTTCTGGTCGACGTCGCACAACGCCACGCTCGGCGTCATCGGATCGCGGACCGTCATCTTGTGATGGTCGCCGCCCATCCAGTTGATGCCGATGTGTCCGAGCTGGATGCGGTCGTTGGCTCCCGGACGGCCGGGCGCAGCCAACGCGTCGCCGGTGATTACATACGGTACCGCGACACCCACTCCCGCCGCACGCACGCTCCGGCGCATGAACTCACGACGAGTGGTTCCGCGTTTGGCCCAGCGTTTCTTCATCGGGCTACACCTCCTGATGCGAGTCACCGCAAATCCGTCGCGTATCCTAGCGCACGACCTGGAACGCGTAGAGGCTAGCGTTCCGGAGATGGAACTTCAATCGCACGCCGCTACGAGCCGGTGAATCAGGCTCGCTCCCTGGTCAGCATGCCGCGGACCCTCTCCAGCAGGCGTTTGGTGGCGGTGATGCCGGCATGCTCGGTCAGTTTCTTGCCCTCGTACTCGATCCCCACGTAACCGTGATACCCGGCATCCAGCACGATCTTCATCATGCGCACATAGTCGATCTTGGTTTCGATTCCCATCGCGTTGAAGTCGTAGCTCTTGGCGCTGACCGCCTTGGCGAACGGCATCAGTTCGGCGACCCCCTTGTACTGGTCGTAGTGCTTTCCGTCGCCGAGATGGAAGTTGCCGAAGTCGGGCAGGGTGCCGCACCTCGGGTGGTCCACCTTGCGCATGACGGCCGCCAGCCACGCTCCATTCGACGACAGGCCTCCGTGGTTCTCGACGAGCACGTTGAGTTTGTGCTTCGTCGCGAACTCGGTCAACCGGCGAAGTCCGTCGGCCGCACGCTCCAACTGCTCGTCGTAGCTGCCTTCCGATCGTGCGTTCACGCGAATCGAACGGCAGCCGAGGAATCTGGCGGCCTCGACCCATCGATAGTGATTCTCAATCGCCTTGGTGCGCTTCGCCGCGTCGGGGTCGCCCAGATTGCCTTCGCCATCGATCATGATCAGCAAGCTCCGCACGCCGTGGTCGGTCGCCCGGTTCCTCATCTGACCCAGATACGCCTTGTCCTTCGCCTTGTCCTTGAAGAACACGTTGACGTACTCGACCGCCTCGATGCCGTGCACGGTCTTGGCTGCCGGGGCGAAATCGAGGTTGTCGAGTTGCCCGGCCTGCAGCGTGCGGTGCAGCGACCACTGAGCCAGTGAGATCTTGAAGAGCGGTCCCCGAGTCGCAGCCCCGAGCACCGGCTGCGTGAGCCGACCCGCACCGAGACCCGCGATCCCGCCCGCAGCGGCTTTCAGGAAGTGACGACGACCGACAACGTTGCGCATGGTGGGCTCCCCAACTTCGTATGGGACAGACAGTTACCTCTGTTCAGGACGTGCGCCGAGCGTACTGCGTGGCTTGGCCGCAGTCAATGTGCCCGAGAGTCGGATGCGTGCTCCATTCGTCGTCGCCCCGCGCCGGGATTCGCAGGGGCGGTGGGACGGAGTGGTTGCAGTCGCTACAACGGAGCGTAGGCTACTCGGCAGGGTCATCGCCCGTGCCGAATGCCCTCGGTCCTGATACGCGAAAGGGTGCTTTGTCATGCTGAACCATACACGTCCGTCTCGTCGACATCTCCTCGCCGCGGCCAGCGCCGGCTTGGCCGGGATTCGTGGTGTCGGCGCGGCAGCATCAGCGCGGGACGCTTCGAACGCACACCTCGTCAAGAGCCAGCCGTTGCCCACGCCGCGTGTCGTGCTTCCCACTGACATCCTGCCCCCGCCGACCGGCCCGCGGAAGCGCATCGCGGCGATTACCACCGCGTACTTCAAGTACTCGCATGCCGACGACATCATCACCAAGTTCATCGAAGGCTACAGCATCGTCGGCCGAACGCACCTGCCGCACGGTGACGTATCGAGCCTGTACACCGAACAGTTCCCGAGAATGGACATCGGCCGCGGCATGGCGGCCCGCTACCGCATTCCCTTGTACGACAACGTCGACGCGGCCCTGACGCTCGGCGGTGACAAGCTGGCCGTCGACGGCGTGCTTCTGATCGGCGAGCACGGCGACTATCCCTTCAATGAGAAGGGACAGCATCTCTACCCGCGCCGGCGATTGTTCGAGGAGATCGTCAAGGTCTTCCGTCGCTCGGGGCGCGCGGTGCCGGTCTTCAACGACAAGCACCTGTCCTACTCGTGGGACGATGCAGCGTGGATGTACGGCCAGTCGCGCGAGCTGCGTTTTTCCATGATGGCCGGGTCCAGTGTGCCCGTGACCTGGCGCCGTCCGCCGCTGGCCTTTCGCCGGGGCATTCGGCTCGATGCCGCACTCGCCGTCGGGTTCGGAGGGCTCGAGTGCTACGGATTCCATACACTCGAGCTGCTGCAGTGCTTCGCCGAGCGTCGCCGTGGCGGGGAGGTCGGCGTGAAGGCGGTGCAGTGCCTGGAAGGTTCTGCCACGTGGAAGGCGGCCGACGCGGGCCGGTGGAACCCGAGACTGCTTCGGGCGGCACTGGGTCGTGTCCCCGCCGACCTCGTGCGCGGGACGGCGCCGCGCGAGCTGCGCAGGCTTGATCCGAACGCGGTCCTGTTCGTCGTCGAGTATAGTGACGGGTTCGTCGGAACCGCGTATCTCTCGCGTGGCCTGGTGAACGAGTTCGGCTTCGCCGCTGCGGTTGCCGGCCGAGACGAGCCGGTCAGCACGTGGTGCCCGTTGCTCAAACCGCAACGCGACCACTTCAGCTTCCTGTGCAACCACATCGAGGTCATGTTCCGTACCGGCCGACCGAGCTATCCGGTCGAGCGTACGTACCTGGTGACGGGTGTGCTGGCCGCCCTGATGGACTCGCACTTCGTCGGTGGGAAGCGGATCGAGACGCCGCACCTGGCGAAACTCGGATACACACCGCGACCCGAGATCACACAGGAGTAGTCGAATGTGATGCGCCGTCGGAACCCCCGAGAACGTAGTGACGGGGTCACTGCCGATGCGCTCCGTCGCTCTCGCACCGAGCCTCTGCGTGCACGCTTCCTTACGGGCGCGTCTCGGATCGGCCGCTTCCTTATGGGCGCGGTTCGGATAGGGTGCCGTTTCTCAGCTCAATGGTGCGTTGGCAGTGGGCGGCGGCGGTGGGTTCGTGCGTGACCATGAGGACCGCGCCGCCGTCACGGGCGAACTCGGTCATGTAGCCGAGGACGGCCTCGGCACTCTCGGCGTCGAGGTTGCCCGTGGGTTCGTCGGCGAGGAGGAGCTTCGGGCGGTTCAGCAAGGCTCGGGCCATGGCCGTCCGCTGCCGCTCTCCCGTGCTCAGTTCGGAGGGCACATGGTCGATCCGCGGCTCCAGCCCGAAGTGGCGGATCAGCTCGACCGCCCGCTCGCGCAAACCCGGCTCACTGGCAGCCCACGACGGCGCGAGCACGTTGTCGATCACGCTCAGGTAGGGAACCAGGTGAAACTGCTGAAAGACGAAGCCGATCGTCGTGGATCGGACCCGGGCCCGCTGGGCCGCAGACAGTGCGTACAGCGCCTGCCCGTCGACGCGAATCGCCCCCGCGTCGGGCACGAGCAATCCTCCGGCCGCCAGCAGGAGCGTCGACTTGCCGCATCCGCTCGGGCCGCGCACGCCCACGAACTCACCCGACTCGACGTGCAGCGACACGCCCTCGAGCGCGTGCACCGGTCCTTTCGGACCGGCGTAAGTCTTGCTCAGGTTCTCGCCGACCAGCATCATCCGGCTTGCCGAAGGATCTCAATCCCGTTGACCAGCGGGGCCTCCGTCGGATTGGCGCTCTCGCTGGAAGGAACAAACTCTATCGTCAGGTTCTCGCCGACCTCGATGTCGCGGAACTCCTTGACGACGGCCGCGTTCTTGCCGCCCGCGGCCTGGAAGATGTCGAACTTCTCGGCCACCACGTCGCCCTGCAACTTGATGTCGAAGCGACGCTTGCCCGCAGTCTCGTGGATCGGCTCGCAGAAGTCCAGCCGCACTGTGTACACCTCCGGGGACGCGCCCTTCTTGACCAGGGGGACGGTGCATCCCAGCAGCCCCCTCACCCCTGACGAATGGACCCACGGGCGTTGCGTGTTCCGAATCGCCAACCCTTCGTCGCTTCGGGCGAAGTAGCCGAGCCACTCTGCGAGCTACACCTTGAGCTCGAATCGTACACAGTATCAGAGCCGCATCCGCGGCTACCCAAACCAGATGTTCCCTTCGGCATCCTTGCGATCTCCCGGCGCCCCGAGATTGATGTACCAATGACGAACAGGGCGCGTCTCATCGGGAGCGACGTACACGGTCCACTTGCGAACCTTCTGCTTCGGAGCCATCACGACCGTCGAGCGCACCGGAAACGAGCACGTGCACCCGGCGCTCGACTCGGGAATCATCATCAGCCCGTTCGCGGGGATCATGTTGACCCAGCAGCCGGGCCTGATCCCGCCGATCGGCAACATCCCATGGTCCTTCTGGAAGTCGTAATAGGTCATGGAAGCACTGCGCAGGAAGAAGCAGTAGGCCGAAGCGGTAGTGATGCCGCAACTGTGTCCGCCGCGCTTGAACTCCCAGGGCACCGACTCGCCTGAGATCGGGTGATACCGCGTCAGCCACTCGCCGCTACGGATGTCGACCGCCCGCGGTTCGACGATCAGCTCCTCGCCCACGACGAGCGGTCGGCGCAGGTAGTTCAGCTCGCGCGCCCACACATCGGATCCGTCCTCGGCGGACAGCACGGCCACACGCCGCCAACGAAGCTGCCCCTTTGACCACGCGCCGCCGTCGTGATTGCTGAAGTGGCCGAACACCAACACCAACCCGTCATGGAATGCCGTCCCGAGCTTGTCGCCGCCGCAGCCGGTGAAGTCGACGACGCGGTCCCAGCGTTTCTTACCGGTCACCGCATCGACCGCGATGATGCGTCGCACGTCGAAGTCCTTGTGATCCGGCGACATTCCGTCGTCCTCGAACGTCAACTTGCCGTACCGTTCGCGCCGAGCGAGGACAGCCGCCTTCCTCTGCTCCTTCGTCACATTGCCGTCGACATAGTAGACCACACCCTCGGCGATGCTGACCGTGCAGTGACCGATAGTACCCGTGTACGCCCAGCGCAATTTCCCCGTATCGATGTCGACGGCGAACACTGCGTTGCTTGTGATCATCCGCCCGGTCAGCGCACCCTTCCACGTATCCTCGCGGCCCCAGTCGGGCCAGGCCTGCATGTAGCGCCAGTGTCCGCCGCCGGTGAAGAACTTGCCGTGGGCCTTGCGGTTCTCGATCGGGTCTTCGGACGGGTTCTGCCATCGAGCGCCGTACTCCTCGAGCAGCGGCTTGGCCGACGTGCCGTACACGGTCTTGTCGACGGTAGCCAACCACCCCCAGCGTCGCGGCCCACTGCCGTCCGGCACATGGACCTTGTACGCGCGGACGGTTCGTCCGGTGGCCGGGTCGAGCCGGAGCACCTCATCGCGCGTGGCGACGAACAGCCCCTGCTCGCTGAGGGCGAGGTTGCTGCCGTCAACATCCACACGCACGCGGACAGCTCCGGGGATCTCCCGCTTCCACAACTCGACGCCGTTGTACGCGTCGTGGGCCATGATGACGTTCTCACCCTGCACGAACATCCGGCCGTTCAAGGACACGGGACCGGCGGCGCGGGCGTGCCGCTCGACCATGCGCTCCGGGCCGGGCCGCCCGAACCACAGCATGCCCATGGGCGTTTGCACGCGGTGGTCGCCGGAGTTGTTCGTGTTGGCGGTGTTGCCGTACAGGTGCGTCCATGCCCCCGCCCCGGGTAGTGATCCGCGCCGGACTTTCGCCCACAGCCCACCGTCGCGACTGACCTCGGGCGCCGGAGCCTCCGACTCCTTCCACCAGTCCGTGAGTTGGGCCGCGTCAACCGCATGCGCCTGTTTCGCCGCCTCGGTCGGCTGGCCGAGACAGACGACGCCCCCGAAGGGCTTCAGCACACGGAAGACCTCTTCGGCAGACGCGTCGATCTTCCCCTCGCTGAGCAAGCGATCGGAGACGATCAGGTTGGCGAAGTAGTCCGGGTATGGCAGGTCCTGCAGCGTCCCGTGGTCAATGGTCACCCGCGTACCGTAGAGTCCGGCCGCGTCGATCGCCGCCCGGGCCTTGGCGACCTTCTCCGGATTGGACTCCACGCCGTGAATCCGCAGCTCGGTACGTCGGGCCAGTTCCAACGCCAGCCGGCCTTCGCCGGACCCCAGCACGAGGCAGAACCCCTTGGTGATGCCTGTGTCGGCAATGATCCGCACGGCAGCTTTCTCGTACGCGACCGACAGCGCATCGGCACCAAACGGATCCTCCACGATCTCCGGTGCGATGACGCTCCGCACGTGCTCCGGCTTGCCCGAAGTGAAGCAGTGGATCGCCCCGGTCGTGGTGCTGACGTAGAGCTGCCCATCGGCGACGGCCAACCCGCTGGCCCGGCCGTCGACCGTGCCCGACCATTGCCACTTGCCGGTATCAGCGTTGATTGCGGTGACACGCTCGTCGCCGCCGGCAAGCAGCACTTCGCCGGCCAGAATCATCGCGTCCCGACAGTCGTTGTCCTTCTTCCACCGGAACGACTTCTCCTCGATCCGCTCGATCGCCTTGCTCTTCTTCTTGATCTCGGGGAGGAGGGCATCGATCTTCTTGGTCAATTCCGTGCGCTTCTTCCCGAACTCCGGGTCGGCCTTGTCCAGCCGGTACCGCTTCCGGGATGCTTGTTGAAGTTCCTTTTCGAGCGCGGCCCGTTCGGCAACGACCTTGCTGCGTTCCTTGGCGACTGCGGGATACTTCTCCCGGTCGAGAGCGAGGATCTGGTGATCCGTGAGGGAGTACGACACCTTGTCGGTCACGATAAGACGGTTCGCGGGCGACCAAGCATAGCCGCCTTCTTTCGTCTGCGCCTTGTGGTCCTTCCTGCCGCCTGTTTTGCTGTCGTAGACGTACTGCTCGTTCACGCCGGCCACCAGGTGCTCGTCGGCCAGGATGGCGTAGGTGCCGCCGGACTTGCCGCCGCCGAGGTAGAACCGGAACTGTCCCGTGGCGCGATCGAACGCCGAGGGCATGTTCCGGCCCGACGGGACGTACAGGTTTCCCTCGGATGCAAGCAGATACCCCTGAGGCGAGATGCCGTCGCGGTCCTGCTCCGGGCCGCGTTCTCCGGCGGTATCGTTCCGCCACAGGATCTTGCCGTCGTCGGCGTTGACGGCGCAGATGTAGATGCTCTCGGACGGGAAGACGCCGGCCCCGAAGAAAGCCACGCCATTGTCGACGAGCACGCCGGTGCGTACCGGCCACACGGAAATGATCCGCCCGTGCCCGATGGCCTTGTCCTCGCCGTACGCCGCCCGCTGCTTCCAGACGAGTTGCCCCGTATCCGCCTGCAAGCAGTAGGCGAAACCGTCGTCGGACCCGAAGTAGACGCGTTCCTTCCACAACGTCGGAGCCAGGCGCACCGGACCGTCCGTGAAGAACGACCACACGACCTTGCCCGTGGCCGCGTCGAGGCAGTACACCTTGTTGTCTCCGGACGAACCGAAGAAGGCCCGGTTCTTCGCGGCGACGACGTGATAGACATCGTCGAACCGGACGCGTGCCGCTTCCTTGACCGGCTCAGCCCAGGCGGGATCGGGCGGTGCGACGGGATGGAATGTCCACAGGGGAACCAACGGCAACTCGAGCTTGTCGTCGGTGGCACCGCTCCGCGTGCGATCATGCAGATAGGTCGGCCACTCGCTGCCGTCAGCAACCGGCACGACCAGAACGATAGTCAGTAGAAGCTGCGTTCCCAGCAAGCAAGCACGTCGCATACGATCCTCCGATCCGTTGTTCCTGCTACAGTCTCGATGACGACTCCGCCGGGGCATACCGGCCCGGACTCCGCGATCGCCGAAGGATCACGAGAGTAATCACCAGCATCCCCACCCCCGCAACGCCGACCATGGCTACGAGTGTTCTCCGTCCGCTCCGCGCGGGCTCCGGCGAGGCAGCAACCGGTTGGGCCGAGGCCGTCGGCTCGGCCGTCCCCTCATTCCGTGCCACCCCCGCAACCGACGTCTCGTCGGCAACCGTCGTCGTAGCCGCTCCGGTCCCCGCATCGAAATAGACCTCACGGTACCCGATCCCACCGACTCCGAGCCCGGACGAGGCCGGCCCCATCCCGGTGGCACCTTGGATGCTGCTGATCACGGCCGGGTCATCGAGGTCGAAGCCGAGCTCGTCCTCGATCGCCTCGTCCATCGCCGCTCCCCAGGCCAGCGGCACCGCCGGTCCTGAGAACCACACCTCGGCCGTGGTGCACGAGCAGCTCCGACCGAGCATCTCGAAACACTCGAACATGCTCCGGGCGGTCAGCTTCTCACCAATGAGGGTCGGCCCGCGCACCTCGCCGCGCCCGACAATCATCACGGCCCGGACAACCGGCTTGGCATCAGCGCCCGGGAGCAAGCCGAGGGTCCACAGCACTACGCGCTCTTGGGGATCTTCGGGCGATACGACAATCAGGTGCGGCCCCGCGGTCACGACCTTGTCGAGTTCGGTCGTCGTCCCGGTGATCCGCTTGCCGGCGGCTTCGATCGCCTCCTTGGCTCTGCGGTTCCGGTCGGGGTCGGCACCTTCGACCATGATCACCACGCACCAAGCCTTGACCAGATGCTTGCGCAGTTGGTCGCGAGCCGGCGACTCGACCACATCCGCCATCGTGTCCATCACCCAGTCAAGCGACGGCTTGCCCGACTTCGGCGGAACGAGGCCCAGCGTCTCGCCCTCCGGCGAGACGAGCACCGCCACGGGCAGGTCCTGCCTGCTGCCATACTTTGCACGCAACAGCTCGCCGCTGACATGGGTGCTCGGCCGGTCGATGTCCACGACCCCGGCCACCACGTTGGTGTCACCGAGCCACGCACCGGACGCGGGCTCGACCCATTCCGTCAGCTTGTCTCGATCCGGGGTGCCGGTTCGCACAACGAAGCAGAGCTGAAACGCCGAGGCGGAGTCGTTTCTTAGAAACACCGAATCCCGAATCGAGTACGGGCACCCCATCGCGTCCGGCGTACCCAGCGCGCACCATGCAACCACGGCAGTCAATGCTGTGCCGAGGAATGAGTACGCACGAACGCCAAACGACATTGGCGAGAATCCCCGATGGAAGGCGAAACGCAAGACAAAGGCTACTGTGCCGGTCACCTCGATTATCACGCCCAACGGACAAGCGAGTCAAGCAACGCCCTTTGTGCGCGGGTGTGTCGCTAGCGAGGCACATCAACGCAAACGCGAAGCCCGATGCACTCGTCACGATCGCCGGGCTTGTAGCCGTGACGGTACGCGGAGCGGCAACGCCGGGCGTGATCTTCCCATGCACCGCCGCGCAGCACGTGGAACGCACCGGCCGCCGGGCCCGCGGGGTCCACGGCCGGCGATGCACGGTAGTAGTCGCCGCCGTACCAGTCGGAGCACCATTCCCGAACATTGCCATGCATGTCGTGCAGGCCCCATGCGTTGGCAGCAAAACTCCCTACGGGCATGGTTTCCTCGACGAGCTCGGCACTGAGCGCGACGCCGCCGGTCCAATCATGATTCGCATCGAGCTTCGTGAGCGTGTCGCCAAACGCGAACGGCGTCGTCGTACCCGCACGACACGCGTACTCCCACTCGGCCTCGGTCGGCAGGCGTACCGCACGGCCTGCGCGGTCGGACAGTCGACGGCAGAACGCCTGCGCCTGCTCCCACGTCACACTATCGACGGGCAGGGCCAGCTTGCCCTGAAACCGGCTTGGACTCTCGTCGATCACTGCCCCCCACTGCTCCTGCGTGATTTCGTATCGGCTCATATAGAACGATCTACTGACGCACACCCGATGCAGGTGTTCGTCCGGGTCGCGCCCCGGTTCGTCGGCGGGCGAACCCATAGCGAACTCCCCCGCCGGAATCAGCACAAGCGCAAGCTCGGTGCCCTCGGCGAGGGCAAGCACCAACTCCGCCGGAGAGGATTGCTCGCGCGGCCTGCGGTCCGCCGGCTGCTTGCTGTCGGCCGAGGCGCATCCGGCAACCAACACGGTGCCGAGCAGCAACACCAACTGACGCATGTGAAACAAGGAGTACCTCTGGCGTGGTGCGTTTCGCTCACTCTCGACTGAGCACGACGGCCGGATCCTGGATCACGGCCATCAGCGTCGGCAGGTAGCTTGCCATCGCGCAGAGCAGCGGTGCCCCGATGGCCGTCCACAGCAGCGTGGTGTACGCGGGTGCGAAGTGATCCGCGGCAATCTCGAAGACCTGGCGGCCAAGAACTTGTCCCACCCAGGTGCCCACGAAGAATCCGATCACGCCGCCGGCCAGCCCAAGCAGCATGGCCTTGCCGATGAACAGCGTTCCGATCTTCCCCGCACCGATCCCCAACGCCCGCCACACACCGATCTCAGTCCGCCGCTCTCGCACATTCGACATGGCGAGCAACCCCACCCAAACCGCACACGCAAGCACGACCAGTGGAACCACCACCGCAGCGAACCGCTCCATCTTCTCGATACGGTCCCTCCGCACCGTGCCCACCAAGTCGCGCTGCTCTGCCCGGGCGAGGGCCATCGAACGGAACTCCGTGATCCGCGTCTCCGGCAGGATCTCCGCGAGTTGCTTGCGTACCTTCGGCAGGAGCGCGCCGGCGCAGCGACAGCCCAAGGCCATGATCTGATTGATCCGGCCCGGTTTGTCGAGCAGCGTCTGGGCATCCGCCAGCGACATCGCCATCGTGATGTCTTCCTTGCTGCCCTGCTCGGGCAGGACCTGGGCGATGCGGAACGACTTGCCGAGAATCTCGATCGTCTCGCCTTCCTTGTGGTCGGCTCCGAGTTCGTACCCCAGGTACACGGTGCCGGGCTCGACCACGTAGCCCATGGGCTTCTTCTTGCGCATGTGCGTCTGGGTTGCCTCCGGCAGGTAGCCGACGAGCAGGACCTTGCGTTGGTTCCACTCGATCTTCTGCTGGAGTGTGGCCACGAGATGCGTGACGAGCGTCAACGCGCGGGCACCGGCGAGGCGATCGATGTACTCCTGAGGCATGTCGACGGTGCTGAAGTCCGCCGCCCAGAAGTTGCTCATGTTCGTGTCGCGATGCACGATCATGAGATTGAACCCCATGTCCCGCATCAGCTTACGCGTCTCGTCTTCCATGCGGTCGAGTTGGGCCTGGGCGTCACGCGCGTCGCCGTCAATCAGACTGGGAACGGCAACGAACAGCGTCACGGCCACGATCACGGCGGAAAGACTGAGTGCGAAGTTCGTCTTGCGGAACCGGATCTCACGAAGCAACAGCTTGAGGCTATTCATCCAGCGGTCCTCCGCCTCCGGCCGGATACGGCGGTCATTCGTCTCGTCTCAGCGCCCGGCCCTTCTTGTACGGCAGACCACCCGCCGCCGCAAGCTCGTGCGGTGGGCTACTCCGCGCCGGCCTCACTCGACACGTCGCTGCCGTTGATCTCCATGCCCACCATGCGGTAGACCTCGCCGGTGGCCGTCATCAGTTGGGTGCCCGCGTAGAGACTGTAGTACTCGTTCGACCCGAGGCGAATCCGCGCCGACCGCAGCTCCGACAGCGGCAGTAGTACGTCGTCGATGGTCAGTTCCGTGGCCGGGTCCTCGAGGTAGCGCTTCAGCCGGTCGTCGAAGTCGGCCTG
The DNA here is from genome assembly GCA_964391465.1 of uncultured Planctomycetales bacterium. GTDB lineage: Bacteria > Planctomycetota > Phycisphaerae > UBA1845 > CAYMME01 > CAYMME01. The sequence goes on from CAYMME010000015.1 coordinate 21,055, forward strand.
TTTCTGCCGAATCACGTCAAGGATCTGCGATCGGTTGTGATGGTTCGCCCGCAAGCGGTTCGTGTGCGTGACGATGTCGCGCTCGATGGTTCGCCGTTCCACTTCGATCTGGGCTTCGAACTGACGGATCTGCGCCTCGGCCTTGAGGCGTGTCGCCTTCAACACACGCTGGTCGTTCAGCCGAAGCCGTACACCCCCGGAGATCTCCCACCCCCGGACCCGATCGTCGAACGTCTCGGAGCCGAACGCAAACTGCGTGCCCTCACCGAAGACCGTGAGGTCGAGTGTACCGGCGATGGCCTGGGCTCGCTGGATCTCCGCGTTCCGAATCGCATCGTTGAGTACGCCAAATGTCGGATTGTTGTGATACGCCTCATTCATCAGCGCCCGCATCCCCTCCGGCGTGCTTGCCCGCTTCATGTATGGGCTGGGCGCATACTCGGGCTCCTCGACTTCGCACACGGTGTCGTGGGGCAGACCGAGCGTCGCCAGCAGCGACGTCATCTGCTGTTGGTAGGAAGCCCCGTAGCGATTCCGCAGTACACTTCCGCTCGCCTCGGTCGACTCGACGCGCGTCCGGTCGTCGTCGCGGATCCGCGCGTCCTCGAGAAGCGAGGCGAGGGCAACGGACTGCTTCTCGTATGCGCGCATGTAGTTCTTGTACAGCAACATCGATGAGTAGTAGCTCAACGCGGTCGAGACGTAGGCGCGGTAGTTGCTCAGATACATGAGCTCGGCCTTGCGCGCCGTGGATTCCTGGAACGCCTGGGAGATCACGCGCTCCTGTCGGCGGCGCGATCCGACGAACGGCACCTCGATGCTGGCCCGCAGCAGCCCGCCGCTGCCCTTCTCCACGTCGTCCTGACCCTCCTCAACCTCGCCGAACTCGAATCGCGAGGCGCTGCCGCCGCCCTCGGCGCGGATCCGCGCTCCGTCGAACATCTCCTTCTCGACCCCCCCCACGACCTCACCGGTTGCGCCCTCGGAATCGCGACGTTCGGGGAAGTCGGAGATGCTCGAATTCGCCTCGACGAACGGCTCGAAACGACTCAAGTTGGCCCGGAACTCGTCGAGCTGATGCTTGGCCGCTTCCTTCTCTTCCCGGCTCGCGCGAACCGAAGGGCTGGCCTCGAAGACGCCCTGCACGATGTTCTCGATGTTCAGCGTGACGGCGGCTCCCGCGCCGGCCTGGTCGTCCGGCGTCTGATCCGCTTGTGTCACCGTCGCCGGCTGCGTCGACGCAACCGGCGCCGCTGCGGCCAGGCGCCACGCTTGTGTGGTTTCGACCCCCACCCGTTCCGTTGCGGTCGGGCCGTACGACGCGCAGCCCGCCGCACCGACGAGCACGACCGAACCGGCCCAGCGATGTAGAGCGGCGCGTCGGGAATTTCCTCGCATTCGTCTGCACATGGTCGATGAAGCTCCACGCATTGCCGATCGCAGCCATCGCCCGCCCAGACCGGCCGCATCGGTGCGTCTACTCCTTGTCCGGCGTCGCATGCGAAATCTCCAACTTTTGCTCGATCCCATTGGGAATATCCATCCCAACCATCCGGTAAACATCGCCGGTTGCTCCCATCAGACGGATGTCCGCCCTTCGGCTCCGCCACACGTTGTCGGCAAGTCCCGTGGCCGCATCGCGCAACTCTTCGAGTGGCAGCAGCACGTCGTCGATGGTCAGAGCCGGCTGGTTCTCGCCAAGAAACGCTTCGGAGCGATCTTTGAACTCCGAGCGCTTCGTCTCGACCTCTTCGAGGATCTTCGGAAGCAGCTCATTGTTGAGCCGCAATCGGTCGGCCTCCCCAATGATCTGCTGCTCGATCCTCCGCTGCTCCTCCTCGATCTGGGCCTCGAACTGCCGGGTCTCCGCCTCCGCTTTCAGTCGCGAGGCCCGCAGGACGCGCTGATCATTCAGCCGCATCCGCAGTCCGCCTTCGATCAGCCACCCATCCACACGGTCGTCGAACGTTTCGGACCCGAGCGGAAACTGCGAGCCCTGGAGGAAGAACGTGATGTCCAGCTTGCCCGCGATCGCCTGTTCGCGCTGGAGCCTGGCGTTACGGATCGCGTCGCGGAGCACGTGGAACTTCGGGTTGTTCCGACGCGCATCTTCGAGCAGGTTCTGTCGCCCCTCGGGAGTGCGGGCGCGCTCCGCGTAGACACTGGCCTCGTAGTCGGAGGCGCCGAGCGTGATGGGCGCATCCTGATCCATCCCGAGAACCGCAAGCATCGCCGCGACCTCGGCGCGGCGCGAGGCGGTATACCGATCGCGCAGGACGCGCACGGCGGTGGCGGTCGACTCGCACCGTGCCCGGTCGGCGTCGTCGAGTCGCTCATTGGCGCCAAGGGTCTCGATCGCGGCGATTTGCTCCTCCGCAGCCCGGACATAGTCGCCCCAGAGAATCGCATCCCAGTAGTAGATCAGTGCGTACAGCACCCATGTTCGATAGGCGGTCAGGTAGTCCAGCTCGGCCCGCCGCGCCGTGGACTCCTGAAAGGCCTGGGAGATGATCCGGTTCTGGCGGATGCGCGAACCCACGAAGGGAATCTCGATACGGGCCCGCACCAAGACCCCACTTCCGCTCTCGACTTCGTCCTGGCCCTCGGACACCTCGCCGAACTCGACGTGTGACGCGCTCGCTCCGCCTTCGACGCGAAACTGAGCCCCGTCGAACATCTCCTTCTCGATGCCTGCGACAAGCTCACCCGTCGTACGTTCGGCCTCGCGACGCGCCGGAAAATCAGACACGTCGGCATTGGCCTCCAGAAACGGCTCCAGTCGACTGAGATTCGCCTTGAACTCGACGAGTTGATGGCCCGCGGCCTCTTTCTCCTCCCGGCTCGCCATGACCGATGGGCTCATCTGGTGCACCATGTGCACGATCGTGTCCGGGTTGAGCACAATCGGGGGACGGACCGTCTCGTCGATCTCGGCCGCGCCGGCCGTGGATGGAAGTGCGCCCGGCAGGCTTGTCCGCCGCGAAATGGCCTGGGCGAGGCGCGTGGACACAGCCACCTCGGGCACCGGTCTCGGCGACAGGCGTAGGGACTCGAGCACGGCGCACCCGGTGACTGCGAACGTCAGGACCAGCCACGCACACACCCGCCCCATGACGCGGCAGGCCCGAAGCGCGCCGGGCGACGACCGAACACCGTATGCCCCCATACTCAAGACACACTCCGCTGGGGAGAACCTCCCGCTATCGGCGTTGGCCGGCCGGTCGAGCCTGCAGCACTCCGGAACCATCAACCGTCACGCACCGGCGTCGCTTCGTGATTCGGAGCATCGCACACGCGATTCCCTGACCATTCCGCAAGTTCAGACACGGTGGACGGTGGTCACGTCAGCGCAATTTCTGCGTCATGAGGGACCACAACGAGGAAACACGGGGGCGCAGCCCCGGGAGGTTGCGAGCGGGACCCACCGCCATCCGTGGCCTGTGGCGTGATCCGTCACCGTTAGGTTGTTGCACCCGTAGGTTTAATCGGTCGATTGGGCCGAAGTCCCGGCCTCTTCTTCATCGCGCGGTTCAGGCGGTGCGGCATCCTGACAGTTCTCTCCGCGCTTCAGGTAGGTGGCATCGTGGTCGGCGCCCAGGGCCTGTCGGCTCAATTCGCCGTCGCTGACCATCGGCGTGAACGGTGGCGTAACCACCAAGCTTACCGGGAAACCCATGTTGTTGAGCACCCAGCGGGAGAAGCAATAGGGGTAGGCGACGTAATCTTCGACCGTCCATGCGAACCGGCCGTCGGTGCTGCCTTTGTCCTCAAACGGATCCTCAAACCAGAGCGGCCAGTGAGTCACGCCCCCGTCGGCAGCCGCCAGACGGGTTTCCTCCCAGCCGCGCTCGCGGACCGTCGGCGAAACACTCTGCGCCCGCAGGGACCGCTCGGATGCGGTGGTGATTCCCGCATCCGAGGTCGAATCGTCGACGAACGGATTGATGGCAAGCTCGGAACAGCCGCCGGCCGCAACCACCCAGAGGACCGGAAGCACAAAGCCAATATGGTGCAAGTTTCGCATCATCTGTCCATGCCGGTTGCGGCCGCGACTACTCGTCGGCCGCGGAATCCATCCGGTAGTTGGGGGCCTCGCGCGTAATGGAGATATCGTGTGCGTGTGATTCGACCATCCCGGCCGAGGTGATCCGGACGAAACGCCCGTTGGCCCGCAGCTCTTCGATCGTACCGGCACCGCAGTAGCCCATCCCCGATCGCAGCCCGCCAACCAACTGGTACGCTGTTTCGGCCAGGGTGCCCCGGAAGGGAACGCGCCCCTCGACGCCCTCCGGCACGAGCTTCTCCCGCACGATCTCGGCGCCTTCGACTTTCTCGTGACGGTAGCGGTCGCTGCCGCCAACCATGGCCCCGAGCGAACCCATGCCCCGGTATTCCTTGAACCGACGTCCTCGCCAGATCACTACTTCGCCGGGGGATTCGTCCAGTCCGGCGAAGAGCGATCCCACCATCACGCAATGGGCGCCGGCCACGACGGCCTTGGAGATATCGCCCGGATAGCGGATGCCGCCGTCGGCGATGACCGGAACGCCGGCCGGGGCCGCCACCGCCGCCACGGCCATGACCGCGGTGACTTGCGGCACGCCCACACCCGACACAACGCGCGTGGTGCAGATCGAGCCCGGTCCGATCCCGACCTTCACGCCGTCCACACCGGCCTCGATGAGATCCGCCGCCCCTTCCGCCGTGGCTACATTGCCCGCGATCATGTCGATGTCGTAACGGCGGCGAATCGCCTGGACCGTGTCCAGCACGTTCGCCGAGTGTCCGTGCGCCGTGTCGACGATCAGCACATCCACGTCGTTACGGATCAACGCTTCGACCCGCTCGAAATCGTGCACCCCCACCGCCGCCCCGACCCGCAGGCGCCCGCGCCCGTCCTTGCAGCTCTTGGGGAACTGGCGATTCTTGTCGATATCCCGCATGGTGATCAGGCCGGCCAGCCGATGGTCCTTGTCCACCAACAACAGCTTCTCGACCTTCGCTCGATGCAGAATGCGCTCGGCGTCATCCAGCGTCGTGTTCGGCGGGGCAGTCACCAGGTTGTCGCACGTCATGACCTCCTCGATCCGACGGTCGCCCCGCTCGATGAATTTCAGGTCTCGTCGCGTGAGGATTCCGACCAGCTTGCCGTCCAACTCGGTGATGGGGACCCCCGAGATGTTCTGGAGCCGCATCACCTCCTGGCCTTGAGCAACCGGGTCGCTCGGCCGCAGCGTGACCGGATCGAGAATCACACCGTTCTCGCTGCGCTTGACCTTGTCGACCTCACGGCATTGCGCCTCGACGGTCAGGTTCTTGTGAATGATCCCCATGCCGCCTTCCTGGGCCAGTGCGATGGCGAGCTGGGCCTCGGTCACCGTATCCATCGGAGCCGAAACGAGCGGGATGTTGATGGTGATATTACGGGTAACGCGGGTGGAAACGTCAACTTCCCGTGGGATCACGTCCGAGCGCGAGGGCACCAGCAACACGTCGTCGAATGTGATGCCCTCTCCGATGATCTTGTCGGCCATGAAGTTCAGCTCTCCGGGCACACAAGCCGCTCGAATGGCGCCAATATAAGGAGTTCCGTGTCCCGGTCAAGACGCCGCCCGCGCTTTCCCCCGCAAGGGTCTTGCGGTATGTACCGGAACATGATGCTGCTGCGCTACACCTTGTCGTTGCGCGCGTCCGTCGCCGTGCTAGTGCTCAGCGGCGTGGCGGGGTGTGGGCGCGCGTGGCGTCCGTCTCTCGAGGCCGTGCGCACGAACGAGCTGCCGACCACATTCTCCCTGAGCGAGTACCTCCCCTACGGCCCGGACGCGGTGTGGGTATACGACCGCTCCACCGACTCTCAATCCCCCGATGCAGTCATGCCCTACCGGTGCCTGATCGTCGGGACCGAGACCCGCGAAGGTTGCTTCGCCGACGGCATGCTCTCGGGCCTCTCCTCGCGGTTGATCGAGACTGATCAGAGCGGTCCGGACGACCCGGCGCGAAATCCGTCACTCCTCGGTGACAAGCACGGCTTCATCCTCACGTTCGAGCCCGCAGCCGCCTTGTATCCGGAAACCTTCTCACCCGGCGAAGTCTTCGAGGCGGCGGCCGACATACACTACTTCGACCGCACCGGACGGCATCAGGCCAAGGGCACCGCCACCCGGCGTGTTCATTGCGAGGGGGTAGAGTCCGTCACGACGCCGGCCGGAGCCTTCGAAGACTGCCTCCGCCTTCGTATTGAGATGAAGTTCCACCTCCACTGGGGACCGACCATCGAGACGACGGAGTACTGCTGGCTCGCTCGTCACGTCGGCCTCGTACGGCGAATCGAACGAATCACCGGCATTGCGTGGATCTTCCTGGTCAACAGCACGACAGAATACGTGCTTGCGAAACACGGCCCCAGGCCATCATCGCCAACCGGATATGCGCAACTGCGACTGAGGTGTACCGCGGTCGCTCTCGACCGCTGGCTCCCGCATCCCACTGTGGGCGGGATGTTCCACGAATTGGTGCCGGCCTCGGCCTCGGCTTCGGCGGAGCCCCCCGTCCGCCAATCCCCCTGAACGACAGCGTGCTGCCACGTCCCAGCCGTGCCGCTACGCCCCAGTCTTCCCGTCCGACGTGGGGGCAAGCTCGGCCATCGCCGAGGACGGGAGCGGCGACAGCAGGTCCGGCTCGTGCGTATCCTGCTGAAGCTTCTCCTTCATGAGCCGGCCGATCTTGAACTTGACCGTCCGCTTCTCCGGCACGTGAACCCGCTCCAGTGTCTTGGGATTCTGGGCAATCCGGGCGGCTCGCAGCTTGCTCTCAAAGACCCCAAAGTCGCGGAACTCCAACCGGTTGCCCTTGCCGAGCTCCTCGATGATCTCGTCCAGAAATGTCTGCACGATGCGCTTTGCCAGCACGCGCTTGCACCCGGTTTTCTCGGCGATCCGGTCGATCAGTTCCTTCTTCGTAATGGTCTCCATTGGCACTCCCCGATGGATGAACCCACGATCCGAGCGGCGGCGGCCTCACGGCGAGCCGCCCCAGTGCTTCTCCGGTGCGGTTGCCGACACTCGTTGTCCCGGCGTCATGCGTTTGTGACTTCGATCTGCCCTCGCGAACGACTGCAAGTGATAGTACAGTAAAGAGTTTCAGCAATCAAGTGCTTTCTCGACATGCCTTTCTGGACGATTCCCGGGGTTCGCCAATCACGGAAGCGACGTGCTCCGTCCGGACCGGGCCACGATCATAAGACGTTGTGCTTAAGTAGCTTAACACCGCACGCCCCCACGATCGTAACCTACTCGTTCTCGTTCCGACCACCTGCCTGCGGGAGCTCCGCCTCGCGGCATCCACGTCCGGCGACCCGCGCAAGGCATAAATCGCTTATGGAACGGGGGTTATAAGCAGACAGGATCCGGCCGGAGACGGCCGCCGCCGGGGCTATCGGTGAACCGCCCCTTCCCTGCGAACCGTCATGCGCCGGTAGGTGTGGTCGACATAACCGAGGTTGTGAGGACCCTGGAGATCAATGAAGAGCTCCTGGTATGTCATCGACTCCATCTCGCGATGGCCGGCGGAAGTGCTCGGCCAGACTTCCCGATTGCTGAATGCGGAAGGTGGGATTGCATCGGCCGACGGAAAGCGGTCGAAGAGCAGGCTCACGCTCGGCTGTTTCCTGACTGCCGGCAGCGCGCGGCCCGCGGATCGGGTGCATCCCGCGACCAACCCGGTCGACAGGCCCAGCAGAACCGCAACCATTATCCGCCGACGCATGCGTGCTGATCTCCCTCCGGTACGCGCAGCCTCTGCGTGTCACCCCTCAGTGAGGCAATTGCAGTACCCCACTCCGACATGAACGGCGACAATCCCCAGTGTGCGCTAAGCGCTTGTGTGAATGCACCTTACGTGTCCGCGACGCCCCGGTTCCGGTAAGTGGGGTTGTACCGATTGCGTGGTCACGTTGCGCGCAGCCGACGCCCCGAGCATTCACGTCCACGAACCGGAACACAACTTCTGAAATTTCAATCGCTTGCGCCGCCGACAGCGCCTGCTCGCGAGACCGCACTCCCGTGGCGTCGCCCGCGGCCGTCCTCCACTGCTCAGGTCCGGGAAGACCTGTCACTCTGGCATGCTCAGGCCGCGACCTGCCGCCGTGGCTGCCAGCTTGACAGCAGGCCGGCGAGCGAGCCACGCGGTCACCGCGCCACAACATAGTGCTGTCACATGACTTAGGCGCGAGCCCACCTTGAGCGGCCCGCTGGTACTGTTCTTGCTCAGAAGCAACACCAAGCAAGCGGAGAGGATCTAGCCATTCTGTATTCGCAGTAAAGACCGACCCGGTTTGAGGAGATAGCCTGATGGCGGCCAAGCAACTGACGTTTGAAGAAGATGCAAGAAAGAACCTGCTACGAGGAGTGGAGAAGCTGGCCAGCGCGGTCAAGGCGACGCTGGGTCCGAGGGGGCGCAACGCGGTGCTCGACAAAGGGTGGGGCTCGCCGAGCGTCACGAAAGACGGTGTGACGGTGGCCGAGGAGGTCGAGCTCAGCGACAAGTATGAGAACTGCGGGGCCCAGATGGTCAAGGAAGCCGCGAGCAAGACCTCCAACAAGGCCGGAGACGGAACCACGTCGGCGACCGTTCTCGCCGAGGCCATCTTCCGTGACGGACTCAAGAACGTGCAGGCCGGCGCCGAGCCGATTCTGCTGAATCGCGGCATCGCCAAGGCGGTCGCCGCCGTCTCCGAGCAGCTCGAATCGCTCGCCAAGCCTATCAAGCTCACCAAGCGCGATGACATCGTCAACATCGCTTCGATCTCGGCCAACAACGACCGCTCCGTCGGCGAAATCATGGCTGACTGTTTCGAGCAGGTCGGCAAGGACGGCGTAATCACGGTCGAGGAGGGCAAGAGCCTCGAAACCTACGTCGAGGTCGTCGAGGGCATGCAGTTCGACCGCGGCTACCTCTCGCCGCACTTCATCACCGACCCCGATGCGATGGAAGTGGCGTTCGAGAAGGCCTACGTCCTGATTCACGAGGAGAAGATCAGCAGCGTGCAGAAGCTCGTACCGCTGCTGGAGAAGGTAGCCAAGGCCAAGGCCCCGCTGTTGATCATTGCCGAGGATGTCGAAGGTGAGGCCCTGGCGACCCTGGTGGTCAACAAGCTTCGCGGGATCCTCGAGGTTTGCGCCGTCAAGGCGCCCGGGTACGGCGACCGGCGCAAGGCCATGCTCCAGGACATCGCCATCCTGACCGGCGGCAAGGCCATCATGAAGGACCTCGGCGTCGAACTCGACACCATCGGCGTCAGCGACCTTGGTCGCTGCAAGAAGGTGCACGTCGACAACGACAATACGACCATTCTGGAAGGGACGGGCGCAACCAGCGAGATCAAGGGACGCATCGAGCAGATCCGTCGGGAGATCGACATCACCACCTCGGACTACGACCGGGAGAAGCTACAGGAGCGACTCGCGAAGCTGTCCAACGGCGTGGCGCAGATCAACGTGGGGGCCGCCACCGAAACCGAAATGAAGGAACGCAAGGCCCGCATCGAGGATGCGCTGCACGCAACGCGGGCGGCAATCGAGGAAGGGGTCGTTCCCGGCGGCGGTGTGGCGCTCGTGCGGTGCCTGCCGGCGCTGGACAACGTGAAAGCCAAAGGCGACGAGAAGACGGGCGTGGACATCATCCGACGGACGCTGTCCGCACCGATCAAGCAGATCGCGGCCAACGCCGGGTTCGACGGCGGCGTCGTCTTGCACAAGGTGGCGGCCAAGACCGGCGCTTTCGGATTCAACGCAGAGACCGGCGAGTACGGCGACCTGGTCAAGGACGGCGTCATCGATCCCAAGAAAGTGGTTCGCGTCGCCCTGGAAAACGGAAGCTCCGTTGCCCGCGTACTCCTGAGCACCGACTGCATCGTCACCGACCGCCCGAAAAAGGAGGACGAGGGACCAGCCGATCCGCACGGCCACGGCATGGACGGCATGGACGGCATGGGCGGCATGGGCGGCATGGGCGGCATGGGCGGCATGGGTGGCATGGGCATGTGATACCCATCTCCGGCGGCGCGACGGCCGCCGGTTTGATCGAAATCGAGAATCCGCCGGCGTGCACGCCGGCCGACGACCTAGGCAGCGAGGAGACACAAACGATGGCCGCAGCCACGAAAACGAAACTGAACGTTCACCCCCTGGACGACCGCATTCTGCTCGAGCGCGGTGAGGCCGAAGAGACCACCGCCGGCGGGATCGTTCTGCCGGACGCCGCGCGAGAGAAGCCGCAGCGCGGAACCGTGCGGGCGACCGGCCCGGGCAAGCTGCTCGACTCCGGTGAGCGAGGGAAGCTCTCGGTGGAAGTCGGCGACGAGGTGTTCTACGGAAAGTACGCCGGCACCGAGGTCGACATCGACGGCGATACATACGTGATCCTGAAAGAGAATGACATTCTCGCGATCGTAGAGAGGTAGTGAAATGCCCAAGCAACTAATGTTCGACGAAGCCGCCCGGCGCAGCGTCCTGGACGGCCTTTCCAAGCTCGCGGGCGCGGTCAAGATCACGATGGGGCCCACGGGCCGCAACGTCGTGCTGCAGAAATCGTTCGGCGCGCCGCGCATTACCAAGGATGGCGTGACGGTCTCGAAGGAAGTCGAGCTCGGCCAACCGTTCGAGAACATGGGGGCCAAGCTCGCGAACGAGGTGGCGAGCAAGACCTCGGACGCCGTGGGCGACGGGACCACCGCCGCCACCGTGCTTGCCGAAGCGATCTACACGGAAGGCTTGCGCAACGTGGTCGCCGGCGCCAATCCCATGGCCTTGAAGCGCGGCATCGACTCCGCGGTAGCCGCCGCGGTCAAGTCGATTCAGAGCCAGTCGGTCAAGGTCAAGGGCAAGGGCGACGTCGCCAAGGTAGGTACCATCTCCGCCAACGGCGATGCCGAGATCGGCGAGATGCTGGCCGAGGCTATCGAGGAGGTCGGCTCCGAAGGCGTCGTTGAGATCGAGGAGGGCAAGAGCCTCGACACCGTCAAGGAAGTCGTCGAGGGAATGCAGTTCGACAAGGGGTTCATCTCGCCCTACTTCATCAGTGATCCCGCCAATCAGGAGTGCGTCCTGGAAGACGCCTACATCCTCATCTACGAGAAGAAAGTCTCGGCGATTCGAGACGTGATCCCGCTGCTCGAGAAGGTCGTCGGCACCGGCAGGCCGCTGCTTGTCATTGCGGAGGACACGGAAGGCGAGGCGCTGGCCGCAATGGTGGTCAACAAGCTGCGCGGCGTGTTCAAAGTCTGTGCCGTCAAGGCTCCGGGCTTCGGCGATCGGCGCAAGGCATTGCTCGGCGACCTCGCCGTGCTGACCGGCGGAACGCTGATCAGCGAGGATCTGGGCATCAAGATCGAGAACATCGAGCTGTCACATCTCGGCCAGGTCAAGAAGGTGATCGTCGACAAGGACTCGACCACGCTCATCGAGGGCGGCGGCAAGAAGGCGGACCTGACCGGCCGCTGCGACCAGATTCGAACGCAGCTCGAGCAGACCACCAGCGACTACGACCGCGAGAAGCTTCAGGAGCGTCTCGCCAAGCTGACCGGCGGTGTGGCCGTCATTCGCGTCGGTGGTGCTACCGAGGTGGACGTGAAGGAGCGCAAGGACCTGGTCGACGACGCGTTCCACGCGACGCGAGCGGCGGTTGAGGAAGGCATCGTCCCGGGCGGCGGTGTGGCCTTGATCCGCGCGATTCCGGCGGTGGAGAAGGCGCGGACCAACGCGCGTGGTGATGAGAAGACCGGGTGCGACATCGTCCTGCGGGCGATGGAAGCCCCGTTGCGTCAGATCGTTGCCAACGCAGGCGGCGATCCCGGCGTGGTAGCCGAGGAGGTACTGAGCCGCAAGGGCGCAGAGGGTTACGACGCCGCCACGGGCGAGTTCACCGACCTGGTCAAACGCGGCATCGTCGACCCGGCGAAGGTCGTGCGGACGGCGTTGCAGAATGCGGCCAGCGTGGCCGGATTGATGCTGACGACGGACGTACTCGTTACCGATCTCAAGGACGAGGACCAGCAGATCGAGGGTGCTGTCCGATAAACAGGTGGAGCGGGGAAGCCCCGCAGGAACAGGTCTCGGGCTGGGGCACGGCCGAGTGCGGTATACGGCATGCCGCGCCGGACGGTGAGACCGTTTGTATCGCTCCGATGCCTGCGAGTGTCGATCTTGGCCGGTCGACACTCGACGGCAACACCCGGCTGGCGGAGCACTACAGGGGCGGACGGCGAGTCCGCCCCGCGTCGTGTGCGAGCCATGGCAAACGTGGCTGACAAACAGGACTACTACGAGGTCTTGGGCGTATCGCGCGATGCCGGCGCGGACGAGATCCGGCGTGCGTACAAGACCGCCGCTCTGAAGTACCACCCCGACCGCAACAAAGAGGATCCGGACGCCGAGCAGAAGTTCAAGGCGGTCGCCGAGGCCTACGAGGTCCTGTCCGATCCGCAAAAGCGCCAGCGGTACGACCGCTTCGGCCATCGCGGACTCGACGGGACCGGAATGCATGACTTCTCGAACATGGGCGCCGAGGACATCTTCTCGATGTTCGATGACATCTTCGGGGGCGGCCTCTTCGGCGGTCGACGCGGCCGGGGCATGCGGCGCGGCGTCGACCTTCGGGCGGAAGTCGAGATCAGCCTCTCGGACGTGCTCAAGGGCGTCTCGCACACACTCGAGTTCGACCGCATGGACTTCTGCGACGCGTGCTCGGGTGGCGGCGCGGAGCCCGGTTCCCGGAAACAGCCGTGCCGCACCTGCGGCGGCTACGGTCAGGTCGAGCAGGCCGGCGGTGGGTTCGGAATTCTCTTCGGGCGAGTGGTCACCACCTGCCCGGATTGCCGGGGCCGGGGCACGATCATCACTACCCCATGCAAAGCCTGCTCTGGAAAGGGCCTCAAGCCGAGGCACCGGGTACTGACGGTGCAAATCCCGGCCGGCATCCACGACGGCCAGGCTGTTCGCCTCCAGGGCGAAGGTGAACCCGGGGGAGAAGGCGCACCCCGCGGCGACCTGCACTGCCAAGTTCGCATCAAACCGCACCCGTTCTTCGAGCGCCACGGTAATGACCTGATATGCCGGTTCCCGATCAGTTTCACGCAGGCGGCCCTGGGCGCGGCCCTCGACGTACCGACACTGGACGGGAGAATCGAAGTCGATATCCCGCAGGGCACACAGTACGGACATGTGATCCAGCTTGCGGGCCAGGGACTGCCCGACCTGCGAACCGGACGGCGCGGCAGCGAGTTGGTCGAGCTTCACGTCGAGACGCCCAGGAAGCTCACGAAAAAGCAGGAGCAGCTCCTACGCGAGTTCGCGGACACCGAGGACCATAGCGTCATGCCCGAATCCAAGGGGTTCTTCGAGCGACTGAAAGAGTACCTGGTGGGCGAGGAAACGGAGTAACCTTCCTGGATGCGCAAACGAAAGCAGAAGAAAGGCCCCGAGATCGCAATCGCGTCAGCCGAGGAAACCACTCGCTGCGCACGCGAAGCAGCCGAGTCGGCCGCCGCCAAAGTGTCCGACGGTGTTCCTGCCGGCGCCTCGTCGGAAGCGGACGGCGGTGCCGAGGTCGATGCGCTTGATCCCGAGGTGCTCCTGGCGGAACGAAACGAGTGGCGCGACAAGGCCCTGAGGGCGAAAGCCGAGTTCCAGAATCTCCAACGCCGGACCGAGACGGAACGTCACAACGCCGTCCGTTTCGCGAACGCCGAGTTCGCCCGGTCGCTGCTCGTCATCCTCGATGACATCGGCCGCACGCTCGACGCCGGGCGACAGGACACGGACCGCAAGACGCTCCTGAAATCGGTGGAGATCCTCAACGATCACTTCGCGAAGATACTCGGCGAGCACCATGTCACGATGATTGAGGCGGAGGGCAAGCCGTTCGATCCCGCGATCCACCAAGCCCTGGTGCAGCAGCCGTGCCCGGACCGCGAGCCGGGGACCGTCGTGGGAGTGATCGAGAACGGCTACATGCTCTACGACCGAGTGCTTCGGCCCGCGAAGGTCGTGGTCTCCTCGGCGTCGCCCGACGAACAACCAACGGAAGCCGGCGATTCCGATTCAGCCGACACATGCGGAGGCTCCGACGACGATGCCGACATATGAGTACGAGTGCAAGGAGTGCGGACGGATCTTTGAGCAGTTCCAGTCCATCAAGGCCCGACCGAAGCGGGTCATTCGGACCGAGTGCAAGCGATGTGACAACCGCGCCCCCGTAACCCGTCTGATCGGCGCCGGCGGCGGCGTGATCTTCAAGGGGTCGGGCTTCTACGAGACGGACTACCGCAGCGAGGGATACAAGAAGGCGGCCAAGGCTGAGCGTGACGGCGCGAGCGAGAAGAGCGGCAAGGACGACGGCAAGGGGAAGAAGCCCTCAACCGGCAAGGAGAAGGACGCGGCGGCGAGCAAGGCAGATGCTCCGTCGAAGAAGGCATCCAAGGGGTCAGGCAAGTCACACGGATGAGTGTCGTGCCCACCTTTCAGTGCCGCACCTGTGGTCGAACCGTGGATCGCGCCGCCCCGGAGGCGGCGTCGCATCGCCCCTTCTGCAGCGTACGTTGCCAGATGGTGGATCTTTCCGCCTGGTTCGACGAATCCTACCGTATCGCCTCCCCGTTGACGCCGGATCCCGAGGGCGGATCCGTGTACCAACCACCCGACAATCCCCCGGATACCACCGACTGAAACCGGGGCAGAATCGACAAATGTGGTTGCTGGGGATAGGGCGCGTTCTATAATGAGCGCCCGTGCGGCCTCTGCGGTGCGGTCGTGCTCAGTATTGGGCATGCAGGGGCCAGACCCGTTTCGGCATCGCAAGGAGGCCCCCAATGACGGACGATGAACAGCAGGTACGCAAGATCGACTGGGCGGAGTGTCTTCCGTTCGTCCACGTCTTTCGCGTGTTTCGACTGGCGGTCAATCCCAGGGTGCTGGGGCTGCTGCTCCTGGCCGTGTTC
>CAYMME010000016.1:0-35010 GCA_964391465.1 uncultured Planctomycetales bacterium
CGCCGTCCGCGTCCTCCCCTTCAATGGAAGCGACAGCCTGCCGGCGCCCGTTCGGATTGCTGGAGAAGTTGGGAAGGACCTCTTCGAGCCGAGCTCCATAGAGGTTGCGCTGCCCGCCGCCGGCGAAGTCGTAGTGGCAGACGCCGCAGTGGTCGGGATAGTCAGGCAGCACCGTGCCGATCACGCTGGCCTCCGCATCCGGGTACACATCGAAGAAAGCTCTACGGATGTTCTGACGGGCCTGCGCTTCACTGCAGACGAAGCCCAGGGCGGCGATCATCATGGCCAAACAAGCGGAACGGATCAACGCACTTCCTGCATTGGCCCGGAAAGACATGATGGCACCTCCAGAAGTCGCGCAGTTGAGAGGTTCTATGCTTCGGGGCCGGCCCCTCCCACAGCAACGGGGTGCTCAGCGTACGGAAATGCGGAGACTATCGCACCCGGCGCGCGAAACCCCGCATCGCTTCTACCTCACTCCCCTAGCCCGGGATGACATGGCCTCCAACTGGGTAGGCTAGCACTTCGCCTGCCGAATGGAAAGGACCGACCACACCCTGGCGTCCCACTTGCGTGGCGCTTCGGCCGCTGCGGCCTCACGGGCAGTCGCCTCTTGACTGCATGTATTGGTTGGTACAACATACCATCGGAGTCGAGCATGCACTCAGCGATCAAACGGGAACGCATCGACCAGTTCGTACGGCTGTGCCGCGAGCGTGGGCTTCCCGTAACCATGCAGCGTCGAAGTGTCTTTCAGGCGATCCTTGACCGAGAGGATCACCCGACGGCAGACCAGATCCACGACCAGGTCCGGGGCCGGGTCCCCGACATCTCGCGCACGACGGTCTACCGCATCCTCGACACGCTGGTTCAACTCGGGCTCATCAACAAGATCTGCCACCATGGCGCCGCGGCGCGGTTCGATCCGAAGATTCACCAGCATCATCACCTCGTCTGCATGTCATGCGAGAAGATCATTGACATCGAAGACGAACGTCTGAACAAGCTCGGCCTGCCGGATACGCGCGGGGAGGGCTTCGAGATCAGCGACTACCACATTCACTTTCGCGGCATCTGCGCCGACTGCCACCGACGGTTGGGGAAGCCGCGCAGTTCGGCCAGGGGCATACAGAAGCCGACGGGAGCGAGCGCGAAGAAGCGAAAGCCGGCAACGCGATCACGCAAGGACTCAGGACGATGACGACGAAATCGATTGGGCTCCCCGGCAACACCGGCACGAGAGAAGGAGCGGTCCAATGAGGCGCTACAAGTGTTCCGTTTGCGGCTACGTCTACGACGAGCAAACGGAGGGTAAGCGATGGAGTGCCCTGCCGCATGACTGGACGTGCCCCGTGTGCGGGGCCGCGAAGTC
The DNA here is from genome assembly GCA_964391465.1 of uncultured Planctomycetales bacterium. Lineage (GTDB taxonomy): Bacteria > Planctomycetota > Phycisphaerae > UBA1845 > CAYMME01 > CAYMME01. Next base: position 1,373 of record CAYMME010000016.1, read on the forward strand.
GGAGTTTGAACCGATGGCCGAAGACAAGGAAGCAGGCGCACCCCAAACGCCCGGTCGCGCCATCCGGGCTCATCGGGTCTTCGGCTACGTCTTCCTGGCCGTCTACATCATACTCATGTGGCAAATGGTCCCGCGTCTGTGGACCTACCAGATCGAGTTCCCCGCCCGCACGGTGGCTCACATCGTCCTGGGCATGTCCGTGGGGGCCGTCCTGGTTCTGAAGATCTGCGTCGTTCGTTTCTTCCGTCGGCTGGACGCGTCGCTGGTTCCGCTGCTGGGCACCTGGCTTGCCGTGAGCAGCGTCGTGCTGATCGGCATCTCCGTGCCCGCAGCGTTCGCCGAGGCACTGGCGACGGAGAGTTACCTGGGTGACGAGAATCGGGCGCGGGTCGAGATGCTGCTGGGCGAGATGGGCTGGCCGGAAGAGCAGTGTAGTCGACTGGCGTCACCGGAGTCGCTGCGCGCCGGTCAGGAAGTGCTTCGAACGAGGTGTATCGAGTGCCACGATCTCAGGACCGTGCTGGCCAGACCGCGCACGCCGGAGAGCTGGCATCAGACCGTACGGCGCATGTCGGATCGAACGACGTTGGTCAATCCCTTGACCGAAGAACAGCAACTGACGGTGACAGCCTATCTCGTGGCCATCTCACCACAGTTGCAGCGGTCGGCGAAGAAGATGCGCGAGCAACAGGGTGCCGCGGCGGAGGCCAAGGAGGCCGCGGCCACAGTGGCTACGAAAGGCAGCGAGGCCGCGGCCTATGACCCGTCCACCGCGAAGCGATTGTTCCAGACCAAGTGCTCGCAGTGCCACCAGACCACGTTGGTGGAACAGGCGCCACCGGCCTCGGAGCAGGCGGCGCGCGAACTGGTCGCCCGCATGGTCGAGGAAGGGCTGTCGGCAACGCCGGACGAGCTGATGCAGATCGCACAGTACCTGATCGAGACGCACGCGAAGCCCGCGAACCAGTAGACACTCGAGAATAGATGCGAGTAACGGATCGATGAACCCACTGACCAACTCCGTGCTTGGAATCCTGTTTCTGAGCGCCGGCGCGATCGCGACCGTGCTGATGTACTTCCTGCGCGGACACGCCGGCGCGAAACCCAAGGCGCCGCCCGCACCGACGTCCAAGGTCGGCCGTCGAACGCCCGCGACGACAAGGCCCGCGCCGAGGCAGCCGACACCCCAGCCCGCAAAGCCGGCGGACGAAGCGCCCGTGCCGGTCCCGACGTCGAAAGACGGCATGGTGTGGCACAAGGTCGCGGATCCGGATGACTTGCCCGAGGGGAGCGTGAAGGGAGTGCGCGCGGGGACGAAGGCGATTGCGCTGACGTGCCACGAGGGCAAGTGCGGCGCGATCGACGGCCAGTGTTCACACCAAGGCGGTCCGCTCGCGGAAGGAACCATCGAAGACGGGTTCCTGCGCTGTCCCTGGCACGGCTGGGCGTTTCATCCCGTGACTGGTGAGTCGGCGCGCAAGTCCCGTCCAAGCGTCCCGGCCTACGCGGTCGAGGTGCGCGACGACGGCGTCTACGTGGGAACGGAAGCACCGGCGGAAACCGCTCCGACCGTCAGTGACCTGATGGTCGAGACGATGGTGAACTGGGGCGTGCGGGACGTATTCGGCATGGTCGGCCATTCGAATCTGGGCATGGCCGAGGCAGTCCGCAAGCAGGAGGCCAAGGGTAATCTCCGGTTCTTCGGCATCCGCCACGAGGGGGCGGCTTCGTTCGCCTGCTCGGCCTACGCCAAGCTGACCGGCAAGCCGGCGGCGTGTTTGACCATTGCCGGACCGGGGGCCACCAACCTGTTGACCGGCCTGTGGGATGCCCACGTCGACCGGGCGCCGGTGCTCGCCCTGACGGGCCAGGTCAACACGCAGGTGCTCGGGCCGGGCGCGTTCCAGGAGATCGACCAGGCCTCCGCGTTCCGAGCCGTCGCGGCGTGGAGCCAGACCGCGTTGCCGACGAGCAACCACGCCGAGTTGATGACCCTGGCCCTCAAGCACGCGACGGTCGAACGCGGTGTGGCGCATTTGATCTTCCCGGACGAGGTGCAGACGTTGCCCGCACCGGACGGGGTGGCTTCCGGTCCCGAGGGGCGGTTGGGTGACATCGCCATCGCGCCGGCGCCGGAGTCGATCGAGAAGGCGCTCACTCTGATCGGCAGCGCCGACCGTCCGGCCATCATCGTAGGGTACGGGGCTCACGACCGCATGAGCGAGGTGGTGGCCCTGGCGAACCGGATCAACGCACCGGTGCTGACCACGTTCAAGGGCAAGGGTCAGCTCCCCGACGACCATCCGCTCGCCGCCGGCGTGCTCGGCCGCAGCGGCACGCAGGTCGCCAGTTGGGCCATGAGCCAGGCCGACCTGTTGATCGTGTTCGGCGCCTCGTTTGCCGCGCATACGGGCATCGACCGCGCCAAGCCCATCATCCAGGTTGATCTCGATCGACTCACCCTCGGCAAGTTCCACTCGGTTTCCGTGCCGATTTGGGGAGAGATCGGGATCACCGCCGAGGCGATCCGCGAGCGGCTACCGGAAGCGTATTCCTCGTCGGACATTCGAGACGAGCTGGCCCGGCGCAGAGCCGCCTGGCAAGCGGAGAAGGAAAAGCGAGCCGCCGAGGATCGCGGCCGGGGCGTGAGTTCCGCCGCGATCTTCGCCGCCTTGACCCGCCAGGCACCGGAAGACGCCGTGATCGCCGTCGACGTCGGCAACAACACCTACTCGTTCGGCCGTTACTTCGAGTGCAAGAGCCAGAGCGTTCTGATGTCCGGCTATCTCGGCTCGATCGGGTTCGGCCTTCCTGCGGCCATGGGCGCCTGGGCGGCCGCGCCGGATCGACCGATTCTCTCGATCAGCGGCGATGGCGGCTTCGGCCAGTACATGGCCGAGTTCACCACGGCCGTGAAGTACGAGATGAACATCACGCACGTTCTGCTGAACAACGCCGAGCTGGGCAAGATCTCCCTCGAGCAGCGAACGGGAAGCTTCCCGGTGTGGCAGACATCGCTGCACAACCCGAACTTCGCCGAGTATGCCGAGCTCTGCGGCGGGCTCGGCATACGCGTGACGACGGCGGGGCAACTGGACGAAGCACTCTCCGCCGCGATCGCTCACGCGGGACCGGCGCTCGTCGAGATCATGTCGGACGCGGAGCTGACGTGACGCGTCCGGCAACCACGAGGAGACGATTCGATGCACCCGCTGTTCAACACCTTGCTCGGGGTTCTCTTCATCGGCCTGGGGATGATCGCCACGTTGTTGATGTATCACGTGCGCGGGTCCGCGACGCGAACCACCCCATCGTCGCGCCCCGAGGGTGAGCCGCGGAAGGATGAGGAGTACCTCGGCAAGTGGAGAAGAGCGTCGGACGATTTCGAGACCCACATGGCCGACATTCACACGATGGCGACAACGGGTCGGTCCATCATCGAGCCGATGCGGACCCGCAAGCGAAGTGTGTCCTGGGACGACATCCTCGTGAAAGGCGCTCAGCTCGCCAGCGTGCCTCTGAACGACGACGAACCGGTTGCGACCGAAACCGTCATCGGACCCGGCGCTCGCCGGCCCCTCGTGATCAGCACGCCCGTGTACGTAAGCCACATGTCGTTCGGCGCCCTTTCGCGCGAGGTGCAGATCGCGTTGGCGAAAGGGAGCGCCGCCGTGCAGACCGCGGTGTGCGCGGGCGAGGGAGGCATCCTCGAGGAAGCGTTTCAGAACGCCTTCAAGTACATCTTCGAGTACGTCCCGAATCAGTACAGCGTGACCGACGAGAACCTTGCTCGCGTGGATGCGATCGAGATCAAGATCGGTCAGGCCGCGAAGCCGGGCATGGGCGGACATCTTCCCGGGAGCAAGGTCACCCCTGAAATCGCGGCGGTTCGCGGATTGCCGGCCGGGGTTGATGTGCACAGCCCGGCGCGATTCCCCGACATCCGGAGCCGCGACGACCTGAAACGCAAGGTCGACTGGCTGCGAGACAAGTCCGGCGGCAAACCGATCGGGATCAAGATCGCGGCAGGGAACGTCGCGGCCGACCTCGAAGTCGCTCTTTTCGCGCGACCGGACTTCGTCACGGTGGACGGAAGAGGGGGCGGAACCGGCGCGGCCCCCAAGTTCGTCAAGGACGCCACTTCCGTTCCGACGATACTTGCACTGCATCGGGCACGGGCGTTCCTCGACGAGCGACAGGCCGACAACGTGTCCCTCGTCATTACCGGTGGGATGAGAGTCTCCTCCGACTTCGCCAAGGCACTGGCGCTGGGGGCGGACGCGATCGCGATCGGGACCGTGGCGTTGATGGCATGCGGCTGCCAGCAGTATCGGATCTGCCACACGGGACGGTGCCCGGTGGGCATCACTTCCCAGGACCCGGAGCTGAGATCGCGACTGGACATCGAGAAATCTGCCCAACGGCTGGAGAACTTCCTCCGGGTCTCCACGGACGAACTGAAGACGTTTGCGAGGCTGACCGGCAACGACGACGTTCACAAGCTCGACGTCAGTGATCTCTGCACGCTCGATTCAGGAATCTCGAGCTACGCCGGCATTGAACACGTGTAGCACTCGGTCGATCGCCACGTAGGCGCCGCTCAAGACGCACGCGGCACACGCCCACAGCACAAGGCCCCGTTTACGCAGCCCCATTGGTCGCACCCTCGTCTCGCCTGGACTCATGGACGTCATTCCTGAACACGAAGTCTCGCGCATGTCTCTGGAGGATGACCGTCGAGCGCACGGGCGTCAACCTGGGTTGCCACGAAAGACGCGGGAACCTCGTCCCGCAACAGCTCGTACATACATCGTGGGGAACGACCGAGCCCCGGTGCTCTGAGTACGGCGAGGTGCTTTGACAGCGTCCGAACAGGCCAGCATCGAACCAACGATGTACTGCCGCACGTGCCGATACGTGCTCGATGGACTGGAGGAACTCAGGTGCCCCGAATGCGGACGACGGTTCGACCCAACCGACGCGCGGACCTACGCCAGGACGCCGGACTCGCGGCGGCAACGCTTCGGTCGGGCAATCAGTACCCACGCCTTGCGGGTCTGCGCGCGGGGCACCGCGGCCGTGATGGTGATCGGTATGGTCGGTGCGTTCACCGACATGTTCTTCCGCAAATGGGGTTGGCGGGGCACGGTAGCGGCAATCGTGGTGGCCGCGCTCGGGCAGGTCGGCATCGTGATCGCACCATCCGTTCGCCACAAGTCACCGTGGGTGCACGCGGGCGTGATCGTTCTGATGCTGCCGTGCATGCTGGGCTTGGCTCTTGGCCTATGGTTGCTGTACGACGACTGGCGCCGGGGTGGGATGTGGTTGTCCTCTTGGAGTCACCTTTCGCTCGGAACGATTCTGCTTGGCACGCTCGGGTACACGATCACCCTCACATGGCTTCTGTACAGGGGGTTGTGGAGGGTCGTGACTTCGGTCGCAATGGGTTTTGTGTCGTTCTTCCTCCTGCGTGACACCCTGGAAGCCGCCGGACTCCCCGCCGGCGGCACTGCGGACGCCACATTCGAGTCCGGGTTGCTTGTGGTCCTACCACCGGTGATGGCAATTGCGATCTGCGCGTGCCTCTCTTACCTGCGTCGTGCCAAGGAGGAGTTGCGCACCGCAAGCAGGTCAGCGACGTGGGGACGGCGCGTTGCGATCTTGATATGCGGGGTCGTCGCGGCGATGCACGTCGACGCACGCATCACGCCACCCACCTACATCGTGCTCCCGGTTGACCACACGCCGACGCACTTCAGACGCTCGGGATACTCCTGGAGCTGGCTCCGGGAATGCACGCTACAGACACACGTAAGTCGACCGCTGGAGGACGTCCTCGAGGAAATCATGCCGGCACTCGAATCGAGCGTTCGAAGCCGGCAGGACTCGGGCAACTCGGTGCACCTGAAGCTCGCGGGACCCGAGGAAGGCAGCGCCCGACATCACTCGATAGAATACTGGCTGACAGGGAAGGGCAATCGCACCACGAGCATCCGCGTCAGAGACCGATCAACGTTCGACCACTGACCCTGCGGTCCTCTCGCCACGGCCGGCCCTGCATCCGGTTGTCTCGGGCATTTGCCCGGAGCGCAGCGGCGCGATAGAAGTAGGCAAGCCAGACGGATGTCGAGCCGGATAGTCGAGCATCGCCCATGCACTTCAAAGTTACGATGACGGTGCGGCTGACTTCGCCGGTCCACGTTGAGGATGCAGGTGGTGGGGATGGCGGGCAGGAAGAGAACGCCACGCACTTCCTGGTCGTCCTCGGTGTGAATGCCGAAGACGTCGGCGTCGCGGCCGGTCAAGCGCAGGAGGAGGTTCTCGACGACGTGGAAGGCCGCGTCGAGGAGGCGGAAATCGTGGCCATCGACGAGGGCGATCTCGATGACGAAGCGCTGCGGGACGCCCCGCTCGATCAGCCGGGTGTGTTCTTCAAGAGCGGCCGGGCGTACTTCAGCGAGCATGACAGCGACACGAAGCGATGGTGGCAGTTCTGGAGGTGAGCCGCCACGACGACGTCCGCGGAGCATGAGCAGCCCTCTTCCTCCCGTGGGTGACCCAGTCGCTCAGCGCACGACCACGAATGTGGTAGAGTCGTGCCGATGCCGGGCGCGAATCGAACACCGGCGCAGGGAGACTACGACCATGAAGATCACCGCCGTTGAGACGCAGGTCTGCAACGCGCGCATGCGCAATTGGATCTTCGTCAAGGTGCTCACCGACCAGGACGGCCTGTGGGGCTGGGGTGAGGCCACGCTCGAATGGCACACCCGGGCCGTGTGCGGGGCCGTCGAGGACATCGCCCAACTGCTGATCGGCGAGGACCCCACCCGCATCGAGCACCTGTGGCAGATGATGTACCGTCAGCACTTCTGGCACGGCAACGGCATCATCCGGGCCACCGCGATCAGCGGCATCGACCTCGCCCTGTGGGACATTGTCGGGAAGATCCACGGCGTGCCCGTGCACAAACTCCTGGGCGGGCCGGTGCGCGACTACGTCCGCACGTACTGCCATCTCGGCGGCGGCAAGATGGAGGACTTCTACGAGACCTCCCCCGCCGACGCGAGCCGTTTCGCCGACCTCGCTCAGCAGGCCGTCGCCGACGGGTTCACCGCGTTCAAGATGATGGCCGTCCCCGAGACCATGCCGATCGAGGGTTTGCGCCCGATCAACTACGCCGAGGCCTGCGTACGTTCCGTGCGCGAAGCGGTGGGCGAAGACATCGACGTGATGGTTGATTGCCACGCCCGCCCATCACCGCGCATGGGACTGCTGTTCGCCAAGGCCCTCGAGCCCTACCGGCTCTACTGGTTCGAGGAGCCGTGCTGGCCGGAGTCGGTGGACGGTCTGCTCGAAGTGCAGAACGCGGTGGCCACGCCGATTGCCACTGGCGAGCGGCTCATCACGCAGCACGCGTTCCGTGAGTTGCTCGAGAAGCGCGCGTGCAGCATCATCCAGCCGGACATCACGCACTGCGGCGGCATCAGCGAGTCGCGTCGCATCGCGGCCATGGCCGAGGCCTACCGCGTGGCGATGGCCCCGCACAATCCGCAGGGGCCGGTTAGCACCGCGGCCTCACTCGAGTTTGGCCTGGCGACGCCGTCGTACATCATCTGTGAAACCGTCACCCAGGACGTGCCCTGGCGGCAGGACGTGGTGTCCGAAGGATTCACCGTCGAGCCGAAGGGTCGAATCGTCCGCCCGAGCGACCAACCCGGGTTGGGCATCGAGATCAACGAGGCCGAGGTCAAGAAGCACGCGTTCGAGCAGGAGATCCTCCAGCGCAGCTTCTACGCCGACGGCAGCGTCGGGGATTGGTGATGCCGAACATGGCGGCGCCGCTCCTTGTGGAGCGTCTTGGCCATGGCACCCGATTGCGAACTGCACGCGGGAGCTTCGATCCCCGTTGTCAGACGCCCGGTCTTGTAGCGGCCTGCGCCCCGCAGGCCGCAGTATGCGTTTCGGGTTGCGTGGCATGGGCAGAGCCCAACCGCGACGGTTGGGTCTTGCCCGTGGTTGCAGGACTGCCCGCGCCACCCTATGTGTTCACCACGCACGGCCGTACGGCCGGCGGGGCGCCGGCCGCTACAGAAGACTGATGCCGGCTGTGCCGGCATCGCACGCTCCCTTACGGTCGCGTCTCGGTGTGGGGCGAACGCACCGGCGCGTCCGGGACCTCAACGCCGGAATCTTGTTCAGCGTCGGACCGGTATGCCGCGATCGGCGAGGTAGTCCTTCATCTGCTTGATCGTGAACGTGCCGAAGTGCGCGATCGACGCGACGAGGACCGCGGCGGCGTGGGCTTCGGTGATGGCTTCGTAGAGGTGTTCGAGCGTCCCCGCCCCGCCCGACGCGATGACGGGAAGCTTGATCGCGTCGGCGATGGCTCTTGTCATCGCGATGTCGTATCCGGTTTGGGTCCCGTCCGCGTCCATGCTCGTGGGCAGGACCGCCCCGGCTCCCAGCCCTTCGACCTTCTTGGCCCATTCGACCGCGTCGATGCCTGCGGGCTGCGTGCCGCCACTGACCATTACCTCGAAGCCGGACGGCATCTCGGCGTTGCTCCGCGTGTCGATGGCGATGGTGATCTTCTCGCCCCCGAACTCCTTGACGACCTCGGCCACGAGGTCGGGGTTTCGCACCGCGGCCGTGTTGATCGAAGCCTTGCTCACGCCGACCTCGATCAGGTTCTGGATATGCTGAACACTGGCGATCCCCCCGCCGACGGTCAGCGGGACGGAAATGCGATCCACCGTTCGCTTGACCGCGTCGACTATCGTCTTTCGCTTCTCGAGGGTGGCGGTGATATCGAGGAAGACCAGCTCGTCGGCACCCGCTTCGCTGTAGGCAGCGCCGTTCTCGGCGGGGTCACCGACGTCCTTGATGTCCACGAAATGAACGCCCTTGACCAGGCGACCGTCCTTGACGTCCAGGCACGGAATGATTCTTCGATAGTCCATCGCTGAGTCTCCTGTACGGGTCCATCGTCCACTACCGGATATCGGCATGGCACTCCTGCAGCGACTTCGTCTCGCCCGGTCCGCCGCACCAGGCTGCGATCCCTTCCGCCGCTGCCACCGCCGCACTGATCGTCGTGATGTGCGGTATCTTGTGCTTGATGGCAGCCTTGCGAATGTAGCTGTCATCATCCTGGCTGAGTTTGCCCACCGGCGTGTTGATCACGAGTTGGATCTCTCCGTTCACGATGGCATCGACGATGTTGGGGCGGCCTTCGTGAAGCTTGTGGATGGGCTCCGCCGTGATGTCGTGAGCGGTCAGAAACGCGTGCGTGCCCTCGGTGGCCTTGATCTGGAACCCAAGTTCCTGGAACCGGCGGGCGGGTTTGAGCACCCCGGGTCGGTCGCGACGCGAAACGGAGATCAGGACCGTGCCCTCCGTCGGCAAACAGCTCTTGGCCCCTTCTTGGGCCTTGTAGAACGCCAGCCCAAAGGAATCGGCCATCCCCAGCACTTCGCCCGTCGAGCGCATCTCGGGCCCGAGGATGGGGTCGACTTCCGGATACATGGGGAACGGGAAGACCGCTTCCTTGACCCCGTAGTGCGGAATCGACTTCGGCTTGAGATCGAGATCCGCCAGTTTCTTGCCCAGCATGAGTTGGGTGGCGATGCGGGCCATGGAGACGCTGCACACCTTCGAGACGAGGGGCACGGTACGTGAGGCACGCGGGTTGGCCTCGAGGACGTACACCACGTCCGCGGCGATGGCGTACTGCATGTTCATCAGGCCCACGACCTTCAGTTCGCAGGCGATCTTGCGGGTGTACTCGTAGATGGTATCGAGGTGTTTGGCAGGAATACTGATCGGCGGAATCACGCAGGCCGAGTCGCCGGAGTGAATACCGGCCAGCTCGATGTGCTCCATCACCGCGGGCACGAAAGCGTCCGTCCCGTCCGCCATGGCGTCGGCCTCGGCCTCGATCGCGTTCTCGAGAAACTTGTCGACGAGAATGGGTCGTTCGGGCGTCACGTCCACGGCCGCGGCCACGTATTGCCTGAGCATGTCCTCGTCGTAGACCACTTCCATTCCCCGACCACCGAGCACGTACGAGGGTCGGACCATCAGCGGATAGCCGATCCGCTCGGCGATCTTCAGGGCCTGCTCGAGCGTGCTGGCCATGCCGGATTCAGCCATGGGGATGCCCAGCCGGTCCATCATTTGACGGAAACGGTCGCGATCCTCGGCCAGGTCGATCGTGTCGGGGCTGGTGCCGAGGATCTTGACGCCGGCCTCGGTCAGCTCCTGGGCGATGTTGAGCGGTGTCTGGCCACCGAACTGGCAAATCACACCCTCGGGTTTCTCCTTCTCGTAGATGCTCAACACGTCCTCGACGGTGAGCGGCTCGAAGTACAACTTGTCGGACGTGTCATAGTCGGTCGAGACCGTCTCGGGGTTGCAGTTGACCATGATGGTCTCGTAGCCCTCGTCCCGAAGGGCGAAGGCGGCGTGGACGCAGCAGTAGTCGAATTCGATGCCCTGACCGATGCGGTTGGGCCCGCCGCCGAGGACCATCACCTTCTTCCGGTTGCTCGTGGGCACCTTGTCCGGCGCGTTGTACGTCGAGAAGTAGTAGGCGGCATCCTCCACCCCGCTGACCGGCACCGGTTCCCAGGCTTCGACGAGCCCCAGACCGATCCGCCGCTGTCGAATCTCCTTCTCCGGGAGCCCGAGCAGTTGCCCGAGGTACCTGTCTGCAAACCCGTCCTTCTTGGCCTGAACCAGCAGCTCGTCCGGCAGCTTCTTGCCCTTGCATGCGAGGATCTTCTCCTCCAGCTCGACGAGTTCCTTCATCTGTTCGATGAACCACGCCTTGATGTAAGTCAGCTTGAACAGCTCGTCGACCGCAGCCCCCTTGCGCAGGGCCTCGTACATGATGAACTGCCGATCACTGGAGGGCTCGCGGAGCCTCTCCAGCAGATCATCGAGGGGCCGCTCGTGGAAATCCTTGACGAAGCCCAACCCGTACCGCCCGTTCTCGAGCGAGCGAATGGACTTCTGGAATGCCTCCTTGTACGTCTTGCCGATGCTCATCACTTCGCCCACGGCCCGCATCTGGGTGCCGAGCTTGTCTTCGGCGTCCTTGAACTTCTCGAAGGCCCAACGCGCGAACTTGACCACCACGTACTCACCGGAGGGCGTGTACTTCTCCAGCGTGCCGTCGCGCCAGTAGGGGATTTCGTCGAGGGTCAGACCGCCGGCGAGCTTGGACGACACCAGGGCGATGGGGAACCCCGTCGCCTTGGACGCCAGGGCCGACGAGCGTGAGGTTCTCGGGTTGATCTCGATGACCACGACGCGGCCGGTCTCCGGGTCGTGGGCGAATTGGATGTTCGTGCCGCCGATGACCTGGATCGCTTCGACGATGTCGTAGGAGTACTTCTGGAGTCGCTCCTGGAGCTTCGGATCGATCGTGAGCATGGGGGCCGTGCAGTAGGAATCACCGGTGTGCACGCCCATGGCGTCCACGTTCTCAATGAAGCACACCGTGATCATCTGGTTTTTGGCGTCCCGGACGACCTCCAGTTCGAGCTCTTCCCAACCGAGCACGGACTCTTCGACGAGAATCTGGCCGATGAGGCTGGCCGAGATCCCCCGGCTGGCGATGATGCGGAGTTCCTCGACGTTGTAGACGAGTCCGCCTCCGGTGCCCCCCATGGTGTAGGCAGGCCGAATCACGACGGGGTACCCCAAGTCGGCGGCGACTTCCTCGGCCTCCTCGACGCCGTTGACGGCAGTGCTGCGGGGCATCTCGATACCGAGCGAGTTCATGGTCTTCTTGAACGCCGTTCGGTCCTCGCCGCGCTCGATGGCGTCGATCTGCACGCCGATGACCTTGACGTCGTACTTCTCGAGCACCCCCGCATGATGGAGTTCGGAGGAGAGGTTGAGTCCGGACTGCCCGCCCAGGTTGGGCAGGAGGGCGTCGGGGCGCTCCTTGGCGATGATCCGAGTCATCGCCTCGAGCGTGAGCGGCTCGATGTAGGTCACGTCGGCCGTGCCGGGGTCCGTCATGATCGTGGCCGGGTTGGAGTTGACGAGAACGATCTCGTAACCCAGCTCGCGCAGGGCCTTGCATGCCTGCGTGCCGGAATAGTCGAACTCACAGGCCTGACCGATGACGATCGGGCCCGACCCGATGATCATAACCTTGCGGATATCATCACGTCTTGGCACTGGAATAAGCTCCCTAATGAATCGGGTTATTGAGACCCTGCCCGTGGTGCCCGGTTGCCGTTGGACTCCCGGCGTCAGATCGCACCGGTCGCGGCCGACGCCCGGAGTCTCTGTTCCCGTCTCGCATGCCGGCGATCGTGCCGTCCGGCTGAGTGGTCATTCACCGTAGCGCGCCGGGGACCGTCCTCGCGCGCTCGCAAGTCCTGCGAACGCCCCGGTCTCGGGGCGCCCGCACAACTCGCTCCCGTTCACTCCATCGCGTCCGTGCGTTGTCGGCGGAAACCGTGCTGAATGGGCCTCTGGAGGCAGGATGCTCCGGCCTCACGACCAGAGAGCAATGCACACCCTCTCTGAGCGAGATGATGCTTCTCGCGTTCATCGCCGTTCTTCTCAACCCGGCGATGGGGGCCTCCGTGGTCTCGCGCCGCATCGAGTCACAGGGTGGCCGGAGCGTATCGGGTCCGGCGGAATATGTCCACAGGGCACGGAACCGCCCGATGAGCAGCGGCTTCGAGGGCCTGCCGTGCCAGGCGACGTTGTTTCGATTGCCCCGCGTCGGAGTCTCAGAAGTCGGTTGTGGGAAGCATCCTACCGGGAATCGCCCGACCCAAGTGCGAGACGCGACCGCGGGACCGCCTACGCAACGCCGCCGTCGCGGCCGGGTTTCGCCCCTGCCCTGCCGGAGAGCAATGCCCGCGACAAAGGTCCCGCACTTGACGACCGGTCGTCCGGGACTACACTTGTCTGCACGATCTTTGATGATCCTTCCTCTTCCCGAGGAATCGCCCGCCCGCGCGGGCTCCTCTCTCGAACGGGATTGGTCACTGAAGCTCCGCTGAAGTCGTGGCCCGCACGGATCACCGACGACCCGTGTGGCGTGGTCACTTCACCGAGACCGGAGAGCCTGATGGCGAAACAGAGACCGTCCGTTCAGAAGCGGGAACGCGAATTCAAGAAACGCGAACGTGAGCGGAAGAAGCGTGAGAAAGCCGCGATGAAGCGTGCCCGCCGCGAGAGCGGCAGCCCCGACGAGACCCTGCCGCCAATCGTAATACGCGCGGACGACGGCCCGAATGACGGGCCGAACGACGTGCAGCCTCCACAGACGGAACTGGTGGACGTCGATGCGGCGCCCACGTCGCCCGCTCTGACGCCGTCGACGCGCGAGAACGACACCACGAACGCCTGAAGCCGGCGGTGAGCTGATCGTCAGCAACTTAGGGGGTAGCTGTCAGCTATTGGCCATTAGCTCTTGGCTGTTCGCCCTCGGCTCTCAGTCTGAAACGCCGGCCCCGACAGGGCGGCGGAAGACCACACGTGCTATCCTGCGCCCCCGCCGGGGCTCGCGATCGCTTGTCGCACCGTTCCCACGGGCTCACGCCCGTGGCTACATTCCCTCGCCCCATCCGGGGCGGTGTGTGACGCGCTCGACAGCGCTTGATCTGAAACGCAGCATGGACGGGACACGAAGCGCGCTGACACCGACCTTGTGCGCGGCCCCCTCCACGCATTAGCTCGCAAGCACGCAGCAGAGAAGTGCAGGATAACGGCTGACAGCCGATAGCTAGCAGCTAGGAGCTAACGACTCCTCCGTGCCTTCGCCTCGTCAACGCCAGGGTTCCGACGACGAGCAGTGAGAGTGCTGCCGGTTCCGGAACCGTCGCCCCACCGAGTCCCACGAGCGCGTCGGAGGGCAGGCTTGATACTGCCGCGATGGCGAGCAGTTCGTGGCCGCGTGCGGTCGGGTGAATGTCATCCCAGAACAGGTACTCGTCGGGGTTGGGCACGATCGTGCCGGCGCCCTCGTCGTAGGCCGGCTCGGTCACGTTGGTCAGACCGTATTGACCCGGATCCGCGAAGAGATCCAGGTACAGGTCGAAGACGTCCACGCGATAGACATCCATGTCCGTCCAGTAGCCCTCCAGCATGTCAAGGAAGCCGTTCAGGTACAGGTTGAAGGTGCCGGACAGCGCGTTCATGGCCTGGTCGTCCGCGGTGTCGGACGTTTGTTGATATCGAGGGATCAGGCCCAGCGGGGGCAGGTTCGGGATCAGGAACTGCTTTGCGCCGGCATACTCATGCAGGATGGCGATGTTCGTGACCATGTTCACGGCCGCTTGCCACGGGTCGGTCCGGCCATCCAGGAAGTCGTTGCCACCGCCCCAAAGGACGTGCAATCGATCGGCCGGCTCGGTGGTGTGCTCCCCGACGTGCGACAGGACCTGGGTCTGGATTCCCCACTTGCCCAGGGCACTGAACGGCCCGAGCACCTCCTCCATGCTGTCGTTGTCGCGGCTCGTGTGCGCCCCGCCGAAGGCGTAGTTGGAGCCGCCGTTGATCATCGGGGTGCTGGCGTCCAGGCCGAGGGCGACGCCGAGATGGTCGACCCAGACCGCACCGTTCGAGAAGCGCCCGCCCACGTACGGCTCGTCCGGGACGACCTTGCCTGTGAGCGGTGCGAACCGGCTCGTGAGGGTGTGGATGTTGCCGGTGTCGGAAAGACTGTTGCCGAACACGACGATGTCGGAGAAGGGCGCCGCGAGCAGTGGCCCCGATCCTACCGCGGCCACTGCCGACGTCACCATCACAAGCGTCACGATTCTCATCGGTCACTCTCCCTGTGCAGCAGCGCCCGCACGGCGGTCGCTGCCTCAGCCTGGTCAATATCGAGAAGAGGCGGGGGAACGCATCCTTGCCCCCTCCGACGAACAATCGCACGACACCCGATCCGGCGAACAATCGTGCGGGCTCAAGGGCTCTTGGAGGGACCGTGCCGGAGTTCCGGCCAGGACGGTTCCGTGCAGTCGTACATCTCCCCCGTGCAAGTATAGTGTGACGCCGGCACCGCCGGATGTCAATCCCCCGGCGGGATCGATCGGTCGGCCACTCAACGTTCCGGCGCGCCGCAGCGCCCGTGTCCGATGCACCCCGTTTCACGAAGCGCGGCGGGGCTCGCTCAGACGCACCGAGCGATTGCGATCCCGTTCCGTGTGGTGCTCGGAGCGGGTTTCGCCCTCCGCGGTGACGTAGACGGCCCGACGGTCGCCCACGACCGGGCACTCGCGCTCGCAGATCCCGCAGCCGATACAGAGAACAGGATCGATCCTGGGGACTTCGAGTTCCAGAAGCAGGGTAACCGCATCCCCGGGCGTGAGCAGTCGGGTGAACCATCCGTCGATTGTCAACGTGTCCTCGCCGTTGTCGACGATCGCGTGCGTCTCCACGACGCCGTCGGCGTGTCGAATCGAAGCGACGTACCGCTTCGTTCCGTCGCTCCGCCACTGATTCGCCCGAAACGGGAGCGCTGAATCTGAGCCCGCGCCGGCCTCCGGTCGCTTCTGCACGACGATCGCATGGTCGGTGGCCTTGCGCACCTGCAATCGGCCGCCGCGAACCACGCGCATCTGAGTCACGGTGTGAACGGCCTTCGGGCTCGTTGGACAGACCTCTTCGCAGACCGCGCACGAGACATCACTGCTGTAGGGCAGACACCGCCCGGTGTCGAAGTGGGCGGTGCCGAGCCGAATCGGGCCCGAATCGCTGAACGTGCCGAGCCCGAGCTTCTCTTCGGGCGAGATCGGTCGGATCGCGCCCGTCGGGCAGACGTGGCCGCACGCGGTGCAGTTGAGTTGGCAATGGCCCACGCGGAAATCCAGGACCGGGCTCCACAGCCCTTCCAGCCCGGCCTCGAACCATGCCGGTTGCAGCACGTTCGTCGGGCACACCCGCACACATTGGTCGCACTTGATGCACCGCTCGAGAAACTCGAGTTCCTCCACCGCACCCGGCGGGCGAATGACCTGGCTCGAGAAGCGGCGGGTCGTCTTCCCCGAGGTCCGCACGAACGGGAAGAACAGGACGCCGGCGGTGGCGGCGAGAATCATGCGGCGACCCGGCACGTCGCTTCCGGTTACTTCGTGTTCGCGCGGCGGCAGAAGGGCGAAACGCAGCGCACCCTCCGGGCAGTCGTCGACGCAGTTGAAGCACACGAAGCACTCGCTCTTGCGCAGCACCGAATGCGGATCGCACGCCCCTTCGCATCGCGACTGGCACGAGTTGCACGCGCTGCACTTGACCAGGTCGCGTTCGATCCTCCACCAGGCGAACCGGCTGAGCCATCCGAGCAGCGCACCGAGCGGGCAGAGCACACGGCAGAAGAATCGCGGTATCACAAGATTCGCGGCGACCAGACCGAAGAGCAGGAATCCGATCAGCCACGCACCTTGATGGAACCGCGCGGGGCCGAGGAAGCCGTCCGTCGGCATGCCGGCCGCGGGCAGAACCGCCCCTGTGAAGGACCGGTAGAGCAGACAGATGGGGTCGAGCAGCCCGATCTGCAAGCTGCCGAAAAACGCGGCGGCCAGCATCGCGACCAGGATGTAGTACTTGATGTGCTGGCTGCGACGGTACCGGTTGTCCTCGATGGTTTCCTTCGGGTTGCCGCGCCGAAACAGCCACCGGACGAACTGATGCAGCGTGCCGTAGGGGCAGATCCAGTTACAGAAGAAGCGACCCAGGAACAGCGTGGGGATCAGAATCACGAGCGACCAAAGCAGACCCCGGTAGACGGCGTGGGTCGTGACGGCCGTCGCGATGGCCACCAGCGGATCGATTTGCAGCAACTTGCCAACCCACAGACGCAAGCCGGGGAACTGATCAAGGTTCGCAAACGTGGTCAACAGCACGAACGCCAGGAACAGGGCGAAGATTACCGCCTGCACAATGATTCGGACCGTGGTGATTCGCATCGCAGTCTGCCGCTACACGTTGGCGGTCACGATCTTCTGCTGCCGCGCAAGGGCCTGCCAGTCGCGCTCGCCGAACCGCTTCCAGCCTCCGGCGACCTGGGTCTTGATCTTCTGCGCCGCCAGCTCCAGGTACGTCAGTTGCGCCGGATCGCGCCCGAGCAGATGGTGATAGCACCAAGCGTCACACGCAACGGGGTCGACGGCGGCGACGATGGCCGGGCGGCCCAATATGCCTCCGGGCTTGACGTCACTGCTGCGCCCGCCCGTCGGGCCGTTCCGCATCATGACGCGCGTCGCGTCGGCAATCACCAGGGTCGGGCTCACCAGCAAGCCCAAGTCGCTCACCACTCCGTGAATCGCCTGGTGAAGCTGGTTCCGCCTCCCACCCAGCAGCCCGTACCAGTTCTTCAGGCTCATCGATGCGCTGCACAGGTTGTGATCCTTGACCGGCGCCACACCGATGACCTTGTCCGCCTCGGCCAGCGGCCCATGAAAGACCGGCCACCGGCTCAGGGTTTCGCCCTTACGCGGATCCGGCGTGCCGTCGCGGACGGTCACGTTCCGGAAACGTGCCTGCGCGGGCAACACGACCTGCGCCCCATCTGCGTCGGCGACCCGCTGGATTCCCGACTTTGCGAAACAAACGTCGGGGGCCTCAATCGGATTGTCCGCGACGAGCACCTTGCGCGCACCGGCTTCCCGGCACAACCGGATGACTCCACGAACCACCTCCGGATGCGTCGTCGCGCCCAGGTGCGGAGGACGGTCGAACCCGACGTTGGGTTTGAGGAGAACAACGTCGCCGTTCGAGACGAAGCGCCGGATGCCGTCGGAAGGGTCCAGTCCATCTAGGGCGGCGCGCACCATCCGGTCGATGTGCGCTTCGCTTCCGATCGCAACGCTGATCCGCGGATTCGCCGCGGGGAAGTCGACGCCGGCGAAGTAGTTCTCGAGTCGGAGCCCGGCCTCTGCCGATGCGCGAAGCCCCGCGTCGCCATCAGGGTCGTGCAGCAGAAGGCCGCCCGCCACCGCCGCGCCGGCCGCCGCGACTGCACCCGATCCCCGGGTCAACAGGTCGCGACGGGTCAGTTGCGTGTCACTCATGCCGGAATCACTTCCACCGCGCCGTCGCGGCAACTCGATCACGACCCGGACGCACTCGCGCCCGCCGCGAGCCGCTCGGCGATCCTCAGGGCCGCCTGCGCATCGGCCGCGCCCTGACCGGTCGGCAGCACCTGCACGTAACTCGCACCTTTCCGAAAGAACACCGCCCCGCCGCTCTGATAGGCGTCGTCGCCGATCGGCACGGCCTCGACATCAGGCGGCAGCTCGGAGCGGTACATGCCCGACGCACGAGCGGGCTCGCCCATGTCATAGACGTAGACATCCACCGTTCGACCGGGATCGTCCCGGTGCGTGTAGGTGCCGAACGTCAATCCGACGACCTGGAACTTCAGATACGCCTCCGCGCGTCCGTTGATCTTGATGTGCAGGTTGTCCGTTGCGTAGCGTCCGACATGGGTCGGTCGTTGCCAGCCCGGCACGCCCGGCTCGGGAAACGGGTTCTCGGTTTGGGAGGCATCGAGACGCGCCGGCGCGGTCGTCACCTGCACGTTCGTCTCGGGCTGGTCCTGATACGCCGCCGCGTCGACGTTGAACAGATGGTCCTCGTTGGTGAGCACCCGCGCAACGAACGCACTGACGATCGCCGCCAGCAGAAGCAGGATGATCCACCCCAGCACCTTCTCGGTGCGCCCGACGATTCTGACATGTTCCTGCGTCGGCCTGGACGGAACCGTGGGCATTCACCTTCTCCAACGGCTAGACTGGCAGTATAGCACGCAGGACCTCGGGGTCGACGAAGGAACGCGTCGATGCTTGCTCCGGAAGCGCACGGCCCGCCGTCTCAAACCCGGCGCCGCCGTTACGCCTGGCTGGCGATGGTTGTCGTGGCCTGGGGCGTCCAGGCTGTCGTCACCCAATCGCTTCTGCTCCGTGAGGCGCTCGTGCTCATGTTCGGAAGCGAGTTCGCCTGGGGCGTCGTCCTGTTCGCGTGGCTGTTCGGCGTAGCGGTCGGTGGCGTGGTCGGCGGCTGGTGGGCCCAGCGTCTGTCGCGTGCGGATCTGGGACTGGCGCTCGTGCTCGTGGGTCTGGGCGTAACGGCGTGCGTCGAGTTGTGGGTCTTTCGCGGCGCGCGGGCCTGGCTCGGCGTCGAGCCGGGCGAGCTTCTGCCGCTGCCGAAGACGGCCCTCGCCGCCGTGCTGTTCGTTTCGCCCGCCGGCGCACTGGTGGGCATGGCCTTCCCGTTCGCATGCTGCATCCACAACGGGCGAGCGACCAAGCAGGCAGCGGCCAACGAGAGGCCGGGCGAGGAAGACACCACGCGTCGTCCTCTCATGCAACTGCCCGGCGTGTATGCGCTCGAATCGGCGGGGAGCCTGATCGGCGGGGCCGCGTTCAGCTTCTGGGCCGTCGAGCACCTCACGCCGATCCAGACGGCCCTGAGTTGTGGAGCCCTGACGTCCGTCGCCCTGGCCGGCTTTCTCGCAACACAGGGGCGAGGGACCTGTTGCAGCGTCTCACGCAGACTGCATTCTCTCCGAACCGCGACCGTGAGGGAGCGGCAGTGCTTCGCCTTGCCGCGGCCGCTTCCTAACGGGCGCGGTTCGGATCAGACAGGCCTCGACAGCTCCAAGACACGACACTGCGGGGTCGCTTGCGCGGCGACGCTGGCGGTCGCGGCCGCGGCGGCCTCAATGCTTGCGGGGAATGCGTGGGAGCGCAAGCTTGTGCATCGTCGATGGCGCCAGGTCGCCCCGGGGTACGAACTGTGCGCGGAAGAGGAGTCCAAGTACCAGAACCTCGCCGTCGGACGGCGGGCCGGGCAATACACGCTGTACGCGAACGGCAAGGTCACGGCGGACTTTCCCGACCCGTACACGTTCGCACCTCTCGCTCACTTCTGGCTGTGTCAGCATCCCGCGCCGCGTGTGGTGCTCGTCCTTGGCGGCGGCGCCGAAGGATTGCTGGCCGAGATCCTGCGCCACCCCGTCGAGCACGTGGACTACGTCGAGCCGGACGCCCGCCAGATTGCGCTGATCGAGCCGTATCTCCCCGAAGCGGACCGCCAAGCCCTGACCGACCCGCGGGTGACCGTGCACCACGCGGACGCGCGACACTTCGCCAAGACGCAGACGGATCGCTTCGATCTTGTCATCGCCCGGCTTCCTGAACCCACGTCCGCACTGCACGCACGGTTCTACACCGAGGAGTTCTACGGCGAGCTTGACCGCGCGATGACACGGCAATCGGTCTTGTGCCTGACCGCCGCCGCAACGCCGGGGCAGCTCTCCGCTGCGTCCGCGGAGTACCTGGCCTCGATCCGAGCGACGCTACGCCGGCATTTCCCGCACACGATCGTCGGGTGGGGCAACCCGGCCCACCTACTGGCCGCCACGTCCGACGGACTGACGTCGTCGAATCCGACGACGCTGACGAAGCGGTATGAAGAGCGCCGTGTGCAATCCGAGTGGTTCCATCCGGCGTGGTTTGACGGCGCGGTCGACTGGTTCGATCCGGACAAGATACGCGTCCGCGCAGCCGAATTGGATGCCGTGCGCGACCCGGAGATCAGCACCGACCTTCGTCCCGCGGTCTACATGCAACGGCTGGCACTGTGGGAGCGCATGACGGGAGACGTGTCTTCCGGCGTGACGACGGGGCTCCGATCAATCGGTTGGTTCGAGGTGCTCGCGGCACTGGCGTTGATCGCGGCAACCACCGTACTCGCGTGCCGCTTGAGCGGGCGCGGCGCGCCCCGACCGCCGAGTCAATACGCATGGCTCGCCAGGAGCGCAATCGTTCTGACCGTCGGGGCCACGGGCTTCGCCACGATGGCCCTGAGCATCATCTGGCTCTTCGCATTCCAAAGCCTCTACGGCTACGTGTACCAGCGTATCGGGTGGATCATCGCGATGTTCATGGCGGGTCTCGTCCTCGGGTGCGGCGTCGCAGATTGGCGGTCGAAGCGGTGGCCGAACGCGCGCACGCGCATGCCGTACCTGTGGCGGCGACTGATCCACGTCGACGTGCTCATCGCAGCGTTGGCCCTGGCGATTCCGTTCGTACTGCCGGCGCTGGGCCGACTTCAGCACGGCCCGATCGAGTTCGCGGTCGTCGAATGGTGCATCTCGCTCCTGGTGGCCGCGACCGGCGCACTGGGCGGGGCCACGTTCGCGCTGGCGGGCGCGCTCCAACTCGAAGCCACCGGCCGACCCGGTGCCGCCGCCGGGAGCGTGGTCGGCGCCGATCACGCCGGCGCTTGCCTGGGCGCCCTGCTCAGTGGGACCCTCCTCGTGCCGGTATTCGGCATCGCCGCCACGGCGTTCCTGCTCGCCGGGATCAAGCTCAGCTCGGCTGCGTTTCTGCTGGTGGGGCGGCGGGTTTCTCGCGCGGACTGAACGCCAGCGCCTGCTCCTGCGACCACACTCCCGGAATGGCCGTGTCGCACTTGGGGCATTTCCCGTCGCGCAAGCGGTTGGCGACCACCCGGAACCCGACCCGCCGGATCAGCTCATGCCGGCAGTTGTGGCAGTAGGTGTTCTCGCCGGGGTGGTTGGGAACGTTGCCCGCATAGACGTAGTGGATGCCGGCGTCGAGGGCGATCTGTCGGCAACGCTCGAGCGTGGGCACCGGCGTGCGCGGCAGGTTCTTGATCCGGTACGTGGGGTGGAACCGCGTGAAGTGCATGGGCACGTCCGGCCCGAGGTGCTCGTGGACCCACTTGCACATCTGCCGCGTCTCGTCCGGCGAGTCGTTGAGCGTCGGAATGATCAGTACCACCAACTCGAACCAGATGCCGATGTCCTTCAGCGTCTCCAGGGTGGCCAGCACCGGCTTCAACTCGCCGGCGCAGGTGTCGGCATAGAACTTCTCGGAGAACGCCTTGAAGTCGATCTTGATGCCCGTGAGGTACCGACAGAGCCGGCGCAGGGGTTCCTCCTGAATGTAGCCGTTGGAGATCATCACGCTGCCGACGCCGTGCATGCGAGCGTGTGCGGCGGTGTCGTGCATGTACTCGTAGAAGATCACCGGCTCGGAGTAGGTGTAGGCGATCGTGGGACAACGGCGCGACTTGCACGCGGCCACGAGCCGATCGGGCGTGACGAGAACGCTGTCGACCTGTTCCGGCCTGAACTGGCTGATCTGCCAGTTCTGGCAGAACTTGCACTCGATGTTGCACCCGGCGGTCGCGATCGAGAACGCGGGCGTGCCGGGGATGTAGTGGAACAGCGGCTTCTTCTCGATGGGGTCGATGTTGGTGGAGCACAGGGCGCCGTAGACCAGCGTCTGGTAGGCACCGCCGCGGTTCTCGCGCACGCCGCAGTAGCCGCGCTCCACGTCGGCCACCTGGCACTCGCGCGGACAGAGCACGCACTTGACGCGGTTGGCGTCCTGTTTCTCCCAGAACACTGCGGCGTGGCGCGCAACGCCCTTGAGTTTCGGACCCGACAAGGTTCCGGGCCCCGCGACGTCCTGGGCCGAGGCATGATCGACGCAGCCAAAGGCCGCGGCCGCTCCCCCGGCGAGCCCCCAGCGCAGCAGATCTCGGCGGGCCGGCTCGGAGCACAGGCTGCACGCGTGACTCACCTCACACCTCGATCCTCTCGATCAGCGCGAGGTCGGCGTGCCCCAATCCGCGCGCGGCGGCCGTCGCGATGTGCTTGGTGGGCCGGCCGTCGTTGGCGAGCGGCGTGAGCCCCTTCGCCCGGCGCTGACCGTCAAGAAACTCGGCAGCCACCGCATCGGCGGCAACGAAATCAGTGCCCACGATGAGCCCGCCGAACGGCCACGCAAAGCCGGGATGAACGCCGGGGCCGGCGTTGTACTGCGCCCGCGTGCCGTCGCAGACGGTCAGCTTCCACTTCGGCCGGATGTAGCGATGCGACACGACGTCGACGACGTACGGATCGCAGTTGTGATCGTGATACTTGTTTGGGTTGTGGATCGCACCGTAGAAGTTCTTCATGCCGAGCGATGCGCCGGCCAGATTGTGGTCCTTGAGGACCGGCACACTGATCAGGGCATCGACCTGCCTGGCAACGATATGCGAGAAGCACGACCCGATCCTGCCGCTGCTCTCGACGCGTCGCTCGTACCCGCTGCCGACCTGCTCGGTGTCGGTGCCCCGGCACTGCACACCGCTTGACGACTTGTTGAGCTTGTAGCCGGCGCGGGCCAACTCGATGTCGAATCGGTCCCAGATGAGGATGTTCTCGGCGGGCACGTCTGCTTGCCGGAGCCCGGCCGCGATGGCCTCGGCCACCACCGGCTGCGTCGCCAGCCCGAGCGTATTGACCTTGATTCCGACGCGGTCGCGGGGACGGAACAACTTGCGCCACGCAGCGTCGGCGTCGGACGCGTTCGTGAGCCGTTGCAGGCTCACGTCGAGCAGCTTGCGCACCAACTCTCCCTGATCTGCCGCTCGCCCCTGCGTCAGCTTGTCGTCGCGAGCAATGACCACGCGCGAGGGCGGCCGCACCGCGTTCTCTCCGCGTGCGTTGGCCCGTGCCGAGTGCAGCGCAGCGGCGGCGGCGGCGGCGGCGCGAGCAAGCAGTTGTCGACGAGTGCTCCGCTTGGGCATGGCAAGTGTTCCGACCTGCTGGATTGCTCAGCGGCGCCCGGCCGGTGACGTGGCCGTCACCTCGGGCTCGCCGAAAACCTCCGCTTGAAAACAGTGTATCTTCGTGCCGCGCTGCTTCCAAGCGTCGAGCGGCAAGCCGGCCTTTCGGCACGTCTGGGCGAGGAACTCCTCGCGGGTCCATCCGCGCCGGGAGGCAACTTGCGGCAGCAGGACGCCGCGTCGCCGGCCCGACGCGATCAGAATCCCGTCTCGACCAACGATGATTTCGCTGGTCTGCGCGACGCGCTTCATCGGCGTCAGGGCGCTGATCTCGATGTGCAACTGAGCCAGTTCCGCCGCGGTAACGGGATTGCTGACGAAGCGGCGATCACGGCACGCCTTGACGGCGTTGTCGATGACGGCCTTGTACAGCGGCCCGCCGGCCACCATGTTGCCGATGCACCCGCGGAGACGACCCTCGTTCTCCAATGTCACGAAACACGCACCGTCCGCGCGCAGTCCCGCCGGAAGCTTGTCGGCATCGACCTTGGGAGGCGCTTCGCCGCGCAGGTGGGCCGTCACCGTCCGCCGGGCGAGAGCGAGCAACTCGCGCCGACTCTCCGCATCGACGGTGCCCGGCCGGTGCGTGAACACGATGGACTGATACGTGACGCTGTTCGTCCAGTCGCCGTTCATCTGCCCCGATGTGTCGAACGCCGCCCGCGTGCCTTTCGCACCGCCCTGCATCGAGAGGATGCGCAGCAACAGACTGATCGGCCCGCGCCCGCAAATCGTGTCCTTCGTCTTGCTCAGATGCTCGGCGAAGCCGTCGAAGTCGCATCGCAGAATCGGCGCGGCGGCTTGGTCGCCCAGTTCGCGAAGCTTGTTCGGAACGTCCTCCTTGAAAGGCTCGTACTCGAACCGCCGGCCGAAATGCGTGAAGTCACTGCTCGCCACGAGCAACGTGTCGTCGTCGCACCAGGGAACGATCTCCTTGGCCGCTTCCGCGTAGTCCTGCGGCGACATGCGACCGACGAGCAGCGGAACGAGAGTGAACGACCCGAGCACCCGTTGCAGGAAGGGCAGTTGGAGCTCGAGCGAATGCTCTCTGCGATGGATCCCGGGTCTCGATTCGAACAGCGAGGTCTTCAGAAGCGCGTCGCAGACCTTGCGGTCGATGGGCACCGCGCCAAGCGGCGTATCGTATGCGGTCAGCTCGCGGGGTGCGTCGACACCACGATACTGACCGGCGCTCGCGTGGCTGAACGCCAGCACGATGACGCGCGTGTAGGTGTGACCTTTCAGGCAGCGGTAGCCGGCGGCCGCTGCCGGCCCGCTGAACTGATAGCCGGCGTGCGGCGAGATCACGGCGAGAGGCCTCTCCGCAGTCGGCGGTGCAGGCGTCTTCACAAGTAGACCATCGATGTGCGTGGTGAGGGCCGCAGGGTCCCCGGGATACCAGCGCCCCGCGCAATCGGCCGGTCGCACTTTCGACCCCGCCCCGGCCTCACCGGCGTCGCACGCCGCCGCCGCGCCGACGGCCAAAGCCAGCCCCAACGATCGCATGATAGATCGTGCACGCATGTCCGGGCACTCCGTTCGGGCCAGAGGACGTGAGTCGCGCAGTCGCTCAACAGAGTGTACTTCCGTTCGCGCTCGACGTCACCTCGTCGGAGGGTTTGACCGTTCGTGCCTGGATGGAATAGGTTGCGCCGGTGGCGTGCGAGATTAGAAGTCAGAAGTGTGAGGTGTGACGTGTGCAGGTAGGAAGGTGTGAAGGTGCAAAGCTGTGAAAGCGTGAAGGGGTGACGGGATGATTCGCTTGACCAACCGTTTCGTTATTGTCGTCGTTTGCCTGTCGAGCCTGATGATGCCGCCCTTGGCCCCGGCGGCGGGCGAGGCGAACCTGAAGCCGCTGGACTTGAGCGCGCAGGCGAGCCGCGCCATGAAGGGCTTCTTGATGCAGGTCCCGCGTCGGCTGCCGGGACCGGAGGGCTTCTACCGCCCCGCCTTCGGTTGCTCACTGCTTCCGGGAGCTTCCATCGCGGGCGGGCACGGGATGATGGCGCGATGGGAGTGCGGGGACCTAACCGCGCGTGCGATTCTGGCCTGGATCACCCTGCGCGAGATGACCGGCGACGTGAAGACGGGGCAGGATGTGGAGGACGGCCAGCGGCGGTTCCTGCTGTCGATCCTCCATCCGGACACGGGTCTGGTGTTCGTGCCTGAGCTGGTGAACAAGGACAAGGGCACCTACCGCTATCACAGTTGGGACCAGAGCCGTGCGCTGCGGGCCCTCGTCCGTCTGTACGAGACCGAGCCCGGCGATCGCGGCCGGCTCCAACCGCTCATCGAGCGCATGATCCGTGGGCTCGACGCGTTCTCCGACATCCGCGGCACAGACCAGACGTGGGGCCCGTACGCGTGCTGGTCGGCCGACGAGTTCGATCACGACCACAAGCCGGTCCCCCACCCGTTCGACCGGAACGCCTATCCGAACGTCGGTGAGCTGATCCCCGACCCGGCCGGCTCATGTATCGAGGCACTCGCGCAGTACGCCGAATTGACAGACGATCCGAAAGCGGTAGATCTGGCCGTGCGGTTCACCAACGGCGAGTTCGGCCAGCACCGGTCCGACAAGTTCCCGCCCGACCAGAAGCGATTCGCGGGGTTCGCGCCCGACGGCACGTTCGCGGGGCACTTTCACTCGAAGAGCACGACCTTGCTCGGCATCGTCGAGCTGTCGCATTATCTGGCCACGCACGGGCGGCGCGACGAGGCCGTCCGCTACCTCCGACAGGTGCGCAAGACCTACGACTGGATCTTCGCCGCCGACAATAAGAGCCGCGGCAGCCGGATCGGCTGGTTCCCCGAACGTCCGCGCGTGGGGGGCGCCGAGATCTGCGGCACCGCCGACATGCTCGAGATCGCCGGGGCCATGGCGGGCTGCGCGACGCTGGACGTTGGTCTGCACGACTGGGCCGATCTGTACGATGATGCCGAGTCGATGACCGTCAACATGATCGCCCGCGGACAGATTCGCCTGACGCCTGAGTTCGAGAAATGCCTCGTCGCCCGCTACGGCGCCGACGCGCCCCGGCAACTCGAGACGGCCCGCCGGCTCGACGGGACGTGGCCGACCTGCCCGCCGCCCAACGACCTCTTCGGCGGCAACGCCCTACCCCTATCCGGTTGCTGCCAGTACGCGGGTGTGCGTGCCTTGCACAGCGGCTGGCGCGATGCGCTCACGTACGCCGACGGCGCGATGCGCATCAACTACTTCCTGAACCGACGCTCCCCGCATGCGGTCATGACAACGCGCATGCCGGCCGCGGGCGAAGCGGAAATCGCCGTGCGCCAAGAGGCCGACGTATTCGTGCACGTTCCGAGTTGGCTGAAGCCGGAGCAGCTCACGTTGACGGTCGATGGTTCGGATGTCGACGCCGCGACCCGGTTGGACGAAACGCAACACTACGTGCGCCTGGGTCGACTCGCTGCCGGCGCGAAAATCAGCATTCGGTTCCCCCTCGAGGCACGCACGACCCGTGAGACGATAGCCGGCGTCGCGTACACCATCAAATGGCGCGGCAACTACGTCGTGGGCATCAGCCCACCGGGGACGAACTTCCCACTGTTCCCGTGATCTGCACGTTGCATTGAAGCTCCGAGGTCGCTACGATTGCTGGTCGTTGCCGCATAGGAGTTCCTGTCGCGCGACCTGACAAGGGGATATGCCATGTTCACACATGGGGGCGTCCGGTCTCGGTGGTCGAGTAGTGTGCTCGTTACGGCAATTGGTGCGGTCGGGCTCGTGACCGCGTCCGGCGGTTGCTTCGCAGGCGGCTTCGGCTTCTTCTCACCGGAGTGCACCGCGCTGGCGAGCCAGAGCATTCAGATGGAGTTGGAGCAGGAGTTGAATCCGGGCGTCGACAATGACTGCGCGGGGGCCCGACTCCAGCTTCAGTTCATAGACGCCGGCTGTGTCTCGTCGAGCCTGAGCGGCGCGAACTCAGTCCTCGAATCGCTCGGCGTCAGCAGCCCGACGGAGTCGCCTGAGGATGCGGAGGCGTGGTACCGCGAACTCGCGCTCGAAGCGATCGAGGAACACTGCGAGTAGACGGCATCAGCGCCGGTCGAGCGCCGCGCGCTTGACATCGTGCTCCTGCTGCGGGTCGATCAGTAGGTAGCGCGACAGGCAGTGCACGCCCACGCAAAACGGGATCGTGTCCAACAGGACCACAGCGAACTCGAAGGACTCTGCGCAAGCAACTCCTCCTTCTGCCTCTTACCTCTACCTTCCGTTTTCTTCCGCAACGCGCACTCACGGCGCCCGCGCGTTGCATCGATGCTCGGAGGTCGCTACGATTGCTGGTCGGTACCGCATAGGAGTTCCTGTCGCGCGACCTGACAAGGGGGTTATGCAATGTTCACACACGCGGGTGTTCCGTATCGGTGGTCGAGGAGCGTGCTCGTTGCGGCAATCGGTGCGGTGGGGATCGTGACCGTGTCCGGCGGCTGCTTCGCCGGCGGCTTCGGGTTCGTAAACGCGGAGTGCACCGCGCTGGCAACCCAGGAGATCGAGCTCCAACTCGCACAGGAGCTGGAGGGGGCCAACAACGGTTGCACGATCGCCCGGCTTCACCTCCAGCAGGTGGACGCCGGCTGTATCTCGTCAACCCTGGGCAACGCGAACGCATTCCTCGAAACGCTTGGTATCCCCAGCACGACAATCCCACCCGAGGAAGCAGAGGCACAGTCGCGGGAGAGGGCGCTGGAGGAAATCGAGGAACTCTGCCAGTAGACGGCATCAAGACCCGTCGACCGCCGCGCGGTCGGCACCGTGCTCCTGCTGCGGGTCGATCTGCAGGTAGCGCGACAGGTAGTGTACGCCCACGTAGAGCGGGATCGTGTCGAGCAGAGCCACGATGAACTTGAAGGCATAGTTGCTCAGCACGAGCGTGATCATCAGGGCCAACGTCTTCTTGCCGGAACTGAAGTCGACCCAGAACGTGATGAAGATGACCGCGGTGGCGTCGACGAGTTGGCTGACCAACGTCGAGCCGTTGTTGCGGATCCACAGGTACCGGCCTCGGGTCAGCCGTTTCCAGAAGTGAAACAAGGCCACGTCGCAGAACTGAGCGGCGATGTAGGCAATCATGGACGCGAGCACGGCCCCCCGCGTGCAGCGGTAGATGATTTCGAACAGTGATCCCTCCGCCATGATCGTGCCGTCGGGCAAGCCGATCGGCTCGGCGAAGCTCAGGTCCTGCCACGGGGGGCGCTGGTCGGCCGGCTCCATGCCCGGGAGCTGATGCCCCAGCCAGAGAATGAAGAGCACGAACACATTGAGCATCAGGCCCACCCAGACCACGAAATTGGCCCGGCGGCGGCCGTACAGCTCGCTGATGAAGTCGGTGCAGAGGAACGTGAGCGGATAGGGCAGCACGCCGACCGCCAGTTGCAGCGGCCCGATGTGCACGAATCGCGTGATGCCGATGATGTTCAGCATCGCCAGCGAGCCGAGGAAGAACCCGGCCAGCACGATGAACACCCGCTCGCGCCGCTCGTGCAGCTTCGCATCGGTCGTCGGTGAGAAGGCGGGAAGATCCGACATAGCGCGATGTACTACGCGGCAGCCGCAGCGCAGTCAAATGGCCGCACCGGCCCGTTGCGAAGCGATGCCGGCCGATGTAGACTCGCACGCGGTCTTATGTCCGAGCGCAATCGCAACATTTGGGCGCCGTGGCGCATGGAATACATCGAGTCGCTGCACAAGATTGATGAAGAGGGCTGCTTTCTATGCCGGCACTGGGCCGACCCCGGCCTCGATGCCGAGTGTCACGTGGTGTGGCGGGGGAGCAGCACCGTCACGATGTTCAACCGGTACCCGTATACCAACGGTCACCTGTTGGTCGCGCCGGGCGCGCACACGGCCGACATGACCGCGATGTCACACGACGTGCTCGCCGAGTTGATGGAGATGGTGCGCGACGGCCAGCGGCTGCTGAGCGAGGCGGTCAAGGCCCAGGGGTTCAACGTGGGAATGAACCTCGGGCGGTGCGCGGGCGCCGGCGTGCCCGAGCATCTTCACATCCACGTGGTCCCGCGGTGGAACGGCGACACGAACTTCATGTCGGTGCTTGGCGACACGCGCGTCGTGCCGCAGTCGTCCGATGCGTTGTACGCCATCATGACCGAGGTCGCCGGGCGGTTGGGGTTGCCGCCGCTCGTCGGTGCGGCCGCGAAGTGATTCCATCCACCCGGACGCGACTCGATTCCCCAACCGACGATGCCCCAACGTCATGGCCAACCGTAATACGAGTGATCGTGACCGACCCATCGGACGGGCCCCGTACGCCCTGGCCCCCGATCGCACACGTGGCCGGGGGCACGACGATCCGTACCTGCCCACATCGACCGTGTCGCCCTTCGTGATCGACCGCGAGCGGCTCGTGCATTGTTCGGCGTTCCGGCGGCTCGAGTACAAGACACAAGTCTTCGTCAATCACGAGAGCGACCATTTCCGCACGCGCCTGACGCACACGCTCGAAGTCGCTCATCTCGCCCGGCGCCTGGCCTCGGAGTTGCAGATCGACGCCGATCTGGTCGAGGCGGTCGCACTGGCCCACGATCTGGGCCACCCCCCGTTCGGGCACGCCGGCGAAGCCGTGCTCGACCGGCTGCTCGAAGGACACGGTGGCTTCGAGCACAACGCCCAGGCGTTTCGCGTGGTTACCGAACTCGAGCGACCCTTTCCCGGCTTCCGCGGGCTGAACCTCTCGTTCGAGGTGCTCGAGTCGCTCCTCAAACACAGCACGGTGTACGACCGGCCGCGACATGCGGGGCTCGACGACGCAGCCGTGGCCCCCTTCAGCGAGACCGGTCCGCATCCGCCGCTCGAAGCCCAGGTGGTCGCCCTCGCCGACCGGATCGCCTTCGACTGCCACGACCTGGAAGACGGTCTCGAAGCGGGCTTGCTCTCCGCGAAATCGCTCGGCGCCGTCGGTCTGTGGTCCCGGCATGCCGATCCGGTCTGCAACGCGAACCCGTCGCTCTCGTTGCCGGCCGTACGCCGTCCGATCCTCGACGCGATCCAGAACGCACTGGTCGAGGACGCGGTCCGGACCACGACGGACCTGATCGAGGAAGACGCCTTGCTCGGCGTGGATCAGATTCGCAATCACGGTCGCCGCGTCGCCCACTTCTCGTTCCACGCGGAGCGATCACTCGAAGAGCTGGAGGTCGTCCTTCGCGATGCCGTCTACGGCCACCAGCGGCTGGTTCGCATGGACAGCAAGGCTCGGCGGTTCATCGAACGGATGTACGAGGCGTACCTGGCCGAGCCCCGGTTGCTGCCGGCGCGCTACGTGCGACGCATGGAAACCGTCGGCCGCGAGCGCGTCGTATGTGACTACATTGCGGGTATGACCGACCGCTACTGTCAGGACGAATACAAACGACTCTTCGAACCGTTCGAGCGCGTCTGAGCGAGCGGCCGGTTGTTGAGCGACCTTAGGCGGGTGGGTGGGTGCCCCATCCTTGGCACGCCGAAGGCGCGACAAGGGTGGGGGACTGACGCGGGTGTGGAGCCGTCCGTCCCCCACCCTTCGCGATACTGCTGCGAAGGATGGGGCACCCGACACGCGGATTGTTGTTGGGCCACGTCGGGTGGCGTATACTCGACCTGATTGGCGGTCGCACCTGTGTCGACCGAGTGGCGCGCCTGGCCGCGGCGAACCGGAGAACTCTGATGGCTGAACCGGATCAAGGTACGGTGAAAGAGCGTGTGGGGGCGGTACTCGATATGGTCCGCCCGGCGATTCAGGCCGACGGCGGGGACGTCGAACTCGTGGATGTCGATGACGCCGGGGTCGTGCAGGTGCGCCTGCACGGTGCGTGCATCGGCTGCCCCTCGGCCACAATCACGCTCCAGGTCGGAATCGAGCGCAACCTCAAGGAGCGGGTCCCGGAAGTCACTCAAGTCGTCTGCGTCTAGAAACGTGTATGAGAATGGGGGCCACTGGCTGCTTGCCTGCCAGTGCATGTGCCGCTGAACACGGGCGGGCAAGCCGCCCGTGGCACCCGAAGATGGCTGTTCGTTGGTTGTCGTACACGCCCCGGAGCGGGCGGAGTCAGCCGTACAGAGCGGTCAGGGTACCGACCGCACCGAGAAACAACCCCAGCGCGAATCCGATGGGCCCGAACGAGATCGCGCCCATGGCCGCGAGGGCGATCGTGGCCGCCCCGCCGACGAGCGCCACAGGCAACATCCCCGCCAGATTGTCGGAAGAACCGGATGTGCCACCGCTCGACGAGCCGCCGTTGCCGTCGGTCGAGCCGCCGCTCGTGTCGGCTTGCGTGATGATCGTGAGCCCCTCACCGGCCTCGAAGGTCGCGAACTCGGTGGTGAACGTCGAATCCTGAGCCACCAGGACGGTCGCCTCTCCGTCCTCCGCGATCACCACTTGAAAGGTTCCCTCGGTTTCGGGCGTGACCAGTTCCCCCCGGGCAATCACCTGCGGGCCGCCGGCGGCCAGACCCGTGGTCGGATTCGTCAGGTCGAGCAGGTTCCCCCCGAGGTCGATGATGTCGTCATCCGTGGGATTGCCGGTATCCGTGATGAACGTGAACACGGCCAGGACATCCGCATCGAGCTCGTCGGCGGGCGACTGCTCGACACCGAAATCGGTCAGAATGTCGAACATCAGGCTCGCGAGACCATCGTTGTCGGCGGTGGTCTCGTCATCCGAGAACACCTCACCGACAACCGCGTACGGAACGCGGGCACCGGGAACGACGACCAGTTCCGTCGCGTCCGGGTCGTCCGTCGCCAGGATGTCGATCATCAACGTGGCCGCTCGCGCACCGCTGGTGAGCATTGCCAGCGCGCACACCGCAACCACAATGCATCGCATCGCCCACGCACGGCTTCGCCTGGTATTCATGAAGATCTCGTCCTCCGGGCCTGAACACCCGGGCGCCCTCAGCAGGCCTCGTCGATCGCCGCCCAGGTTCGTTGAATGCGGGTCTCGATCTCGCTCACGCTCGCGGCGGGTGCGTTGTGCATCAGCCGCTGGGCCAACTCGTCCTTGAGTTGCTCGAGCTCGTGCTCGAGGTTTGAGCGTTCGTTGAATTCCTTGGTCAAGGTCATGGGTCTCCTCCCGTCAAACGTCTCCGCCCGAAGAGAACCCTACCCCGATCTCATCGACCCGCCCATTACAGAGTCTTACGAAATTTCGAATGCGTCCGCAAATAGCGGCCGCACGCGAGCGGGTTACAGGTTCTCTTTGATCCACGCGAGCACCTGCTCGTGGTGCCCGTCGGGTTTGACCTTCTCGAATACGTGGGCCACCTTTCCGGCTTTGTCGATCACGAAGGTGGTCCGCACGATGCCCATATACTTGCGGCCGGACATCGATTTCTGCTGCCACACGCCGTATTTCCCGGCCGCCTTTTGCTCCTCGTCGGCCAGCAGCGTGAACGACAAGTCGTGCTTGGCAATGAACTTGTCGTGGGATTTCAGCGAATCCGGAGAGACGCCGAGCACCTCCACCCCGGCCCGCTTGAACGCCGCATGGCCGTCTCGAAAGCCGCATGCCTCCCTCGTACAGCCGGACGTGTTGTCACGGGGGTAGAAAAACAACACGACGGCACGCTTGCCCTTGAAGTCCGCCGGCCTGACGGTTCTCCCGTTCGACCCCGGCAACGCAAACGCCGGAGCGGCCTTACCCACCGAGGGGTACGCGGGCCCCGCTTTTTTGTTCGCCATACCTTCAACTCCGCTGGTCCGCAAAAGTTGCGGGACGTGCCCCCCGCTCTCGCCCCGCCGCCCCGAACACGCCCGTATTATCGGGCCGCTATCGTGGCCGATCAAGCATCGCGCGCACCTCGGCTCGAGAATGGGTGCCCGTCGCGCAAGTCAGGTGGTGAATCGCGAGAGATCTGGGACCGAGGCGCGGCCTTGCGGCCGCGAGAAGAGGCGAGCAGTCGAGTTGGAAACCGCAGGTGAGCTGCCCGCTCTAGTACTACAACGCTAACACCTTGGCCACTTGCAGGTGCGTATGTTCTTCAGA
>CAYMME010000017.1:0-33847 GCA_964391465.1 uncultured Planctomycetales bacterium
GAGTCTCTCGGAAAAACGGGACAATCGATTCCACTTGAACCCTGAGCCAAGACAGTTGTCCCCACGCACGTGGGGGTGAACCGCCCGTCCGGCCGGTCCGTGCCCTTGTGGAGCGCGTTGTCCCCACGCACGTGGGGGTGAACCGATGGCTGTTGTGTGCCGTCAGTTTCAGCGGACGTTGTCCCCACGCACGTGGGGGTGAACCGGTCTGGCTGATGGTGGTGGCCCGGAAGAAATTAGTTGTCCCCACGCACGTGGGGGTGAACCGCTGAAGGCGGAGATCACGCGGTTGGAGATGGAGTTGTCCCCACGCACGTGGGGGTGAACCGTACGGTTGCATCCGCGCCTCGGCAGCGGTCAGGTTGTCCCCACGCACGTGGGGGTGCCCCCCCCCCCGAACGATGCGCCATGCTTCGAAAGGTCTGTAACTCGTTAATGGTCCTTCTTGAATCATGTCGGGCGGCGAAGATGCCCCTGGGCTTCGGTCGCGAGACAGGAGCCCTGGCACCTTGTACCGTAGCGCCTGGTGGGGCGGGGCGGCGAGAAGGAGAAACAGCGATGGGAATCGGAGTTCGACCGGCTGCGGTTCGTGAGCGGCGTGCTTGCGTTGTCTTGTGTTTCGTTGGCGTGGTCGGGTTTGCGGGCTTGGCTTTTGCTCAACCGGCTGGGTTGGCGCCGGGGCCTCAGCTTCTTGTTGACGACTACCTGATCGAGCGGTGCGACGGGCTGGTGCGCACTACGCACCGGCCGCGGAAATCGCCCGGGCCGATACTGGTGGGGCAGGAGTGGTATCAGCAGGCTCTGTTTCATCTCAAGGTCGTTCACGACCCCGCGCTCGAACGCTTTCGGATGTGGTTCGTTGCCACCCGCAAGACGGTGACCGGCCGGGGGTACTTTGCCTACGCCGAATCAGACGACGGGATTCGCTGGCGCCAGCCCAACCTCGGGCTCGTGGAGGTCGACGGCTCCACCGACAACAACGCGGTCAAGGCCGGTGCCTACTGCCTCATGCTCGTCGATCACGGACCGGGCTGCGCCGAGCCGGACAAGCGGTATGTGCTCGTGCACCTGGGCGGCCGCGAGAGCACGTTCGTGGCGTCGTACTCGGCCGACGGACTGCGGTTCACGGACCATCCCGACAACCCCGTCTTCAAGGCCGACAAGGAAACGATGGGCGACCGGCTGTCCGGCTGCTGGGATTCACTGGCCGGGCGCTACCTGGTGACCGTCGGCTACCGGGGCAAACCCGAGAACGGCTATCGAGGCCGACCTCGCTACTACAAGGAGGGGTATCGCCGCCTTGTCGGGCAAGCCACGAGCAAAGACCTGGCCCAGTGGACGCCGTTGCGCCGCATCATTGCCACCGATCCCGAAGAGCCCGGCTTCGAAGAGTTCTACGGCATGAAGCCCACCGTGCGGGGCGGCCTGTATCTCGGCTTCCTGCGCATCCTGCGCGACGACATGGCCGCGACTCCGGACGGGCCGGCCGACGGGATCGGTTGGACGGAGCTGTGTACGAGTCGCGACGGCGAGAACTGGGTTCGCCACCCGGGCGTATTCCTGGACCGCGACCACAAGCCCGGCACCTGGGACCACGCCATGGCCTGGATCGGCGATTGCATCACCGCGGGTGACCAGGAGTACATCTACTACGGCGGCTACGAAAAGGGTCACAAGGTCGGGAAGCGGACCCTCGGTGTGGCGACGCTTCGCAAGGATGGTTTCGTGTCGCGAGACGCCGGGCCCGAGGGCGGCTCGCTGCGGACGCGCCTGTTCGTGCTGAAGGGCAAACGGCTGACCGTCAACGCCAAGGTCGACGGTGAGTTACGGGTCCGCGTCCTGGATCCGTCCGGCCTACCCATCCGCGGCCTGTTCCGGAAGGATTGCACGCCGATCCGGGGTGACTCGGTATCTCACAATGTGCGCTTCAAGGGATCGCTGGCTCCGCACCAGGGCAAGCCGGTACGCCTGGAATTCACGCTCCGTGATGCGCAGCTCTACGGCTTCGAGCTGCTGCCGTAGGGGAAGCGTTCGTCTCGGGCTCACGGGGAGCACCTACGACTCCCACGTATGCTATTGCCACAAGAAGGCACAAAAATACACGAAAACCGCCTTCGTCGACGGGGCTACGGTGCTACGATGGGTCCCACGTAGACGGTGTAGTTGAACGTCATCACGCCGCTCACGTTGAGGCCGTCGGCGCGGGTGACGGTGGCGCGCCAACTGTACGTTTCCGGCAACAGGGCGGAGGGGTCGCACGATGCGCAGTTGGCCGTGAGCGTGGCCGCGTACCGCGTGTCGAGTTCAGAGCCGTCCGTGGTCGCGATCGGCATCACGAGCGGCGGCAGCGGCTCGAACGCGGTCTGTTCGAGCGTGAGGGTGTAATCCTGCACTACCGTCTCGCCGGCGAGCAACTCCACCGTCGCGTCCACGTCGCCGGCGGTCAGCGGGCCGATGCTGTAAATCACGAGCTCGATCGTCGAGTTGTCGCGCGGGTCGACAGCACCGGTGCCGCCGGCCGAGCCCACAGTGATCGTCATCTCGGTGTCACCGCGGGTGAAGTTCACGGCGGAGTTGATCTCTTGCGGTAGGCTGACGATTCCGACCAGGCTCGTGCAGCCGACGACGATGACGAGGAGGAGGGTGAGCAGCCCGAGGCACGCGGCCTGGGCCCGCAATTGCGTAACGTTCATCAAGGGTTCCTTACAACAGGTGAGATCGCGCGTTTCCCCGGCGGCTGAGCGCAGCAACGCAGAGGCTTACCCCATTGCGTAGAGTATACCCGGCGCGCGACGTGCGTTCCAGCATGGCGGGCGCGGCCCTTGGCCGCGCGAGCGGTTGAGCAGGAGAACGGGTGAACAGGAGGCAGAATGCGTGACTCGGCCGCCCATCTCTTGGCGTCTCCTGCGTGTGCTGCCGCGGGTCGCAAAATTCTGAACCCTGAACCCCGAACCCCGAACCCTGAACCCGCCACACGCACCCATGCAACCGCCGTTCAGTCTCGTTGCTCGGAAGTGTCAGTGGTCATCGTACCGCCCGGTTTGCCTGATCCACGTCTCCAGCCTTCGCAGACCCTCTTCGATGGAGACGCTCGGTTCGTAGCCCAGCTCTTGGCGGGCGGCGCTGATGTCGAACCAGTGCGCGGTCGCCAGCTCGCGGGCGACGAAACGGGTCACGGGTGGCTCGCCCTCGAGGCGGAGCAGCGTGTACACACCTTCGAGCACCGCCCCCGCGCAGCAGGCCGCGGTCAGAGACACGGATCGCGTGACCGGCGGCACGCCCGCCGTGGCGATGATGCGGTTGATGATGTCCCACAAGGGCACCGGTTCGCCTTGGCTGATGAAGTACGCCCGGCCCGCGGCGCGAGGGTTGGTTTCGAGCGCATCGGCGGCCAGCACGTGAGCGCGGGCGGCGTTGTCGATGTAGATCGTGTCGACCTTGTTGGTGCCGTCCCCGACACGGGTGAGCTTGCCCGCCCGACCCCGGGCAATGAGACGCGGCACGATGTGGTTGTCCCGCGGCCCCCAGATCAGGTGCGGTCGGAGGGCGGCCGTGCGCAGGCTCTCGCCGTTGGCCGCGAGGACCGCCTGCTCGGCCAGCGCCTTGGTCGCCGGGTAGTGCGCATGGTACTTGCGCGGATAGGGAACCGACTCGTCCACACCCTCCATGGACTCACCGTCGAAGACCACGCTGGGTGAGCTGGTGTAGACCAACCGCCGCACACCATGCGTGCGACAGGCCGCGAGCACGTTCTCGGTGCCGCCCACGTTCGATTCGTAGTACTCGGCGTACCGACCCCAGACGCCGACCTTGGCGGCCGCGTGGAACACCACGTCGCACTCGGCGCAGGCGTCGCGGACCGTGGCAGCGTCGCGCACGTCGCCGCGGATAGCGTCGACGCCCAGGTCGGCGAGTTCCGGATACTCGCCCCGCGCGAGGCTGCGCACCTGATCGCCGCGGGCGAGCAACTGCTCGACGATCGCCCGGCCGAGGAACCCGCCGCCGCCGGTGACCAGCGCCTTGATAGGCCGGTGTGGTTGCGGGGTCGTCGTGCTCATCGCAGTTGATCCGCGGCCCAGACCGCCAGCTTCTCGCGGAAGATCTTCGAGTTGTGACGCACGTCGACCGGGAACGCCGGGTGGAACAGGACCGTCGTGATGCCCCGCGTCAGTTCGTTGCGGCTCGCGAGATCCAACAGCTCTCGGGTCAACGTTTCCTTGTCGGCGCCGGTGTCACTGCTTTCGAGTTGGATGCACATGACGGGCATCTGCCGACCCGGCTCGCGCATGCCGACGAGCGCGCTGCGGTACACGTGCGGGTGTTGGTTGAAGATGGCTTCGCAGGGCACGGTGAAGAGCGTGCCGCTTTCGGTCCTGACGCGATGCGCCTTGCGTCCGCAGAACCACAACCGCCCCTGTTCGTCGAAGTAGCCCACGTCGCCCATTCGGTGCCAGACCTCGTCTCCGTCGCGGATCTTCGCCAGCGCCACGGCGTCGGGCTTGTTATGGTAGGTCTTCGTAACGACGGAACCTCTCACGGTGATCTCGCCGATCGTGCCGGCAGGCACCACCAGATCGTCGGACCACTCCGCGATGGGCGCATCGTCGATGCGGATGATGCGGACGTCGAGGCCGGTCATGGGTTTGCCGACGCACGTGCCCGCGCCGCCGGTCGTCCTCTCGGCCGTTTCGCGCAGGATCTCCCGGCTGCCGATCGATGCGACGGGTAGCGACTCGGTGGCCCCGTACGGCGTGTGCACTTCCGCATCCACCGGCAGCATCTTGTGCATGCGTTCGAGCACGATGGGCGGGACCGGCGCCCCGGCCGTGATCACGCGCTTGAGTGTGGCGAGCTTCGTGTCGTGCGTCTCTCCGTACCGGCTGACGCGATCCAGCAGCGCCGGCGATCCGAACATGTGCGTGACACTGTGATCGCCAATTGGTTCGATGATCTTCCGCGGGTCTACGGAGCCGGGGCGGGTGAAATCCATTTCGGGGATCACCGCCGTCATCCCCAGGGCGGCACCGAACAGCGCGAAGAGCGGGAACGTGGGCAGGTCGACCTCCTCGGGCGAGTAGCCGAAGTGCGAGTTTAGGTATCGCACCTGGGCGTCGAACATGCCATGTTCGTAGAGTACGCCCTTGGCCGGGCCGGTGCTGCCACTCGTGAATAGAATGGCGGCCGCGTCGGTGGCCTGCGTCGGCGCCGGCGAGTAGGGCTGCCACGGGTCCATGCGGATGTCCTTGAGCCGCAGCCCGCCCCAGAACCAGCGCCGGCCGACGGTGACGGCCACGCGGACGGACCGAAACGAGCCCGGATACAGCTTGCGGAACACGTGCGCGAGCGGGACGCCGATGAAAGCCTCGCCCTCGACTTCCGAGAGACATTGCCGCATCTGCTGCTTGCCGATTCCGGGGTCGATCATTACCGGAACGGCGCCGACCTTGAACAGGGCGAAGACGAGGGCGAAGAAGTCCAGGCCGGGCTTGACGAAGAGAATCGTGCGCGTCCCGCGCGTGATGCCCGCCTGCTTGAGGCCGTGGGCGTAGCGATCCGTCTCCTGGGCAAGTTCGGTGAACGTCACGTGGGCGTACCGGGCGCGCCCTGAAGCATCCCGGCTGGCCGTCCAGACCACGGCCCGCTTGTCCGGGAACCGGGCGGCCATCGCCGTGAGTTGCTCGGCGATATTCACTGCACTGTCGCCCGGCTGCGCGTCGGCGAGCGACGTGCGAGGTTCTTCTTGACGAGCGATGGTCACGATGCGGCCTCCACCGGCGCCGACGCCGTTCGGTCCACGGGGTGCTCGTCCAGGAATGCATGCACGAGCGGACAGATGCGGTCGCCCGCGTCTTCGAGAACGTAGTGTCCGGCGTCGGCGAACGTGTGCACGACGGCTTCCGGAAACCTCACCCGCCATTCGGCAAGGAACGCGGCATCGAACACGAAATCCTGCTCGCCCCAGCAGACTAGCATGGGCACGCCTCGCAGGCGATCCAGGCGATCCTCGACCCATCGCAGCAGATCGTAACTGCGGTCGCCGGCGCGGAGTGGTATATCCTGCACGAAGCGAAGCGTGGCGATGCGGTTGGCCCATGAGTCGTACGGTGCGCGGTAGGCCATACTCACGTCGGCGGGCATCCGCTTGACGCAGGCCATGCGCGTGGCCAGGTACGAGAATGCATTGAGCCCGCGCACCAGCGGCGTCGCGAAGGGCGTCAGATTCCGCACGATCCAGAGACGCCAAGGAAGGGCCTTGCCCGTCGGAAGCCCGAAGGCGGCCGTGTTGAAGACGACGAGGCGCTTGACCTGATCGGCGCGACGCAGGGCGCAGGCCATCCCGATCATCCCGCCCCAGTCATGCACACCGAACGTCAGGTTGTCGCCAAGCTTCAAGTGTTCGACGAGGACGTCGAGGTCTGCGACACGGCGCTCGAGACAGTATTCGTATTTGGCGTCGTTCGGCTTGTCCGAGAGCCCACAGCCGATGTGGTCGACGGCGATGACGCGATGCGACGAACGCAGCTCGGCGATCAGCCCGCGAAAGAAGAACGACCAGGTGGGGTTGCCGTGCACGAGGATGATCGGGTCGCCCTCGCCCTCGTCGACGTAGTGGTACCGGTGGCCGCCCACGTCCAGCCAATGGCTCTCGAACGGGTAGAGGTGGCGGTAGGCAGAGAGGTCGATGCTCATATCACCACTCGATACCCAGGAGCAGGCAGTTCAAACCGCTGCCGATGCCGAAGAAGCCCACGCGCTGTCCTTGTTCGAGGAAGCCGCGCTCGTCGGCGATGGCGGCGGTGATGGGCACGGACACGGTGCCGATGTTGCCGAGGTACTCGAACGTCGAGAAGTCGCGCTCGGCGGGGATGCCCAAGGCGTTCAGGACGGCCGTACGGTGCGGCGCGCCGACTTGGTGGCAGATCACGCGGTCCGGGCCGTCCTCGGGCCACGCGAGTTCGGCGAGAAACGCGCGGTACGTCTCGATGCCGAGTGTGACGCCGTGCTCGAGCGTGCCGACCGCGTCGGTCTCCATGACCAGCGGGCCGCTGGCCGGCGTGCCGGTGTCGGGCCCCCAGTGGCTCAGGCCGTGATGCTGCGGCGCGGTGCGGACGACGCCGCCCACGACGCGGTGCGCTCCGGCCGAGCGCGGCGCGTCGGTCAGAAGTACGCCGATTGCGCCTGAGCCGCCGGTCATCGTGGCCATCGACTTCTTGAACATCTCCATGCTGGTGTCGTGCAGCATACGCTCGATCGTCAGGTCCACGATCTGCCGCGCCGATTCGCACGAAACGACGAGCCCCGCTCGGATCTGGCCCAGTTCGATGGCGTTGGCCACCTGGAAGATGCCGTTCATCACGCCGAGGCAGGCGTTGCACGTGTCGTGAACGACGGCCTGACCGCGGACGCCAAGGGCGTCGGCTACGGCACACGCGGTTGCGGGCTCGATGTTGTCACGGCACACGCCGCCGTAGAGCAGCATGCCGATTTCGTCCGGGGCGACACCGGCGGCGGCAAGTGCTTTGCGTCCGGCGAGGGCCGCCGCGTCGGCCATGCGCTGGCCGGGATTCCAGAACCGCCGCTCGCGCACCCCGGTCAGGCCGACGATCTGGTCCGCCGGCAGCCTCAACGCTTCGTACACCGGGGCGAGGCGGTCTTCGAGGGCGGCCGACGTGATCACGTTCGGGGCCAACTCGTAGCCGATCGACTCGATGTAGACGCGGGTGTATCGCATGTCGTTGCGGCAGGACGTTACTCGGTCGGGACCAGGCGCACCCCGAAGTCCGTCATTTCGTAAATGGGAATGCCGTCCACCTTGAGGAATCCGCTTCCCGTGACGGTCGGGAGCGGTGCATCCTCGATGCCGGTCACCACGGCCTCGACTTCCACTCGTCGGTTGCGCGGGATGATCTGGCCACGATACACCCAAGTGTGCTCGCGGCCAACCACGATGGGCTCGAAGCGATGCGTGTGTTGCAACTGCTCGCCCCAGCGATCGAGGGCAACCACCTTGAGCAATTGCAGGAACGACTCCAGACCCAGCGATCCGGGGCAGACCGGGTCCTGGTAGAAGTGCGCCGCGAAGAACCACTCGTCGGGGTCAACTTCCTTGACGCCACGAATGAAGCCGAGGCCGTGCGGTCCGCCGTCGGGCACGAGAAGCTCGATCTCGTCGATCATGCGGAACGCCCGCGCGGGCAGGGCAGCGGCCACCGTACTTTCCGCCGTGTTCGTATCGTCCGGCATCAGCGGGGCGAGTGTCTCGAGCGCGAACCGCCGGCCGCGTTGCGTCTCGGCGTCGGTGGGCGTGTACGCACGGTCTCGGGCGTCACGGACCCCAACCTGCTGAGCGAGCGCATCGGCGGAGAAGAAGCCGAACTGCGTGGTCCCGTCGTAGACGATCCGGCCCGCGCGCCAGATTTGCATGTCGAACGATTGAACGATCATGCCGCCGGCTTCGGATACCTTCGTGATGCGGACGCGGGTGGTCAGCGTTCCCGCATCGGAGAATACCTCTTCGTGCAGCGTCGCGGTACCGCCGAGATTGCGGAACGACAGGTCTTCGCGGTTGCGGAGGGCCGAACCCAGGTACGCCGCGAGCCACCCGCACGGTTGCAGCGCGATCTCGAGCAGCACCGCGAACGCCATGGACTGCTGGCGATTGGCCCGGAAGTACCATTCGTCGGGCGGCACGTCGTACTGTGCCTCGATCCATCCGCCCGGCGCAAGCTGCCACGCCTCGGCGTGGATGTCGGTGACGCGGTCGAGGAACTTGTAGGGCGGCCCCGGCAGACGGGCGATTCGCCGATCGGCGTCGAACGGACGGTACAACTCGCCGAACGCCTCGGACGGTTTGCCCACGGCGAAGGCCAGGATGCAGTCGTTGTCGAACAGGGCGGGTGCCGCGTCGGCGGCGACCGGTTCCGTGCCGACCGGCGCCACGCGCTTCGGATTCTCCGCTCCGTTGCGCCATATCGCCTCGATCTGCTCGCGGGTCACGCCCGTCATCTTCAGCGACATGTCGGTGAACTGGACGATGCGATCCCCGTCGGCGTACATGAGTGCGTCGGCAATGACGTACGGCTCGGGGTTGTAGCCGATCTCCTTGAGCTGCACTTCGTAGGTGACGACCTTTGTCGCGGGCGTCACCGGGCCGCGGCAACGCAGCTTGCTCGCGACGCCGAGCAGGGGCTCGTAGCACACGTCGGCCTGCT
Organism: uncultured Planctomycetales bacterium; assembly: GCA_964391465.1. Lineage (GTDB taxonomy): Bacteria > Planctomycetota > Phycisphaerae > UBA1845 > CAYMME01 > CAYMME01. Next base: position 9,213 of record CAYMME010000017.1, read on the forward strand.
CCGCGACCCAGCCCATGCGCAGGAGGAGGACGCGCAGCGTGTGCACGCAGCACTCGTACATGAGCGTGCCGGGCATGACCATGTCGTCGACGAAGTGGCAGGTGAGGAACCAGTCGTCGCCGCGGATGTCGGCCTCCGCACGAGTCAACCCGAGACCGAATCGCCCGCCGGTGGGGTCGAGCTCGACGACGCGGTCTATCAGGTGCATCCGGCCGTCGGGAATGCGTACCGGGTCGTGCAGGCCGAGCCCATCGAAGAGGGGGCCGAAGCAGCCGGCCAGGTCCCCGCGGCGGAGAGCAGCCAACTGCGCCTCGCCGAGTGACTGCGGGACCATCGGAACAAGATCTTGCCAATCGCCGGCCCGCCTACTTGGCTGCGGCGCCAGCTCCTCGGCCGTCAGCACGATACCGCCCGAGTCGGTGATTTCGTGCTCGGTGAAGAAGCCGGCGCATCCGTCGCGCATGGTCAGCACCGGCCGGCCGTCGACGGTGCCCTCGAACCGGAAGAAGAACAGGTACGTCTCGTCCTGGCGCACGAAGCGATCGATGTGGATGTCGTAGCGGACGACCTCGCCCGGTTGCGGCAGTCCGCGGTGAAACGTCACCGTTGCGTCCAGCAGTCGATACGCCCGTGTGCCTTGCACGGCCAGGTCGATGCCGAGATAGGAGCAGAGGAACAGGTCGGCCTGACCGGCCTCGACCGTGATGCAAACCGGGGCGCGGTTCCCGTCCAGGTACCACGCATCGGGCAGCACGTCGTGCTCGGTGACGACGCGTCCGGAGCTCATCGAGCCCTTGGCGCCCTCGACGCTGAGGATACGGTCGACCAGCATCAACGGTTCGTCGGGCAGCCGCACTCGAACCGCGTAGCCATCGAGGGGAGTGAACTCCGGCCCGAGCACTTTCGCTGCCGAGCCGATCGCGAACTCCATGCACATGTCGCGGTTGTACGCCGGTTGCAGCGGGGCGGGCGTGACGGTCGCCGGTGCGTTCGGTACGCCGCCGGCTTGGAGGAGTCGCGCCTCCAAGGCCAGCGCCTCGCCCATGCTCGAGAGCGCTGTTTGCGAGAAGCGCAGGAAAGCTTCGTGCGCCTGCACTGTGGCCGCACCGGCGCGGGCGGCGGCGGCGGCGAGGCTTGTTCCCTCCGCGACGGGCACGGGGACGGCGGCGGATGGTTCACGGACAGCCTCGTGGTCGTTTGGCCGCATCGGGGCCGGAACGGCGGGTAGCTTCGGTTGTGGTTTCGGGCCGCCTGTCGAAACGACGATCTGCTTGGCGGCTCCCGCTCTCTTCGGGGCTTGGTGTCCGAGGGCACAAGTGGCTTCACCGTACAGCGGACCGAGATCGACAACTACGCGCTCGGTAAACAGCGTCGCGACCAGGTCGAGAACGGTGGCCACGTCGTCCTCGCCCTTCACGCAGGCGGAACGAGCCACGTGCGGGCGGCCGCGGAGGATCTTGCCGATCATGCGCGTGCACGATGCCTGCGGGCCGGGCTCGACGAACGTCCGCACGCCGTCGGCGTAGGCCTGTTCGATCGTGGCGGCGAAATCGAAACCCGAGATCGCCTGGGCGACGATCGAGTCCGCTGCGGACTCGCGGTCGACCGCGTAGCTCCGAGCCTGTGCGGCGCTGTAGAACCGCACGCCTTCGGGTGGTGTGGTGGCCAGCACGTGCAGCCGGCGATACGCGTCCTCCACCTCGCAGGCGATCGGGCAGTGGACGGTCGAGGCTCCCGACAGTTCGACCGCCTTGCAGCCCAGCGCAACGATCACCGCATCGATCGCATCGCGTTGGCCGCCGACCACACACTCGTCGGGTGCGTTGACGATTAGCAGATACGCACGATTGACGCGTCTCACGACTTCCCGCACCTTCTCAGCGCGACGGTTGATGACAACGACCCGCCAGTCGACCGCCTCGTCGCCCTCGATGTCCCAGGTCTTGCGAGCGGCGTCACATCGCCCGACGAGATCGGATTGGAACAGCGGCGACTGCCGCAAACGCCGGAACATCTCGTCGCGCTCGCGCCACGCTCGCATGGCGAACAGGGCGGTCGACTCGCCGAGGCTGTAGCCGATCACGGCCGAGGGTTGGACGCCGAGTCTACGAATCAGATCGCTCATCACCACGCCGTGTGCGACCTGGCCGAGAATCATGCTCAGGGGATCGCGGTTGACCGCGTCGTTCGCGGCTTGCCGCCAATCGTCACGCCAGTCGCGCCGCCACGGCGCGTACAACTCCGGCAGCATCATGTTCCGAAGGTGCTCGGTCTCGGCATCCAGTTCGCGCAGGATCTCCGGCGAGTGCGCCCCGATGCCGCGGCCCATCCCTACGTAGTGACTGCCGGAGCCGGGAAAGACGAATGCAACCTCGCCCTGCGGCCCCATGGGTTCCGGAGAATGGAACACTCCCAAGCGACCTCGCATGGCCGCATTCGAATCGGACCGCAAGTGCTGTTCCGCGTCGGCGATGGCTCGGCGGAGGTCGGCCGGGCTCGTCGCCACAAGCGCGATCGCCAGTGTGTCCTCACGCGACGCTTCCTTCTGCTGCTCGTGCCACCGCCGGGCCAACCGCTCGGTTTCCGCGTCGGTGTCCGTGAGGAACGTGCGCAGCGCGTCCAACTCGACCAGAAGTTCTTCGGCGTCACTACCCGAAACGCCGAAAACGGCTCGGTCTCGGCTGCCCAGCGGTTGGCGCCGTTGGACGGTCTGAGCGTCGGACGCTCGGTCGTGGCCTTCAAGCACGACGTGGGCGCAGCCGCCGTCGAGTGCCATCGCGCTGACGCCGGCGCGGCGGGGACCGTCGGCGCGATTGCGCAGCCACGCCTGTGGGAGGCTCGGCATGTGAAACGGTCCGTCTTCCCACGCGTCCGGCACGCTTGGCTGCCGAAAGCCGGTCAGCGGCGGCAGCATCTCCTGATAGAGACACAACGCGGCTTTGACCACGGAGGCGAGGCCCGCGGCCGCGCCGGCGTGGCCGATGTTCGGCTTGACCGAGCCAATCGCACACGGCTCGTGGCCGGCTTCGTCGAAGAACGCTGCAAGCGCTTCGGCTTCGATGCGGTCTTCGTGCGGGTCGCCGCTCCCGTGCGTTTCCAGGTAGCTCACGCGCGTGGACGAGACGGTGGCATCGGCGTACGCTCGCTGCAATGCCAGTTGATACGTGTCGGCGTCCGGGGCTGCGTTGGGTCCGCTGGCCACACCGAGGCCACGAATGACGGCGTAGATGCGGTCTCCGGCGGCGATCGCGTCCGGTAGCCTCTTGAGCACGAGCGTCGCGGTCCCCTCACCTACGACGGTGCCGTCCGCGTCGGTGTCGAACGGCCGGACCTCGCCGCGTTGCGAAAACGGCCGCACGGCGTGCGTGGCCAACATGGTGCGCACGTCGCCGGGCAGGTCGACCGCTCCGACGATCACCGCGTCCATCTCGTTGCGTTGCAGCGCACGCAGGCCCACGTCCAGGGCGCGAATCCCGGAGGCCTCCTCGGCCGAGATGGCGAAACTCGGGCCGCCGAAGGCGAATTCTCGGGCGATGCGGCTGGCGATCACGCTGCCCAGCGCACCGAGCACACGCCCCGGCGTGAGGGCGGGGCCTGACTCTTCGCGAAGAGAGGCGACCCATTCGGTGAGTTGTCGTTCGTCGAGTTGAAGTCCGAGCGATTGAGCCCACGCGCGGGCTTGCGGTAGCAGGGCCCAGCGATGATGGAAGTTCGTCGTGCTGAGGTCGAGGCCCATCCCGATGATGACGCCCGTCCGCGCGTCCGCGTCGTCGGCTGAGATCCCGGCGTCCTTCAATGCGCGAGCGACCGACTGGAGCATTAGCAACTGTTGCGGGAGGGTCTCGGGAATCTCGTTCGGCGGAAGGCGGAACGCGCCGACTTCGACCGGAACCGATTCGATGTACGCGCCGGGCATCCGGCAATCGCCCCACGCGGCGCGGGCGATTTCCTCACAGCCTCGCCATCGCGTCTCTGGGACCGAAGTGATCGCGGAGTCGCCCCGAAACACGGCCTCCTGAAACGCGCGGAGCGAGTCGAGACGCCCGAAGTGCGCGTCCATCCCCACGATGGCGATCGGGGTTGCGTGATCCGAACCGCGACCGTGAGGGAGCGGCCCCGATCGACCCTCAGCACGGGTGTTCTTCTCTCGCTGCGTGGGTGCGAAGCTCCCGTCCACACCCTTACGGTCGCGGTTCGGATCACTCGGCTCCTCCACGAGCAGGTGGGCGTTGATGCCGCCGAAGCCGAAGGCACTCACGGCGGCGCGGCGGGGCGTCTCGGAGTCGCGGCATTCCCATGATTGGGCTTCGGTCTGTATCCGGAACGGGCTTCGGTCGAGGTTGGCTCCAGGCGCCGACCGATCGAAGTTCGCCGACGGCGGCAACTGCTTGTCCCGGATTGCCAGCAGCGTCTTGATGAGCCCTGCGGCGCCGGCTGCCGTCAGCAGGTGGCCGATGTTGGATTTCACCGAGCCGATGGCGCACTGGCCCGGGCGCCATTGTGACGTGCGCCACAACGCCTGGAGACTCTCGAGTTCGACGTTGTCGCCAAGCGGTGTGCCGGTTCCGTGGCACTCGATAAGATCGACGTCTTCCGGTGCCCACTTGGCTTCACGATAAGCCTCGCGCATGGCGCGGAGTTGCCCTTCGGAGTCCGCCGCCAACAAGCTTCCCGCGATGTCGTTGGACAGGCCGATGCTGCGGATCACGCCGTAGATGTGATCGCCATCGCGCAGGGCGTCATCGAGGCGTTTGAGCACGACGATGCCGGCACCCTCTCCGACCACCAGTCCGTCGGCGCCGGCGTCGAACGGTCGACACACGCCCGAGGGTGAGAGGGCTCGCAACTGGCAGAAGCCCATTTGCGTGTAGAGGCATTCGGGTCGAGACACCCCGCCGGCCAGCATGGCATCGGCGCGCCCGGCCCGCAGCTCTTCGCATGCTAGCTTCACCGCATACAGGCTCGACGCGCAGGCGGCATCGAGCGTGCAGCTTCCGCCGCCGAGCCTCAGTGCCCGGGCGAGCAGGCTGGCCGGCCGCGCCGTCACGCGGGCGTTGAGCGGCGACGGCAGCGCGGCGGCATTCGCCCCACGCGCACGTGCATTGCCGTGCAACGTCGCCTCGAACGCTTGGTCGAGAACCTCGCGCGTAATTGCCGACGATCCGTCGGTCGGCAAAGCAATCGCGGCAAGAATCACGCCGATGCGCTCGCGATCCAGCGCGGCGGTCGCCGCGTCGTTGAAGGCCTGCCGACCGACGTGCAGAACCATCTCGTACAGCGGATCCAGCCGGTGCAACGTTTCGGCGTCAAGGCTCAGCCCCGTCGGATCGAAGGTGAACCCTTCCACGAAGCAGGCGCGCTTCGAGTAGACCTTGTCCGGCGAGAGGGCCGGATCATAGGCATCTTGCGGATCAAGCACCCACCGTCCGGGCGGGACTTCCTTCGATGCATCGATCCGGGCCTGGATGTTGCGCTGGAAGGTGTCGAGGTCGGGGGCTTGAGGGAACAGCCCGCCGAGCCCGACGACGGCGATGGGCGATGGGGCGGTCACCTGCTTCACGTCCCCCTTCACGGCCGAGCGCTGCGGATCACCTCGTGGCCGAAAGCCTCGCGCAGAGACGGGTCCACGGTCCACTCGTATCCTTCCATCCGTGCGACCACAGTCCCCGCAGCGTCGAGGAACGTGATGTCCGCGGTCATGCGATGCGTGCTCTGCTCGCGGACTTCGAGGGCGGCGGTGACGCCGTCGGCGGGGAAGGCCGGTGTGTACTGCCGGTAGCCGGCGCCGAAGCTGGGAAGCGAAGGGGCGTCGAGTGCCTCGTGGCACCACAGGATGCCCATCTGGAGCCCGGCATCGACCACGAGCGGATCGCCCAGCCACGCGCTGCGGAGCGGTTCGGCCATCCAGTCGGCCGGGGCCGGGGCTGACCGCACACGGGCGACGATTCCCTCGGAGGAGTAGCCATCGATGCGATCGATGCCATGGAAGTGCGGGCCGTGGAAGAGCACGTCGCGGTACGCGGCGTCGGCGCTGCGCGCATAGTCCTGCGCGTCGAGCTGCGCGGGGCGCGCGTAGGCCGGCGGCGTCGGCAGGGCGGACGCCAGGATCGCGCGGGCTCGGGCGTGGGCGCTCTCGTTGCCGTCGGCGGCGCCGCTGCGCAGCTCGACTTCGACTTCGAAGAGATCACCGGTGCGCCGGGCCTTGGATGCAACCGCCCGCAGGTCGCATGGTCCGTTGCTCAGAATCACGCCCTTGAGTACCCGGAAGTCGTCAAACCCGTGCAGCAGCAGGCCCGGGTTGTCGTGCAGGGCCGCGTGACCGAGCCATTCGAGCATGACGGCCACGGGGAGAACAGGATGTCCGCCGATCACGTGCGACCGCAGGAACGCATGGCGGTCGAGATCCAGCGTGCGTTCGAACGCCGGCGACAGATCCGCTCTCGTCGCGGGGGCGGGCGCCGCGGGACGATCCGCGCCGCCGGAGGGTGATTCCGGCAACGAATCGCCGATCACGACCTCGGTCGCGCCAGCTTCGCTGCACGCCAACTCGTCGATCAGGCTGCGGGCGCCGGCGCCGAGCGGGATCAGTCCGATTCCCGCGCGGGTGAAGTCTCGCCTGAGTGCGGGCGTGACCATGCCGCCGTCCCACGGGCCCCAGTTGATCGACACCACGCGGCACGACGGACGCAGGCTGGCCTGGCGTTGGGCGACCTTGTTGAGCACCTCGTTGGCCATCGCGTAGTCGACCTGGCCCTGCCGGCCGAAGCGACCGCTGACGGACGAGAACAGCGCGAGGAACTTGAAGTCGTCGGGCTCGCTCGCTTCGAGCAGGTGTCGCAGACCGGCCACCTTCGTGTCGAAGACGCGCTCGAACTGGTCCATCGTCTTGTCGTCAATCCATCGGTCCTCGAGCACGCCGGCGGCGTGTATCAATCCGCGAATCGGGCCGAGGGAGTTGCGGACTTCCGCAAACACGGCGGCCACGGCTGCCGGGTCGCGCACGTCCACGGAACGGTACAGCCCGCGGGCCCCGGCTCGCTCGATGCGTGCGATGGTGTCGGCGACCTCACGGTTGGCGAGCTGCCGCCGGTAGGTGGATTCCAGATCGGACGGCGTCGGCTTAGCACCCTCGGTGAATGCGTGCTCCAGCAAGGCACGCTTCATGTCCGCCTCGCCGGTCACGCCGGCCAGCCAAGTCGGTTCCGGCTCCGGCACGGGCGAGCGTCCCAGCAAGACCAGTGTCGGCTTGCACTCGTCCGCGAGGGCGCATGCGACCTCGGCCGTCACGCCGCGGGCGCCGCCCGTGAGAATCACCGCGTCGCCCTCGTTCAGCAGCATGGGGCCAGTCGCAGTTCCGGCCGATATCGTCTCCAGTCCGCGCCGGCCAGCGGCGTCCAGCCCCACCTCGATGGCTCCGTCGGAGGCCAACTCGCCCGCAATCGCGGCCGCGATTGCGCCGACATCGTCCCAGGACGCGGCCACATCGAGGGCCTTGCACCGCACGCCCGGCCATTCACGGGCCACTGTCTTGGTGAGTCCGGCCAGACCTCCTTGCACCGGATCGAACGAGCCGCCCGTCAGTCCGAACGCACCGTCCATACGGGAGACCGTGACGAACAACGCGCCGCCGCTCGCCGCGTCTCGCAGCATCGGTCCGACGCGTTTGGCTAGGGCAAACGCACGCTTGAGTTGGTTCTCGGATGCTTCGCCCCAGATCCTGCCGGTCCTATCCTCGGGGGAGGCGAGCAGGACGAGACCCCCAATCTGTGCGATGCCATTGCCCTCGGTACTGACGTCGGCGGGCACGACGCGCGCGGCTTGATCTCGATCCGCAAGCCGGTCCGCCAGCACATGCGGCAGCCTCGTGCCGTCATCGACGATCCACACCTCACGTCCGGCGGCGATGTCGATCCGCCCGGCGCCGGACAGCGGTGGCAACTCGACGGCTCTCAGCACACGGCGGTCAAGCGGTTTGGGCTGCTCATCCCGCTCGGCCGGTACATCGACCGGCACCTCGGCGCCGCAGGGTGCACGCCCGCAGCGCGGCGGCGCCTCGACGGCGGGGGCCGGTGCCGTGTCGGGTGCCATCGGCTCACCCTCGGTGGTCTTCATGTACTCGATGATGTTGCGCAGCGTCCGCAGGCTCCCGACGTACGAGGAATCGACGGCCTCCATTTCCGGGAGTCGGCTCTGCACGCCGGCCAGGATCTCGAGGCGCTTGATCGAGTCGATCCCGAGGTCGGCCTCGAGGTCCATGTCGAGATCGAGCATCTCGATCGGGTAGCCGGTCAGCTCCGCCACGACCTCGAGAAGAACGTGTTCCGCCTGCTCCAAGTCAGGGCTTGCTTGCGTTTCACTGGCAGCCGCCGACGCGGGTTCCGGCGCGGCCGGCTCGATCGAAGTCTCGACCGGCTGCGGGGGCGGCGGCGCCGCCGCTGCGACCGGCGGAATAGTCGGCACTACCGGCGCGGCCGGCGGCGAAGCGGACGGTAGCGTGCTCGGCGGCGCCACGGGCTCGGGCTGCGGTGCCACGGCCGCGGTGGGCGTGGCGGCCGTCGGCGAAGCGACCGCCATGCCCAGACTGCTCTCGACGAGTCTCTGCTGGCTCTCCATGACCATCTGGAACGTCTTGTGCGCCAGTTCCTGCCCTTGCAGGAACCGTTGATGCGCTTCCGCTGTCTGCTGCTGGAGGGCCTGCATGGCCCGCAGACCGTCTTGGACGGTCTGCAGGACACTCGCCAGTTGGCCCGGTGCCACCGGGTCGGCCGTCGGCGTCGGCGCGACCGGTGCAGCCGGTGCGGGCACGACCGGGGCCGGTGCGGGCTGTGGGTCGCTCTTGGGCACCGCTCGTTCGTGCTCGTTGGTTGGGGATACACTGCTGTCGTTCTTGGTGCTGCTGCTCACGTCGGGGTTTCCATCACTCTTCTGTAAGGTCGGCGCGGCTTCGCGCTCGGGTGCGGGCTTCTTCGGGGATCGATAATTCGCGCCGAGCAGCGGGACCACCATCTTGGGCCGGGCGGGCTCGGGGCAATCCGGCTCCCATGCCGACAGGTCAACGGGGTATCCCAGCGCGCTCAGTTGCGCGAGGACCCGCGCCAGGTCGACCATGCCGGACGTTCGTCCGCCACCGGCGTCTACGGTTGCTACATCATACTGCCTGTCGCCGAGTATCGCGCGCACGAGGCCGGTCAGAACCGCCCCGGGACCGACTTCCACAAACGTCCGCACGCCGGCGGCGTAGAGGTTCTCGATTTCATCCACGAAGTTGACCGGGCTGACCAACTGCCGGGCCAGTACGTCCCGCACGGAGCCGGCGTCTTCGGGGTAAGCTTCCGCCGTGCAATTGGCGTAGACGGGCATCGTCCCGTCGGAGAACTCGATGTCGTCGAGCCCGCAGCGGAAGTGCTCCGCCGCCTCGCCCATGAGTTTCGAGTGAAATGCTGCCGAGACCTGCAGCGGCGTGGTCCGCCAACCGCGTGACGTGCACGCTTGGACCGCTTGGTCGATGGCTTCCCGGCTGCCCGACAGCACGCCCTGCGAGGGGCTGTTGCGATTCGCCAGCACGGCGTCGATACCCTCTTCGGCGAGCATTCGGTCCAGTTCAGCGAGCGGCGCCCGCACCGCGACCATCGTGCCGCGATCGCCCGTACCCTCCGCCATGAGAGATCCGCGGAGCTTCGAGAGACGGCGCAGCGCACGGTCGTCGATGCGCCCGGCGGTCCGGAGGGCGACGAGTTCACCGTAGCTGTGACCGGCCGCAAACTCGGCCTCCACGCCGAATCGCTTCAGGATCCGAAGCATCGCCAGACTCACCGCTCCGATCGCCGGCTGAGCGACATCGGTTCGGGTGAGTGCGGCCTGCTGCTCGGACTTGGCGCGCTCATCGAATGCGGGGTGCGGGAAGATGCGATCGCTTAGACGTTCCGCATCGCGCCTCGATGGCTCGGAGGACCCGTCACGATCCGCCTCGGCAATGGCCTCGCGGGCCTCCGGGAAGATGCATGCCAGGTCGCGTCCCATCCCGACGTACTGGCTGCCCTGGCCCGGGAAAAGGAACGCCATCGGGCCGCGGGGCTGCGGTCCGCCGAAGAACACGCTGGGCAAGCTCCACGATTGTTCGTGTCCCTTGGTGGCCAGCGCCTCCTTCGCGCCTGCGAACAACTTCGCCAAGTCCGTGTCCGAGTCGGCGACGAGGACAAGGCGGTAGCCGTGGTCGCGCGAAAACGCGCGCCTTGAATCGAGTGCGCGGAACGCGGCGGCGCTGGGCGTGGGTTCTTCGCCGATGAACCCGCACCACTGCTCGACGTTGTCGTTCAGTTGCTGCGGAGTATCGGCGGACAGGGCGATGAGTTGCGTCGAGCCGTCCCAGGCCGCGTCTGCCTGCTTGTCGGCGTACTCTTCGAGGACTGCGTGGAAGTTGCTGCCGCCGAAGCCGAACGCGCTGACGCACGATCGACGGGGTTGGCCTCCCGACCCGATCCACGGCCGTGTCTCGGTGTTCACGTAGAAGGGGCTGGCATCGACGTCGAGGTTCGGATTGGGCTCGCTGACCTTGATCGTGGCGGGCAACACTTTGTGATGCATCGCCAGCGCCGCCTTGATCAGCCCCGCGGCGCCGGCGGCGGCCTTGGTGTGCCCGATCTGCGATTTGACCGAGCCGAGCGCGCACCACGTAGCGTTGGACCGGGCCGCACCATAGACGGTCTTGAGTGCGTCGAACTCGACGGCGTCGCCGACCTTCGTCCCTGTGCCGTGGGCCTCGACCAATTGCACCGTGGCCGGATCGACGTCGCTGACCGCGTAGGCGTCGCGTAGTGCCTCGGCTTGCCCCTCGGCGCGCGGCGCGTAGATGCTCTGCGATCGTCCGTCGCTCGAGGTGCCAATGCCGCGGATCACCGCGTAGATGCGATCTCCGTCGCGCTCGGCGTCGGCGAGGCGCTTCAGCACGAGCATGCCCACTCCCTCGCCGATCACGGTGCCGTCCGCGTCCTTGGAGAACGGTCGGGCGTTGCCGGTCGTCGAGAGGGCCTGCGTCTTGCTGAAGCACATGAACATGAATATGTCGTTGAGCGCATCGACGCCGCCGGTGACGACCATGTCGGACCGGCCGCCGCTCAACTCGAGCAGGGCCAGGTGGACGGCGCTGAGCGAGCTGGCGCACGCCGCATCCACGACGCAGTTGGTGCCCTTGAGGTTGAGTCGGTTGGCGATTCGTCCGGCCACCACGTTGCCCAGCAGCCCGGGGAACGAGTTCTCCTGCCAAGGCACGTAGGCGTCGGCGATCCTACCGATTACCGCTTCCGCGACGGTCTCGGAGATGCCGGCCTCGCGCATCGCCCGGCGCCACATCGGATGCCCCATCCGGGCCCCGAGTGGGATGACCAGCTCCTGCGTACCCGTCACGCCGAGAAGAACGCTGGTCCGCGTTCGGTCGAACTCGCGATCGGGGCCGTAACCGGCGTCATCCAGCGCGGCCTTGGCTACCACCAGGCTCAGAAGCTGTGCAGTATCCGTTGCCTCCAGCGCGGCAGGAGGGATGCCGAACTCGGTCGGGTCGAAATCGGTGGACGAGAGGAATCCGCCGCGGCGGCAGTAGGTCAGGTCGGCGCTGCCGGGGTCGGGATCGTAGTAGTCGTCCGGTGACCAATGGCTTTCGGGCACGTCGGTGATCCCGTCCTCAGACGTGCGGAGCAGACGCCAGTACTCTTTCAGTCCGTGGGCGCGCGGAAACAAGCAGCCCATGCCGATGATGGCAACAGGTGCTTGCCTGGGTGCCACGTTGTCTCCCGACGAACCCAAGTACGGTTACCCTCATTCGCCGGCCACAAGGGTGGCGAGCTCTGTTCGCTCGCGTGGCGCGAATCGTCGTGCGGCCGGAGGCAGCGGTACGCCCTGCGCCCGCAACCAACTCGCGCGGGTGAGCGCCGCCGCCCCCACGAGCACGTTCATGGCGAGCGTGACCACGTCACGGCGCTCCGGCGACTCGAGGAACGAGCCCCGGACCCATTCGTTGAACGCACCCATCGCCGGGCCACACCAAATCTGGTAGTCGCCCTTGCGCGATGCCTCGCCCGAGTTGGCCCAGTTTGAGGCCTGCCCGAGGTACGATCGAAACACCAGCGCCATCTTGTGCTTCGGATCGCTCTCGGCGCGGGCTATCTGCTCCGGGTCGCGGACGGCGAAATAGTCCCGCGTCTTCGCCCAGGCTTCGGCCAATGTGGAGCGGAAGTAATCCCGCTCCAAAATCAAGCGTGACGCGGCGGGAATCTCGTCCAGCGACGCGTGCGCACGGTACAAACCGTACAGGTTGCGGGCCCGAACCGCAAACATCGTGCCCCACTTGAGCACCTGGACCTGGACGCCCATCTCGAACATGTCGGCGGCGGGGGCCATGGTCACGTCGGCCTGGCTCGAGCGTGCGAGCATCTCGCGCACGGCCGGTGACGTCCCGGCCTCGACACAGGCCTGGTTGATGCTGCCGGTCAGGACGTAGGCGGCACCCATGGTGAAGGCCGCGGCCGCCGATTCGGGGGTGGCGATCCCGCCGGCCGCCCCGACCCGCAGCGGGGTCCGATAGCCGTGTCGGGCCTGCATCTCGTCCGCCAAGGCCAGCATCGTCGGGAGCAGGGAGATCGCCGGCTGGTTGTCCGTGTGCCCTCCGGAATCCGCTTCGGCCGTCAGGTCCTCGGCGACGGGGATCTCGGCCGCCATGGCCGCCTGTCGATGGGTGATGAACCCTTCGTCGACCAGGGCGTCCACCATTTCGGTCGGGGGCGGGCTGAAGAACTTGCGAGCCACCTCGACCCGCGAGACCTTGGCGATCACCTTGTTGGGCGTGACGACGTTGCCGTCCGCGTCGCGGGAGATGCCGGCCACGCGGTAGCGGATCAGAGGAAGAGTGAGCTTGATGTACGCGGCCGCACTGACCAGCCGGACGCCGCGGCGAAGGTAGAGGTCGACGACCTCGGCCTCACTTTGCGGCTCGCCTGGGCTGTGGATCAGATTGAAGCCGTAGGGCCGGTTGCCGACGTTGCGCTGGACGCGCTCGATCGCCACCTCGATGCGCCCGGGGGACAGGCCGGCGGCGCCGAAGAACCCGACCATCCCCGCTCGGGCCATCGCCTCCACCATCTCCTCGGACGCGATTCCGTTGGCCATCGCTCCGGCGACGTATGCGTAGGTCAGCCCGTGGGTGGCGCGGAAGCCGGAGTCGCCGAGTTGCTCGGGCCGTAGCGCCGGCACGCAACCCAGCAGCGGAAGGGCATCGTCTGTTGGTGCTACACGGGGGCCGAGCGTTGCGACCCCGCCTCGGGCGACGCCCAGTTGACCGTCCATATCGACCAACTGAAGCGGTGTTCCGACGTGGTGCACGGCCTTGACGACCGCGGCGGCGCCGATCTCCGGCGCGGCGCTATCGCGCGTCCACCAGCCTACGGTCGCCGGCGGTTGCCTGTTGGTCAACGAGTTACCTGTGGTCTGCGGTTCCACGGTTTCCTGGGTTCCCCGTCGTGTCGTGTGTGCTTGTCCTCCGACCGTGCCCGCATCAGCCTGTGCCTCGGGCACGGACGGGCAGTATACCGCGCACGCGGCGTTGGGTTGTCATGTTGTCGAATCAGCGTTGCGGGCCGGCGCCGCCGCTTCGGTTCTCAGCATCGCCGGCAGTTGGAATACCGTGCTTTCCTCGGCGGTCGTGCACGTCTCCACGTCCGTCGCGCCGAGTTGCCGGAGGCGCTCGACTACGCCTTGGACGACCGCATCGGGCGTGCTCGCCCCGCCCGTGACACCGGCCTGGGACACCCCCTCGAGCCACGCGGGATCCAGGTCCTCGTCGCCGTCGATCAGATGACTCGGGATGCCCCGGGCCGCGCCGATCTCGCTCAGGCGTGTGGCGTTGCTCGAGTTCTCCGAGCCGACCACGAGCAGCAGGTCGATTCCACCGTCGCACATTGCCTTGACCGCATTCTGGCGGTTCTGCGTCGCGTAGCAGATGTCGTCCTTGGGCGGCAACTCCACGTTCTCGAAACGGTCGCGCAGCGCGTCGACGATCTGTTGCGTGTCGTCCATGCTCAGCGTGGTCTGGGTCAGAACCATGAGCTTGTCGGCGTCGGGCACCGGCTTCGTGCGCGCCTGCTCGCCGTTCTCGATCAGAGTGGTGTGCTCGGGTGCGTGGCCCATGGTCCCTTCCACCTCCTCATGACCGGCGTGGCCGATGAGGATGATGTGGTACCCCTCACGGACAAAGCGGAGCACCTCGACGTGCACTTTGTTGACCAGCGGACAGGACGCGTCGATCACGCGCAGCGAACGTTTCTCGGCTGCCTTGTGGACGGCCGGGCCGACGCCGTGGGCACTGAACACCGCCGGCGCCCCCTCCGGCACCTCGTCCAACTCGTCGACGAACACCGCGCCGCGCTCGCGAAGCCAACCGACCACGTGGCGGTTGTGGACGATCTCCTTGCGCACGTAGACAGGCGCGCCGAATCGCTCCAACGCCAGCTCGACAATCCGTACGGCCCGGTCGACGCCGGCACAGTAGCAGCGCGGGTTGGCCAGCAGCACTTTCATCAATCGCGCAATCCGAGCCCGTGGTACCCGTGAAACCTCCGACACAGGACGATACTCCAACGCCCGGCGATGTCAAACACAAGCTGAGTTCGCACGGAATCACCGGCGCAAGGGCCGGCTGCCGACGCCACCTTGGCCACCGAGGCTCGGCGCTCTATAATGGGTGTTGAATCAGGCCGTTGAGGTGGTTGGCCCATGCCTGCATCGGTGTACATCGAGACCTCAGTACCCAGCGCGTACGTGTCGCACCGCACGGACGCAAGCAGTGTCCATCGACGCGAGTCCACTCGGGATTGGTGGCATCAGCAGTTGGATTCCTACGAGGTGTGGGCCTCGGACAACGTGTTGGCGGAGCTGCAGCGAGGCGACTGGCCGGGGCAAGCAGAGGCGATCTCTCTCGTTGGACCGCTCTCGCGGCTCGTGATCGACGACGAGGTTCTGGCCGTGGCTGCCCGCTACGTCGAGGAGCAGCTCGTACCCCGTGACATCGGCGGAGATGCAACGCACTTGGCGGTTGCATGCGCCCATGAAGTGGACTTCTTGTTGACGTGGAACATCCGGCACTTAGCCAACCCCAACAAGAAGGAGCATCTGACGCGCATCAACCGACGGCTCGGCTTGCTTACCCCCGACATCGTAACACCGGAAATGCTCTGGCTGGAGGAATTCGCGTGACCTCTCCCGCCCATCGTCCCGATCCGCTCATTGATGAGGTTCGAGAACGTCGTCGCGAGCTTTTCGCGGCGTGCGACTACGACTTGAAGAAGCTGGGCGCGCTGATCCAGGAGTTGCAGGCACAACACCCGGAGAAGGTCGTGGACCGGCGCCCGCATGCACGTCGGGCCGTACGATCGGTCGCCGCAGACGAGGCGGCTGGCTGAAGAGCTTCGTGGCCCCAACAGGCAGCCGGCGGTTCGTAGCAGTGGCCGATGGCTTGTCCTGTGCGGTGGGTTTCTCTGCCGCAATTCCGGGTGGTCTAATGCATGCAGAGCCTGGACCCGCGGACATGTGTTGGCATCGCGGACGCCATCGACCGTGACGTGCGCAACGACTTCATTGGGCATTCGAGGGACCGTGCGCCTTGTACTACTGAATCCGGTATGGCCAGAGAGACCCCGGCTCCCGCGTGCCGGTGGGTGACCGCGGAAGTCGTCGTTCATGCGGAGTGAAGCGTATGGCAAGCCGTGCGCAGCGGAAACATGGGAGGGGCGACGCGAACGAGGGCGGCGGCACTTCTGCGCAGGAGTTCCTGTCGTTGCTGGCTGAGGACGAGGCGACGCATGCCTACGGCGAACCAAGTCTGTGGGGCTTCATGCGCTGCTATCTCAAGGCCGAGGAAACCGCGAGCGAGGCGCTCGCCTCCGCTTTGGAGATGGTTCAAGCGGGGGCCCTTGATCGTCGTTTGAAGGGGGATTCGACGATACGGACGATTCTGCGCCGGTCGACGGCCAAGAGTGTGCCGCCGGAGCTTAGCGCGGCGCTATCTGCTGCTGACCCTGACGCATCCCTGCAATCACGCCAATTGGGCTCACTATGTCTCCGTTCGTCCTCATCCCTATCCGATGTGGGTCACGTGATTGCATTGATCGCGCGAGCGCGCGATGAACGCGTCGCGAGAATACGGACGGCACTCCGGTTAGTGAAGCAAGGGGTCCTCAACGATCGCCTCAAAGGTGGAACACCTGTTCGCAAGCTTGTCGCCATGAGCCGCCAACAAGTGGCTTTCCGAGCCCTGCGCCGGGCTGCTGGCCTGCCCGTGAAGTGACGGTTACAGCCGCTGTGAGGCGGCGGAAGCCGGTTGCCGGACGACAAGGGGCAGTCACCCATTTCAATTGCCCATGCGTGCGGATACTCCCGATTCTCAGCCGGCTGAACCACCGCAGTCGTAGCCGCGCAGTTGTTCGGCGAGTGTTTGTTCTCGCGTCGAGGATGTTACACACACGACGACGCTTTCGGCGCCAGCTTCGCTTGCGCGCGCCTTCCCACGGGCGCGTCTCAGCTCCGCGTGCCATCATTCTGTGTCGGGCAGCCTGACTGGTATCTGCTTTCCGGTCTTCGTGCTGACCGGGTACTGCGCGCCCATTTGCTCAAGTCGGGTGACGAGGTTCCGAGCCAGGCGATTCAGTAGGTCGGGGCGTTGAGCGGCGAGATTGCTCTTCTCGCCGATGTCGTTGGCCAGGTCGTAAAGCTCCCACTTCTGTCGGTCGTGGAAGTAGATGATCTTCCAGTTCCCATCGCGCATCACACTGTACGGGCCGAAGCCGTGCTGGAGCGTCGCGGGTCGGTAGTTGATGAAATGCGGGTAGTGGAAGATGAACTCGCCGGGGCGCTCGAAGCCCTTCCGGCCGGTGACGTAGCCGGTGATGTCGTGGCCGTCGAGCGTGAGATCGTAGCGCCCGAGGTCGTCGACTCCCGCCCAGCGGCAGATGGTGGGCAGGTAGTCGTCGCAGTGCACCGGTTTGTCGCAGATGGAGTTCGCCTTGATCGGCAGACGAGTTTGCAGCGCGTTGTTTGCGTCAGGCTTTGCCCAACTCACGATCATGGGGACGCGAATGCCACCCTCGTATGCGGAGCCTTTTCCGCTGCGCAGGGGAGCGTTGTGCGTGTAGTGGCCGGCGCCGGTGGGGGTCTTGCCGCGGGGGCCGTGGCTGAAGCCGCCGTTGTCCGAGGCAAAAAGGATGATCGTGTTTCCGGCCACTCCCAGCTTCTCGAGCTTGTCCAGGATCCGGCCGAGGCTGTCGTCCATGCTCTCGACCATCGAAGCGTATATGGCCTCGGGCTTGTTCACGCCCCTGTTGAGGTACGCTTTGTGGAAGCGTTTGTCCTCTTCGAGCGGGGCGTGCACGGCATAGTGCGCCATGTAGAGGTAGAAGGGTTTGCCTTCTTCGACGGCTCGCTCGATCTGCTTGTTGGCCTCGATGGTGAGGGCTTCGGTGAGGTTGATGTCCTTGCCGTGGTAGTCATTGAGGCCGGGCACATCCCAGATGCGGTTGCCCTTTCGCCAAGCGGCGCTGAAGTTCCGCGTCCCGTGATAGCTGCCCGGTCCCCCCGCGGCGTGGCCGGCGATGTTCACGTCGAAGCCGAGCCGGCGGGGGTCCTCGCCAGCGGTTCCTTTCGCTCCCCAATGCGCCTTGCCCACGTGGATGGTTCGGTAGCCGTGCGCCCGCAGGAGTCCGGGCAAGGTCGCGCGACCCGGTTGCAGGCCGTTGACGTTCCACTCGGGGGACCGGAAGGCATCGGTCTTCTGCGACTGGTCGCGCCCCGGGCGGAGCGTCCACTGGGTGACGCGATGCCGGGCCGCGTTCTGGCCGGTCATGATGCTGGTCCGCGTCGGCGAACAGATCGAGCAAGCGTATGCGTTGGTGAATCGCATGCCCTGTGCCGCCAGTCGTTCCATGTTCGGCGTGCGGTAGTGCCGGTTGAACGCGGTCGGCTCGGTGTGAAACGGCACCGATGTGTCCTGCCAACCCATGTCGTCGACCAGGAACAGGATCACGTTCGGTTTCGGCGCCGCGGCCAGCATGCTGCAGGTCAATCCGAGGACGCAAGGCACGATCCAAGCCATTCGTGACGCTTCGGGCGGCAACATGCGGAGTTTCAGGAGTCGTTCGCTTCCCGGATCCGAGCCCCAAGCGCCAGCGCGGGGTCCATCCGGCTGCGCGTAGGACCCGCTCGCTTGCGCTCGGGGCTCGGATGAACGTCCGCCTATTCTGTCATGCACCCCGATCCAGACGGCCAACCCACGTTTCGTCCGTGACTGCTGCTCTGTGCGCGCGCTCATCTACTGATTCCTTGGCTGGAGAGTGAGCGTCACGGGGCCCATGAGCCCCGAGGTCGTCGGACCGAGGTTGTGGACCTTGTTGGTGACGGTGTAGTGCGGCGCGATGGTGTTGGCGACGCGGACGTCGATCCGATTGGGACCGGGTTTCAGGGACTCCGTGAGATCGAACTTGAACGGGGCGGCGAGGCGCACGCCGACGGGTTTGTCGTTGACGAGAACCTCGGCCGCGACAAGAACCTTGCCGAGGTCGAGGATGACACGACTCTTCAGCTCGTCGGGGGTGAACGCGACGGTCTGCGAGTAGACGCCGATCCCCGAATAGGTGGGCAGGGCGAAGTTGGTCCACGGGCCGGTCTGGATCTTGCCGCCCTCGAGGGTCAGCCCCAGAGGGAGCGGGAAGGCGGCGCCGCCGTACTGACCGGGGAGCATCTCCAGGCGGACGGCTACGGTGGAGGCGCCGGCCGGCGCGCTCTTGATTCGCGCGACGCCGTCGGCGACGTCGGCGGGCTGGCCGTCGACCCACACCTGTGCCTTGGCCTTCGTGCGCAGATCCAGGGTGCTCAGCCCCGGCGGCGCCTTGAAGCGGAACCATCCGATGCGCCCGGCCTCGGCGGCCTTCACGTCATGGACGATGTCGGGCACCTCGTCGAAGCAGGTCAGATACGGGGCGGGTAGGTCGATGGCGAGCTTGCGACGAGGCACGGACGCGGAACCGATGTTCTGCAGAGGCTCCGTTTTCCACGGTTCGCAGCCCATCTTCCCGATCACGGTCACGGGTGACCAGGCCGACTCTTCGAAGTCTGCCGTCGTCCAACCGTCATGTTCGGCCACGGTTCCCTTCCAGGCAGCGTCCGTGACGAAGGCTTGCTCCGAGCCGTCGGCGAAGCGGGCCTTGACCGCGAGGGCAACGCCTCGCTCGGCGCCGAGGTCCTGACCCCAGACGGCGACGACGTTCTTGCCCTTGCGCAGGTGCGGCGTGATGTTGAACGACTCGGGGTATTCCCAGCGTGCCCAGGGTCCGATCTCTTCCTCGACCTTCACGCCGTTGACGAAGAGACGATAGCCGTTGTCGGCCGTGACGACGATGCGGCACTGCTTGGGAACAGACGGAAGCGTGAACGTCTTGCGCAGATAGCAGGCGGTCGTGTTGCCGGCCCAGATCCACGAGGCCGCGCTCAGATCGGGCGCGACCATGCCGCGGGCGGCCTCGTCCATGGTCCGGACCGATGGGGCCATCTTCTGGACGTACAGCCGGCCCTTCTCACCGTTCGGCAGATCGAGGAGGACGGCGTTGGGGCCTTTCTTCAGCGGGAGATTCCCGATCGCGTCCTCGAACGGTTGCTCGACACCGTTCACCCAGAGCCGCGGCTTGTCGTTGCGCAACTCGACCCGCAAGCCAAGACGCTGCTCCTTGGGCGAGCGGATGTGGGTGAAGAGAAGCTTCCTACCTTTGGGCAGGTCGACGAAGTTCTCGTCGATGGCGCCGTCGGGATAGCCGGAGTGCCCACCCCATGGTGCGGGACGCGCCCGGCCGATGGTCTTGGAGAATTCGACCGGTTCCCACGTGAGGGCCTCCGTGCCGACGGTGTGCTTGGCCCCGGCCTTGACCGTGCCGGGATCGGCATTGATGGTCTTGGCCAGGTCGTCCTTGCCGGGAACGGGTGCGAGGCAAAGCCAGCGGGGTCCGATGCTGTAGAGCGCCGCGGACCACTCTTTGTCGTCGAATGCGGGCTTGTTCCAGCCCTGCTCGGTGCCGGGCTTGCCGTTCTCCTCGGCATAGCGGAACGCGCGGATCTCAGGACCGATCACGTCGCCGGACGGCGGCCAGCGAAACTCGCCCCACTTGTTGTCGCGCGTCGGGATGACGGAGAACGTCCAGTCGTCGGACAGCTTCTTGGTGCCGGCTGCGGCCTTGGCGAGACCGCTGCCGCCCGCGGTTTCCGTGCCGGGCTTGAAGACGAACAGGTGAGCCGTGTTTCCTTCCAGTCGATGCCGGACGGTCGTGGCGCCGTCTTTCCTCTCGAACTGATCGACGGGAGAGACTACGCCGGTGAAGGGATCCCACAGCTCGGGCACGCCGTCGACGCGGCAGCGTGCGGTCAGATCGATTGCCTTCTCCTCGACGTTCTGAACAAGGTAAACGTCCAGGTCGCCGATGGTGCGATGGTTGACGTACACGGTCCCCCCGGTGGGAACGAAATCTCGCTTCACGTGGCGGGAGACGAACTTGACGATGTCGGCGTTGTTCTCCGGCACGAACACAGCGCAGCCGCCCGAGTCGAAGGTTCTCGCGACCGTTTCCTTGGTCGGTTCTGTCAGCAGACGATCGCCGAGCAGTCTTCCCAGCAGAGCCTCGAGTTCCGGATCGTCGCGGCCGGCGTCGGTGGTGATAGTGGGAAGCGTCTGGAAGAAGACGACGGTGCCGCCGGTCTCAGCCAGCTTGACCGCCCGTTCGAGAACGGATCGGCGAAGCGTGTTCTCGGGCCCGAAGACGAGGGCTCGGTATTCGTTGCCGGCGATCTCGAGCTTCCCGTTGCGGACAGTCCCCCCGAGAATCGAGTCGTCGTCGGCGATGTCGTTGTCGATGCCGGCATCGTAGAGCGTTCGCGACAGCTTCATGTAGAGGTTGTAGTCAGGCCCTTTGGCGCCCGGCCGCTCGCCCGCGAGGAGGCTGGCCACGGGATAGTGGACGGCGACGTCCACCACGTGCGTCCCGCGGGTCATGAGGTGGGACATTCTCGCCAGCCAGTCGGAGAGCTGGTCGTAGTACCGCCAGTAGGGTTGGCGGAAGTGCGGATCGGGGGCGGCGTGCTCCCAGGTGCTGGCGCGGGTCGAGTAGTAGAAGCCGTGTTCATCGTAGAGATTCGCTCCGAAGGCGTAGTTGGCCGAGAGCCAGGAGAGGGTCTGGTCGGTCGTGCGACCCCATCCGCTGGAGTGGAAGGATTCGGACCAGACGCGTGGGCGGTCGTACAGGCGGGCGATGGACGCCGCGATCTTGGTGTCGTAGTAGTTGCGCTGGGTGACGGGGTGCTGGCCGTAGTCGTCGTAGCCCGGCGCGGAGAACCATCGCTGGTTGCGGAAGTAGTCCATGTAGCCTTCGCTCTGGCGGTAGATGTTCTTTCGCCCCCAGTTGTCGTAGCTGGTGAGGAGGTTGCGGTCCGAGATCCAGTCGTAGACGCGTCTCCAGTAACATTTCTCGTCGACCGCGATGTAGGTGTCGAAGAAATCGGTCCGGTACTTCGGGGTCAGCGGACCCACATCGAAGTGAAGGGCGGGGATTGCCCGGCCGATGTCGTAGCCGCAACGATCTTCGAACGCGTCGGCAAGCTGCTCCGTGTAAATGTCGCGGGGGATCGGGGGATGCTCGTCCTGGAAGATGCCCACGAAGCTGGTGCCCATGGCATCCTTGCCCAGGCGGCGTTCTATCCGGCCGTAGAACATGTCGATGAAGGCATCGGCGGCCTTGTCACTCAGATGGAACGACAGGAACGGGACGGCCACGCCAACCGCCACACGGTAGTTGCCGGTGGGCGGCGTCCATGTGAGCACGTTGTCTTTGACGGAGGAGCGCAGGTCGACACTGTCGGCGTCCGTCGCCTGTTTGTCGGTGACCGGATAGGCGCGGGCGGTGACGAGAGTGCCCTCGGGTAGCTCGATGCGCGCCGGCTTGCCGGCCGTGGCGTCGGCGGTCTTGAAATCGACGCGGCGGGTGCGGTCGTCGCGGACCTGGGCGGCTGCCTTCTCCAGCCAGCCGTAGTGGCCGTAGCCGAGCTGGTCGTACGCCCACAGCGTCATGCCGAGACGCTTGCACTCTGCGTGGACGTACTCGAACATGTCCCACCACTCCGGACTGAACGACTGCGGATCGCATCGGCCCGGCGAGCGCTGGATGGGACACACGGACTTGACGCCCTCGGCCGCCAGGGTCTCGAGCTGCCACGTGACCCGCTCCTTCGTCATGCGGTCGCCCTCCCACCACCACAGGGGGACCTCGCCGTAGCGGGCGTGGTCGGGGTTGGCGAAGGCAATGCGCAGCTCGTCATAGGACGGGGTCAGGTTGTCTCCGGCGGACGATGCGCAGCCGGCCAGGAAGACGAACAGAAGCGATGCGGATTGGATTGCCCGTAGCATGGTTTGACCTCTCCGGTTCGAGGGACGTTGGTTCGGGTTTCCCAATGATGGGTTTCCGAACGCCCCTCCTACCGAGACAGGCCTCTCGTGGCAAGTGACGTCAATCGCGACTCAGCGGCGGGGGGTCCGTTCGGAACAACGACGCGGGCAGATGGTCCCGGCTAAAGAGGTTCGGCACGGCGGTGTCGCTCCAGGCGAAGCGGACCGCCGCGGGACGGGGGACGCTCTTGCTGTGAACGACGACCGTCTTGCCCTCGATGATTGCGGTCGCCGGATGGAACACGTTATCGCGACCCGCAATCGTGAACTGTGACGGTGGGTTGCCGTCGTCGGTGACGAGCCCCGAATCGGCGTGACGGAAACGAATGCGGATCTTGTTGCCCTCGACCGACATCGACCGGTAGACGGGACCGGAGTGGGCAAGGGGCCGTCCGTACACCGTTGCCATCGCCCAGGCGGCCATCCGGCGCCCGACGTCCTGCTTGTTGGTGAAGTGCAGCTCCTCGAGGTCACCGATGTCCATCGTCGGTGCCACTCCCGTATTGGGGACCGCGTCCAGCAGCAGCAATTGGGATTCTCTAAGCAGGGAGTACGCGTCGGGGCTCGATTTGGGCCGGCGGTCGCAAGGGTAAGGAGCCGGCTGGACCATGCCGAAAGGAAAGTCCCCCTGTCCCCAGCGGTGCCGCCAGTCGGCGATCATGGTGGGCATCAGCACGTGGCTGTACTGGGCCCAGAAGAGGTTGCCCAATCCCTGGTAGCTGATCACCCCGCGAATGCCATAAGGAATCAACGGCGCGACCATGCCGTTGTAGAGGCACGCCGGCCGGTGCCGGGACTTGTGTGGGTCCTCCGGAGGCTTGGGTTTGCCCGGCGGCTTCTTGCCCTCAGCTTTGGCTTTCGTCACGGCTCGTTGCCAGCGTCTCAGCCTTCTGCGGTGGTCCGCCTCGGCCGCGCCGGGGTCGAACTCGGCCCGCCGCGCCGCCCACCAATCGAGAATCGGCTCGAGCTTCGGTTCAGCTTCGACCGCCTCGCGGCTCGTCCAGGCTTCGATTCGCGAGCCGCCCCAGTAGCTCTGGAGCATCCCGACCGGGACGTCCAGGTCCTTGTGTAGCCGCCGGACGAAGAAGTAGCCGACGCCCGAGACGTCTCCCACCGTCTCCGGGCTGCACTCGATCCATTTCCCGGCGCAATCTGTCTGAGGTTGATCCGCCAGCTTCCTGCCGACGGTGAAGACGCGGATCTTCGGGTACTGTGCCGCTGCGATCTCCTGCTTGGCATTGTCGCAACGGCGAACTGCCCAATGGATGTTGGACGGACCGGTCGCCAGCCAGACCTCGCCCACAAGCACGTTCTCGACGGTGAGCTTCGTGCCGGACGACCCGCGGACAACCACTTGCAACGGATCGTTCCGGACGCCGAGCTTCGGGAGGTCTACCCGCCAGCGCCCGTCGGTGCCGGCCTGCGTCGATGCGGGCCGGCCCGCGATGGTGACAGTGACCTTCTCTCCGGGATCGGCCGAGCCCCAGATCGGTATGGGCTGATCTCGCTGCAGCACCATGTTGTCAGCGATGACCGCGGGTAACTTCACCTCGGCCGTCGCACGGGCCACGGCGCAACCGACAACAAGGCAAGATACGACAACGCGTACGGGAGTGTTGCATCGCATGGTTCTACCTGCTGACTCCTCCGGATACTTGTGTGGAGGCGGTCTCTGGTTGTTTTGGACTTGGTGGGATCGAGTGACGTTCCGGCGGCAGGTGCAGAACGCGGGCGCGAACAGGGACGGTCAAGGGGCCGCGGCAGGTGAAGGTCACGTCATACGTGCCGGCGGGAAGCGTCAGCATCTGTCGTTGCGGCGGCGCCGGTTCGCCGTCGCCGAGAGTGGGGCCGTAGTGCGTCACAGTTCCGTCGGGTTCAAAGAAGAGGTATTGACCGACGGTGAGTCCACCCGTCGACGCGAAGCGACGGCCGGAAATGCTGATCGAGGGGGCATGAATGGCCCTCTCGCTGAGGCGGGGCAGCGCCTTGATGTCGTCGAGGCCGCAGGACACGGTGGTCCGGCCGGGCAGGCCGTTGTAGTAGAGGGTCAGGCTGGCGAGGTGCGCGTAGTTCAGAGGGCTCGCGCTTCTTGAGGGGAAAGGCGGCGTTTCTGCTCGCG
>CAYMME010000018.1:0-33359 GCA_964391465.1 uncultured Planctomycetales bacterium
GAGCCGGAGCGCATTCTCGACGAGTTGCGCGGCCGTCCGGATCTGCTCGATGCGCTCAGTCATGGGGCACCGCGTCGGGTGCAGAGGGCGCCGGTGCATGGGATTCCGGTTCCAGCTCGGGGCCTGTCGCCGTCGTCGTTGAAGCCGTCACACACCCGACCTTGTGCCCGATGCAGGGCCCGTCGTCGCAGAGCTTCTCCTCCGTGCCGACCGCCCCGAGCTGCTCTCCCTCCGGGCACACTACCCAGAACGAGCCGGGCTTGTCTCCGGTCGCGAGCGGCACCGCGGGCACTCCGGTCTGGCGCGAGCACCGAGCCGAGAGGTCGGATGTCTTCTGCTTGTAGAGGACGACCACGCTGTCCTCGTAGCAGTTCAGGAGAGGGCTGCTGCAGCCGGAGAGGAGGAAGGGCAGGATGAAGGCGAGGAGCAACAGTCCAGCGACCGCTGGAGGGCCTGGGAAGCGTGGCCCATCCCCGATCTTCGACTCGGCCGCGTCCCCGAGCCACATCGTGCCCGCGGGCAGGAACCCGGCCAGGCCGTACACGAGACCCGTCACGGCGTTGTACGGCGTCTCCGGGAGCAGGCCGAACAGGAAACCGAGCACCGGGCCGAGCACGAGCGCGCAGAGCCGCAGCCTCCACTCGCGGCCGGAGCGGGAGAGTGCCGGCTTGATGATGGTGGCGACGATGGCCTGCACGAGGACGGCGACGGCAGCGGCCATGGCCTCGGGGGTCATGAAGATGCCTTCCATGGATCACCTCACGGTGGGGGCGCAGCTGCGGGCCTGTGCCAAAGGTTGCGTTCCATGCTGACAAGGCGCGAGTCGATGGACTCAAGGGCCTTCACGGTGCGCTCTTCGACACGCTCCACGCGGGACTCGACTCGTTCGACTTCACTCCGGCCTTGAGCCCAAACGACGCCGATGAGCGCCACCATAATGGGCACCAAGAACGTGAGCACGCGCCAGACCGTCGCCCACGCCTGCTGCACCTGCTGCTGCTGCACGGCAGTTCTGTGGCGCCTGAAGGGGCTCGGCGTGTTGCTGGTCTCACTCATCGGGCCACGCCTGAAGTCCCAAGGTAGCACAGATCGTCTCGAAGCTTGCTCGCGGTGGGTCCCAGCCACCCCGCTTCGTAAACCGCGTGAACGGCGCCACGTCGCTGTGCCGTAGCACCGTGCGCCGCTCCACTACCAGACCGTGGGCCTGGAGCACATCCAGCACCAGGTACGCCATCTTCTGTAGCTGCTCGAGCGGGTGCTGCTCTCCCGGCACCGGGGCGAGGAGGTCGCAGCCGATGGTCACGCTGTTGACGCCCGGTCCCACGAGCTGCACCGGGTTGTCGAGCTCGGGCCAGCGATCGGACCATTCATCGTAGCGCTGTAGGATGCGGTCGGTCTTCTCCGGCTCCCGGCCCCGGTGCTGCTTCCAGATGCCGATGCCGCGCTTGTAGATCCGGACGTGCTTCCGGGGCAGGGCCGCGTGGTAGGCCACGGTCCCCTCGGGCACCAGGTTGATAATCGTCCCGTCCCACCCAACGAGGTAGTGCGGAGAGTAGGCCCAGGGGCGCGTCATCCGACCAGCGCAGTAGTCGAGGATCTCCTTCTCCTCCTGAAGCCCCTCGCGGAGAGCCCGGCGCACGATGCCGGAGCCGGTCGTGTGGATGATGACTGCCTGCACCGGCCCCGACCGCGAGGGCAGGGGTCGGAGTGCGCTGATCGTGCGGGTGGCGAGCGGGCTATGCCCAGAGCGCGCCATCACTTCTTCTTCGCCTTCCCCTTTGGCCTGCGGGGCTTGAGTTTGGGCTTCTCGTTATCCGCGGGCGCCGGATCGATTTTCGCCCTGGGAACCTTGATCCCCAGAAGCTTCTCGAGCACCGCCCACTGCTGCGCGTCGAAGGCAGCAGCAGTGCCATCATCCAGAAAGACCAGCAATTGGTTCCCGTTCGCAACGGGACCGCCAGGAGTTTCGTCGCCGTGGGGCTCAGAGCAAGTGCCGATGGTCGCCACCTTCACCATCATCGCACCTCCATCGCCAGCGCGTACCACGTGGAGTCGTTGGCGCCGGCTCCAGGATCGCTATTCCAGATACGAACCGAGACATTGTTGTCTCGTTCCGCATCGCCGTTTGCGCGGTAGATCCCCAGGTTGGTGCCACCCTTGATGGAGATCCACGCACCGATGACCTGCTGGCGGACGTTCCCGGTTGTGACTGTCTCGGAGGCCTCACTGTTGCCGCCCTTGCCATCCCAGAGGCCATGGCTCACACCGATCACGTCGGCGCCCGTCCACACTGACGACAGAAAGCGGCACTGAGCGAATCCTTGCTCCACCAGGTTGACGCCGACCTGATGTGACAGCACTGTCAGCAGCACGATGTCGTTCGCTGTGAGCGTTGTGCCGGCGGAACTCTCGAGCGGCACGATCTTCGGGTCAGGCTGTCCCCTCCCCTGTGGCACGCCCCACTCGGACAGTGTGGCCGCGCTCGCTGGGGTATGGGCCACCCACAGGGGCTTAGAAAGGTACACGTAACCGGTCGGCAAGACCGGGGTGTCGCCGGAGATGACGGCCAAGCCCGCGACTGTGCCGTCGGCTTTGGCGATCGCATAGATGTCGTAGCTCTTCTCTGCGGCGATGGCTCCGGTGTCAAGGGCGCCTGCGCCGGTCGTGGATAAGTCGATGTCGGTGGCCGCGGAGACCGTCACGTCGTAGTAGAGCGAGCCGGCGGCGTTCTCCATCGGGAGGCGAGCCACGCCACCTGGGCCGACCGGAGTGAGCCGCACGGTAGTGGCGTCTACCCATGAGACCTCGAGGGCCGGTCGCGAAAGCGAACTCCACGGGTGGGAGATCCGCCGGGGCAGCATTTCGCTCTGCCGGTGGATCATAGCTTGCCCTCCCACCAGTCGACGACAAGGGTCGCGTCTTCGGTGAGCACATCGGAGATCTCGATGCTGTAGGACCCCTGGCGGCCCACGTCGAGCTCGATGGAGTCTTTCTGCTCGAGGGGGTCATCAGTGATCTGCGTTGACTCTCCGCTTCGTGGCGTGCCGTGCACGTGCCAGGTGAACGCATCGTCGTCGTCATGGAGGATGAGTTGCAGCTGCGTCACCCGGTGAGGGTAGCCGGGGTCATAGCCGCAGGTTGCCTCGCTGACGGTAGCCGTCGTGTCCCCGGCCTCGATGGTGAGTTCTACGGGCTTGGCCATGGTGGAGGCCTCCGGGGTGGGTTAGGCGAGCTCGAGGAACGCGACGTAGACGGTCAGGTCGCCGGCCGTGAGGGCGGAAACGTTGGCGTCAGTGGTCGTGAACTTGGCCTGGACCTTCTGACCGGAGCTGAGGACCACGACGGCGTCTGTCCCGTCGAAGCCCACGCCCGGGTTGCCGATGATGTGGCCGGTCGAGGCGCCGGTGAAGATGTCCGTGGAGGCCTGGTAGTGGTTGGGGTCCGGGTCCTCGTCCTCGCCGAGCTCGACCGCGCAGGCCGAGACCGCGCCGCCCGAGAAGACGGTGTCAACCTTGGTCCAGCACCCGAGGATCACGAGATCCTGCCCAGCCGTCATCACGTCGATGGTCTCGGTGGTGGCCTCGGCGGTGAGGTCGGAGTGCTCGATCTGGAGGGACTCGACGCGGGCCATGCCCAGCCCGGTGGCGCCGTAGGGGAAGTCAGGGGCGCCCGTGCCAGCCTTGTCGGTGACGGTGTCGGCCTGGATGCCGTCGTCCTTGCACTTGACGCCGTCGATGTCGACGCCGTTGGTGGCGGTCTCCTCGTCGATGGTGTCGACCTTGAGGCCCTCGCTGGCGGTCGGGGCGCCCGTGCCAGCTGCGTCGGTCAGGGTGTCGGCCTGGACGCCGCCATCCTTGCAGACCACGGAATCGACCGTGACCCCGGAGCCCGCGGTCTTCTCGTGGATCGTGTCGGTGTAGACCTCGGAGTCCTTGCACTTGACCCCATCGGCGGTCACGCCGGCGTCTGCGGTGTACTCCTCGATGGTGTCGGCTTTCGCGCCCTGGCTCATGGGCAGAGGGCCAGTGCGGGCTTTGTCGGTAGCGTCGTCGGTGTGGATGGTCTCGCGATGCACGGGGCAGCCTCTTAGCAGGGGGAGACAGGGCAGGCATCATGGTAGCGCGCATGAAGCGGGGAAGCAATGGAGAGTGTGGTAGGCTATGCGCATGGTGGAACTCGCCGTAGACTTCAACCTCGCTGAGTACCAGCGCAACGTCTCCGACTTCGTGGAGCGGCAGATCCCGTTCGCGACGGCGCTGGCTCTCACTCGTACAGCCCAGGACGCACAGAAGGCGCTCAAGGAACACCTGCCGCACGAGTTCCAGATCCGGTCGAAGTGGGTGCAGGGGGGCATTCGCATCAGGCGCGCGAACAAGCGCAACCTCGAGGCTCAGGTGGGGTCTCGCGACAAGTTTATGGCGTTGCAGGCCGAGGGCGGGGAGAAGCGCGGGAAGGGCGCCAAAGATGTCGCGGTACCGATGGGAGCGCGAAAAAAGCCGCACATGAAGACCACTCGGGCCAAGTGGCCGGGGCGGCTGCTTCAGAAGAATCGGCACTTCATCGCGACCATGGAATCAGGCAAGGCCGGAATCTTCCGGCGCCGCACCAAGAAGCGCTTCCCCATCGAGCTGATGTATTCGTTCGAGCGCGCCGTGAAGGTGCTCCCGCGCTACAGGCAGCACATCATCGTGGAGGCCATCGTCGGCAAGCGGTGGGCCCCGAACGCCGTTGCAGCACTTGAGCGAGCCGTGAAGACCGCACGCCGGTAGCTACCGGATGAAGCAGAGCGCGATCGCACACCCGCGCTTCTTGGTGTGCTCGGCGAGGACGCGCATACAGCGGATGTTGGTCCTGCCCTGGGCGGGAGCGCCGATGCCGCCCTTGCCCGCCTCGATGTAGTTGCCGGGCTTCACGTCGGGGGACACGCGGGTCGCGATCTGGCCGAGCAGGCCGACCACGGTCCATTCCTCGGGGCGCTTGGCGCGCGGGGTGTACTCGCGGGAGATGTCGAATCCGGCGGCGCATCGGCGCACACGGTCGGTGTAGTAGACGGCATCCTTGGGGATGTCCTTGGCGTCGGCGACGGGACCAGTCCAGCCCTTGCGCGTGCTCTTGGCTTTGTCCTTGTCCTTGTCCGTGCTCTTGATGGTAGGCCAGCGGACGCTTTCGATGTCGTCGTAGAGGGGCACGCCGAACTCGTCGCTCTCGTAGCGCCCCTGCCACGCCAGCGGGGCTGCGTTCCCGAGCATGCTCGGAGCGGCCGAGACGATGCCGAGCACGTCGTCACCGACACAGGTGGGGCGCACCTTGTCGGGCGTCAGGGCCACGAGCGAGCCCACCGGGATGGCCTTGCCCTGCTCGGCGTTCTCGAAGCACTCGGCGTAGTCCGCTGCGCCGTTGCCCCATGTGCCATCGGAGTAGGCGTCGCCACTGACGGACTCGATCCGCCAGGTCATGCCGGAGCCGTTGCCGCCGGCGAGCGACTTCGCGACGTTGTTGGTGACGGTGCCCGAGCCAATGACCACACTCTGATCACCACTGGCTACGCCCGAGCTAGCGCCGATCACTGCTGCTCCCTCCCCGGAAGCGGTGTTGCTGTTGCCGCCACCGACAAATGAGAAGTCACCGGAGGCAGTACCGTCATCACCGCCCACAACAGCCGACGAAGCACCGGAGGCAGTGCCGCCATCGCTGGCAACAACGCTTGAGTTCGCGCCGGAAGCGGTAGCATCGTCAGCGGCGACGCATGCCGATTCGGCGCCCGATGCTTGAGAAGAGGTGGATGCCAGCAGGCCGCGCGTGTGTGCGCAGGTAGCGCTTCCGGTGTCCGTCGCGTGCGACTTCAGCGCCCGGACCGGGCCGATGACGGTCCCGAGCTGTGTGCGGTCGGTCTTCGAAAGGGTCTCGCCGCCGATGTCGTCGATGGCGTAGCACAGCTCCTCCTGGATCGCGTTCAGGTGGTCGGCCGTGACCACGGTTGCGGCTGTGCCCACCGCGGGGTCGCCGTCGGTGTAGTAGCCTGCCGAGCCGGCGGCGGCTGGAGTCGGGAGCGCGACGGCGGCATCATCGTGGTCGATGCGGAACATGGGCTACACCTCGGTGTACTCGTACAGGATGATCGTGTGCGAGGGCTTGATCTTGTTCAGGATGCACTCTAGCTCACCGTCGGGCCAGGTTGCCAGCGGTTCGCCTGCTGCGGATCGCCCGGCGCGAAAGCGGGTAACCTCGGCCTCGGCGTCGACGATCCAGACGTAGGCCCAATCCTCATCGTAGAGGGGATCGCCAGCGTGTGACGCGCCAACCCGGAACGGGCTGCACTCCTCGATCTCGACGTCGAAGCCAGCAGCGAGCGCAACGGCGATGTAGTAGGTCGTCGTCTGCCCGCCGGTCGCTGTCAGCTTCGCGTGCAGGGCCAGGCGCCGATCCTGGATCGTCTCGGGCGGGTCGTCGCAGTCGCCGGGGAGGCCCGCCACCTCCTCCCAATGCGGGAGCAGATCCAGGGTGCGGCGCGGGTCGCCCTCCTCGAGCACGTTGACGGCGTGGGCGTGGACGCGGGCGAACTCGTCGGAGATGCCGAGCAGCAGGTTGTAGAGCCGGCTGCCCTCGGAGACGTCGAGCACGTCGTTGGGGGGCAGCAGCCAGGCGCAAAGCTTGGCGTACTGTTCGGCCCCTATGCCGCTCAGGCCCATGTGATCGTCCCCAGCGTGGGCACCTCGTCGATGTCCACCGAGATGTCAGAGAGGCCGTCGCCGTCGCCGTCGATGCTGTCGAGGGTGTAGGCCTCGTCGGTGGCACCGCGTGCGATGGCAGCCCGAAACAGCGAGTTCTTGATGGTGATGGGGTCGTCGTCGCCGCGGTCTTCGATTTCGCGGGTCAGCATGGCCTCGAGCTCGTCCTCCACCGCTGTGCGTGCGGCGGCGGTGTCGGTGTCGAGCGCGATCGTCATGTCCACCGCAAGCTCACTCGGAGCCGCCACGGTCACGTCAGCAGTCACCGGCCGCTCGGCGTCGATGGCGGCCTGCACCGCGGTCACGTCTGCGGCCTCGGGAATGATGTCGGAGCCGGTGCCCTCCATCGTGAAGTAGACCAGCACGGTCCCGGCGCCCAGGCCCCACGGCTTGACCCAGACGTTGTCGACGCCAGAGACGGTCTGCGCCCACTCCTTGTAGTCGGCGTCGGCGCCGCCCTGCGGTGTCTCTTGGATGCGGAGCAGGACCCGCTCCCGAAGCTCGGCGTCTGTCTCGAGGTCGGCGCCGCCGGTGAGGCCCAGGCCGGTGACGGGGTCCGCCTTCACCACGCAGAAGGAGTCGAGGCCCTCGATGGGCTCGCTCAGGTAGTGGAACGTCCCCACCTCGGCGTTGCCGTCGTCGCCCGCGAGCACTGCGGTGACGTCGATGTCCTCTTCGGTGCCGGTGAACGTGACCTCGGCGTCGGTCTCGACCTCCACGCCGTCCGTGCGCGCCACCACCGTCCCCGCCGGGACCACGGTGCCGTCCAGAGCGGTGAAGGTCATCAGGCCGGCCGCCTTCGCCGCGGGGATGCCGCCGGGGTTGGTCAGGCCCCAGATTGCGGCGTGCCGGCGCAGGTTCGTGGAGCTCGCCAGGTCGGGCAGGAGCTGCTTGGCGACGTTGTTCTCGATGTAGCCGTAGAGCGTGTGGGCAACGCCTGCGATCACGTAGGACAAGACGTAGTGCAGCGTCCGCCGCAAGCGGGCGTCTGTGCCGTCGCTGCGCGAGTTCATGTCGTTGCGCACGCGGTCCAGGATCTCGGCGAAGGTAGGGCGGGCAAGAAGCTCAGGCACGGACATACCTCCACAGGTCGCCAAGGCGCAGCGTTGCGCCGGCCGTCTCGTCGCGGTGGATGATGATCGAGCCGCGCCCGAAGTCGTCGCCAGAGCGTACCACGGAGGCCTCCACCTTCGTGGCGATGCCGTCCTCGACCATCCAGGCCAGGGCTTCCTCGATCATGGACTCAGCCTCGGCGGCGTCCGCTGCTGTGCGCATGCCTTGCAGCTGCCACAGCCGGGACCCGAATCGGTCGCCCTCAACGATGGCGTAGGAGTCGCCCCACCACCCGAAGCGCTCCCCACTCGCCGTCTGGTCGTCGTCATCGGCTCGGGCCTTGCACCGGAGCGATAGCAGGATCGCTGCCTGCAACGAGCGCGGGAACTCGTCTTCCCAGTCCTGGGCGAGCCAGTCGGGCTCGGTGCCGGAGACAACCTCGCCGGTCAGGCCGAAGAGCGCATCGGCGTCCCATGGGAGATCCACGGTGATCATGTGATGGTTCCTGTGCCGGTGCCGGTGCCGGGACCGGAAGCGCTCGGGCCTGTGGTCACGCCGGAAACACTCGTGACGGCAACGTTTGTGCTCACCACCGCGTTGTTCTGGATGTGATCGACGATGGCGTTGGCGATGGCCTGCCAGACGTCTTCACAATAGTCGTCATCGGCCCCGCCCTCGGGCACAGCAACGGCCTGGGCTGCCGCCTTGATGGCGGTGCCGAGGGTGTTGCCGTTCATGGCCATCAGGTGCGCTCTGCTTTGACTATGGTGGAGGCGTTGCCCAAGAGATAGTACGCGGTTCCCGTGAACGGGTCGATACCGCTACCGTGCACAACACCGTCTGAAGCGCCCAAGCCGGACTCTCCGAGGTTGATGTCAGGCGAGTCGATGACCACCGGCTGCGTTGTCTCGATCTCGATGCGGTCGCGGTAGAGGGTGATCGTCTGGTCCTGATCGTCGTAGAGGGTGACCTCGCCGGCGGCTCGAGACTTGATGCGGTAGCGGCGGTCGTCGATGACGATCGCGGCCGGGTGCTCGGCCTCCCCGCCCACGTGCACCACGATAGCCTCGGCCCCCTCGTGCGGCGTCGAGGTGAAGCCGTAGGGCTGCCAGTGCTCAACGTCGTCGCGGACTTCGCCGTGTCGCAGGCTCACCTGCACGCCCTGCATCTTGAGCGAGTCGCGCACCGCGGTCACAACGGCCCGGAGCACCATGCCCTGCACGCGGCGGCGCAGAGGGTCGAGCAGGCGGGCGATCTCGGCAATCATGCGGATTCCGTCACTTGGCCGTAAGCCTCGAGATCACTCCAAATGCCAACACCATCCGTCGCGGTCTTGGTCTTGCTTCCTCGTGGGCGCGGCTTCTGCGGTGGCAAAGGCTGGTAGCCGGCGGCGGGCGCTACAGCCAGCGAGGCATAGGCGCCAGTGTCGCCGATCGAAAGGGTCACCGAAACAATCAGGAGGGTGCCGTCAATCGCAAGAAGCGAGTCCTTGACGCGCACCAGCCGGTTGTGCTCCCAGAGGCTTCCGTCTCGTTGACGCCAGCCTGCCACGGTGTAGACAGCGCCGCTGGCCTTGCCTGCTCGGGTCGCCGCCTCCCAGGTCGCGCGGGTCTTGCACCGGTCGATGTCGGCTCCCTGCTCGGCGGGCAGGACCAGGGTGCGGGTGCGGCTCAGGGTCGTGTCCGAGGCCTCACCGAATGGAGCGGCGGCGCTTTCGGCGTAGACCTCATCCGAGCCCACGTGCTGCCCCTTGCAGACGTAGTCGGTGTAGAGGTCGGCGGCAGAGAAGCGGCCGGCGCCGGCCAGGATGTTGCCGGGCTGTTCGAGGGCGTCGGATGCCTCGTCGGTGCCGGCCTGGGTGAGCACGAGCCGGCCCTGGGCGTCGTCGGTGAGAATGACGGCCCGGAGGCGGGCGGCGCGCTCGAGCACGGCAACGACGGACTCGCCGGTCTGGGCCACGACTCGCGGGATGACGGCCGCGGGGTCGGCGGCGGCGACCACCTCGACGCTGTACGTTGCCGCCAGCGCGCGGGCGATCTGCGCGAGGGTCTGGTTGCGCCACTGGCCGGGCTCTGCCGTCGCCGAGCAGTCGACGAGGTCCGCGACCTTGGAGCGCCCGGTCACTGAAAGCACGTGCTGCTTCTTGTCGTAGCGCGGCGAAACGTCGTCGACATAGCCGGTCAGCACGGTGTCGTCACCGATGAGGATCTCACAGGCGCTGCCGGGCCGGATCTGCACCGGGTTGTCGTCGCCTGGAAACGCGGGCCGGGACTGCAGCACGAACGAGCTCGCCACCTGCTCGAGCCCGCGCGTCACCTGCACCGACTTCCAGCCGGAGAAGTCGCGGCCATCGACTCGCAGGGCGACGGTGTTGTCGGCGCTCACGACGCCAGCACGCGAAGCGGGGCAGGCGGCAAGAAGCCGGGGTGCTCCACGTCGTTGCGAAGGGCGATCTCTTCGTCGCGGGTCGCGTCGCCGTAGAGGTCGTAGGCGAGGACGAGCGCGGGCATCACGTCGTTGGGCGTCGTCGTCGTCTCCTCGGGCAGCTTCGCGGCGCGGGCCTCGAGGTCGTTGATGGCCGCGGCCTTCAGATCCTGCAGCGCCTGGAAGGTGTAGGCGTCGGCCGTGGCCGCGATCTCATCTTGGAAGGCGTCGGCGAGGTAGTCACGCCAGCGCTCGACCTCCTGCACGGAGTCGAAGGTCTCGTCCGTGACAATGACTGCGGCCTGCGCGAGGGCTACCTGGGTGCGGAATGCCGACATCGCGATTGCGTTCTGGCGGCTCTGCTCCTCGCCCTCGGTCGTTGCCGTCGCCGAGTCGCGGTCGGTGTCGTCGGAGTCGAGCAGGGCCTGCACCACGTCGAGACCCACCATCATCTCGAGGGCGGACTCGAGCCGGGCGGCGAGAGCGGCGGGGGTGCCCGCCAGCGTCTGCGCGTCGGTCTCCAGCTCAGAGAGTGCTTCGGCCAGGTCCCCGAGCTCGTCGACGGTCGCCGCCGCAGTGGACCCAGGAGCCTTGGCCGCATCGCGGAGGTCGCTGGCGAAGCTCTCCACGCCCGCGGTCGCATCGGCGAGGACGAAGGCGGGGGAGCCGGAAGTGGCGAAGGTGTCGGCGAAGGCGTCGGACGCTGCCTCTTTCATCGCCTCGGCCGCGGTCGTCGCTGCGGTGATCGTGTCGACGGTGACGACAAGCGGGCTCTTCGTGCTCGCGTCGACGAAGGTGAGGGCGAAGCGGGCCATGCCGCCTTCCTCGCTCGACTCGCTCACGTCGTAGGCCTCGACGTGCACGCTCAGCTTGCCACGCCAGGGGTGGACCAGCGTGCCAGCACCATGCTCTTCGCAGGCTGCGATCAGGTCGTCGCGAACGGTGCGGTAGTCCTCGCCAGCGACGAAGCCCTGCATGCTGAAGCGGGGCGCGCTGCGGCCCATGTCGTCGACGGTGTGTGCGTCGCGCTGCGGGTACTCGTCTACGGTGAGGCGCCGCCCGCCGCTGTGGGAGACGTCGAGGGCCTCGAAGGCGACGCCGCGAAACGTGGCGGGCCGGAAGTCGTCGCGCCAGGTCATAGGGCCCCCACGGACATCATGCGCCGGCCGACGTTGGCCGAGACGGGAACATCTGGCGAAGTGCTGGTCACCTGCTCAACGCTCATGCCCGCGGGCGCGTTGGTGAAGCTGACCTGGATGCCGCCGCCAACGTTGACGCGGCCACCGCCACCGACTGAAGCAAGGCCCGTAGTCGTCGCCGGGGGCTGGGCAGCAGCCAGAGGCAGGCGCGGCATGTCGCGCGGCGACACATTGCCGCCGCCCGCTATGGTTTGCGGCGGCGCGTCGTCTCCGAGCCCAACGGCGCCGGCAACTGTGCTTATGCCTTCCTTCACCAAACGTACACCTTTGGTGATCTTGCTGATGATGGGCTCCACCTTGACCCACAGCTTTTTGAACAACCCAGCAATCCAATCGAACGTTTCAGTGAAAAAGGTCTTGGTCTTCTCCCAAGCTCCGCGGATCGCGTCGCTTGCCGCAGTGAACTTGTCCGACAACCACTGCCCGACTTTGCCGGCGGCAGCTTTCGTGTCATTCCAGAAGGCGCGAAAGATCTGCCGCAGAGGCTGCCAGTGCTCGCGGATCGTGACCACCGCGGCCCCGACCGCAAGAGCGGCAACAGTGAATGCAGCACCCAGCGGGTTGGCGAGGATGGCGGCCTTCAGCACTCCGAGAGCCGTCACCAGAGAGGAGATCCCCACAACAACGTTGCCGGCGAGGACCGCCCCGAGAGCCACCGCGATGCCCTTGAATCCGCCGATCGCCTTCCAGCCTTTCCCGATGGCTTCGAGAAAGTCGCCTATGCCGGTTAGCGCCTTGTCCCACTTGATGCCCTTGAGAGCGTCCCCAATTTTGCCGATAACCTCACCTATTTTGGTGGCTATCAGTTCGCGGTTGGCGGTGATCCAGGATGTCATCTTGTCGAGCGTCGGTTGCAGAACGGGCAGGAGCTTGGAGCCGATCGCGAACTTCACGCCGCTCAGGGCCTGCTTCATGCGCGCCTGAGCATCGACGAAGGCCTCGGCATCCTTCAACGCCTGTCCGTCCACGACGCCGTGGAGGCGGCGGAACTCGGCCCGCTGGTCGGCGAGGGCCTCGGTGCCATCCTGCACAAGCAGCGTCATCTTGTGGCCGCTTCGACCAAAGGCGGCGGCGGCAAACGCGGCGCGGCGGCCGGGGTCTTCGATCTGGCCCATGGCGCGAATGAGCAGGTTGAGCGCGTCGGTACTCGACTCGGTGGCCTGCACCTGCCGGAGAAAGGCGGGGCTCGTCTTGCGGAGCAGCGTGTAGAGCGCGCCGGTGCCGGCCTTGGCCTCGCCTACCGATCGCGTGGCTTTCTCAATGGCCTTGCCGAAGTCGCCGCCAGACACACCGGCAAGGTCTGCCGCGTGCCGCAGTTCGGCGTAGGCCTGCGCGGTGATGCCTGCTCGGCGTGCAGACTTCGCCAGGTCATCCGCGGCCCGAGCGTGCGTGTGCGCCAGCGTGGCCACACCGCCCACCGCAGCCGCGCCACCGAGCAGCCCCACCCGCTTAACCATGCCGCCCAGGAGCCTGTTGGCTCGCCCCGTCAGGCGTCCGATCCGGCCGACCGCGCGACCCAACCGCGTCTCGATGACGCGCGCCGCCACCTTCACGCCGCGGGTTGCCTGGTCCTTGGACTTGAGGCGGGTCGTGATTGGGAAGTCAGCGGGCATCTACTCGGCCTCGCGCTTGAGGGCCTCGCGCAGCTTGATCGCAGCGCGCTCCCAGAATCGCAGATCAGAGGCGCTCAGGTCCAGTAAGTCTGTTGGGGACCAGCCGAAGAAATAGGCGAACTCGGCTAGTCGGAGCTCCCAGTCTTCGGGCCACTCTCTAAAAAACCGCCGATGATCTCCCCGAGGGATTGCACATCGAAGCCGTCTAGGTCGTCGACGGCGCCGCGCGTCAGACCGCAGCAGTGCTCGATGAGCACCAGCGATGCCTCGACCTCGCCGAGCCCGTCCGCGAGCCTGAGATCCTTGCCCTTCGGCCGACGGATGCCCACCTCGGAGACATCATCTCCCCACGCCCGCACCGGGCTGGTCAGCTTGTAGCTCTGGACGAATCCCTTGGGAGGCTCGTAGCCGTCGGTCGCCATGGCTTACCCCCTACTCGTCCCACTCGCCCGACATGCCCTCGAAGCGCACCGTGGTCGTCCCCTCGGCGGCGTTGAAGTCCGAGGCCCCGGCCTTCCAGGCGTTGCGCAACACACCCTTCTTGCCGTTGGCGAGCTCGGCCACGATCGTCGCATCGGTGATGAGGTCGAGCGCGGCCGGGTCCCAGTCGCTGTCTCCGAAGACCTCGGCCTCGATGAACGGCACGCGGGGCGTCTCCTTGTAGCCGGCCGGGCCGGAGAGTCCCGCGAGCCCCTCGCGCTCCACGGTGTCGAGAGACACGGTAAGCGTCCCCGAGAGCGACAACTGCGCGCCATCGTACTTGATGTAGGCGGTTCCTGCGATCTTCTCGGAAGGCATGCTCGGCCTCTAGTTGATGGTCGGGTACTGGAGCCGGAAGGCGGCGCGGAGGGCCAGGACTCGCAGCTGGTTGGCCAGGTCGGGCGGGTAGTACACGTCGAGACGGTTGGGATCGTCCTCGTTGCGCTCCACCACCAGGTTCTCCTTGAACTCGTCGAAGTTCTCGACGAGGGCCCGGCGCTCAAGCTCGCGGTAGTGCGCGAGCATCTCGGCGCGGACAACCGAGGGGCTGACCACGGCCTGGCCGGCGCCGTAGCGCGTGCCATCGTCCACCAGCTTCACCCGGCCGTACTTGGTC
This sequence comes from uncultured Planctomycetales bacterium, assembly GCA_964391465.1. Lineage (GTDB taxonomy): Bacteria > Planctomycetota > Phycisphaerae > UBA1845 > CAYMME01 > CAYMME01. The sequence continues at coordinate 14,114 of CAYMME010000018.1, forward strand.
TGCACCACGCTCTTCAGCGAGCGCAGGATGTACTGAAGCGTGGCCAGCGTCTGCACGTCGAGCATGGAAGCATCGGCGGTGCCGTAGTCGTCCGTCTGGTAGGTGGTGATCGCTCGGTCGAGGCGCACATAGCCGGTTGAAGGGTAGACCGTTGCAACACCGTCGAAAAGCAACGTGTTGCGCTCGGTGATGGTGAAGGCGTCGCCGGGGGCCGTGTAGGGAAGGATGCCCATCAGCGGCAGCGTCTGGCACGGGCGGGCCGGGTCGATGCGGAGGCTGGCGGCCACGCGCCCGGCGCCGGCGGCGGCGATCTCGCACGTCAGGTTGGCGAGGGCGTCGAAGCCGAAGCACGTCAAGTGCGGGTCGTTCTGCGCGTTGCCCCACGTGGTGAGGTCGGCGACGGAATCGCGCTTGGCCGTGAAGCAGTGGCCATAGATCTGCCGGTCGTAGGCCCAGCGGTCGGCCATCTCGGTCTCGAACGCGGCCAGGTTGGTGTCGTCGAGGTACGGGTGGACGATGTAGTCATACTCCTCGTCGCCGATGGCGGTGGCCAGCGTCGAGGTGAGGTCGGGATCGGTGGCGCCAGCGACGGAGTTGGCGATGGCGAGGGAGACACCCGCCGGGAGCTCTTCGCCAGCGGCGAGGCCGCGGTAGTTCTCCTCGATGACGAGATCGCCGAGGACCGTGCCATCGTTTTTCGCGGTGCAGGTGACGACGTTGGTAGCCGACGTGGCCGTGATCGGCAGGTCGTCGACCACGGCGTCGAGGGCGTCCTCGATGGCCGCGGCGATGTCGTTCTGCACGTCGTCCTCGGAGACGGCGACGGTGACCTTCTGGCCGCCGATGTAGAGCGAGATGGTGCCGTCGGCCGTGGCCGGGCCCGTCACCGTAATCGTCCACACACCGGCGGTCCCTGCGCCATTGTCTTCGACGGGGAGGGCCCAGAGGTCGGCGTCGGGGTCGTTCTCGACGTACTTGGCGACCATCAGCGCGAGTACGGAGCCAGCGCCGAAGAGGTCGCGGGCCGCGCTCGGGCTGGAGACAGACACCACGGAATCGGCGGTTGCGCTGCCGCTCGCCGTCATCTGACCCACGATCAGGGTCTTGGGTTGCGTCTGCCCGCCGCCGGCCGCCGAGCGGTCAACCTCGGCGTAGAAAAGAGGCACTCGAAGCGCCGCGGGGATCGTGTCGAAGGAGATAGACATAGGCTAGTCCTCGCTCTTCGTGACCGTCTTCTTCGCGGCCTTCTTGGTTGCCGTGCTCGGCGGCTCGCACTCGATGACGGAATCATCGGCCAGCCGCCGAATCCAGTAGGACACCCACGGAACCCACGCCCCCTTTGCGGGCAGGAACGCGCCGGTGTGCGGATAGCGCACCTTCACGCCGGGGGCTGGCTTCACGTAGCGTTTTCCTTCGTGGCTCATGCGTCGAGGTCCTCTACAACCAGCGTGGCGTCAGAGTCGTTGCCAGACTCGGGCTCGATCATCTTGACATCCACATGTACCGACTGCAAGTCATCCTCGGCTGTAGGCTCGAAGAACACGCCGTACTCGACCTCGATAGTGTAGAGCGCTGCGCCCCGGCGCTTGTCCTTTACGTCACGGCCTGTGCGGCGTTCGAAGTCGCCGACGCGCTCGAAGTCTTCGGGCCAGGTCGCGGACGAGTAGATCGCCTCCTCAATCTGGTCGCTCAGATCCTCGACCGCCTCCTCCGTCGCGGCATCGGTCGCCCCTTGGGCGATGGCCTCGACTGCGATCCGCTGCGTGCGCTTGAACCGCATCGGCCCGCCGTCGCCCCGGCGGGTGTTGGAGTCACCCTCGTTGTAGACCAGGATGCACGGAAGGTGGGCACCCTCGACCGGCGGCTGTCGCGATGCGTACACACGGTCCTCGGCGTCGGTAGCGTCGGTCAGCAGGGTCACGATGCCGTCGCGGACGCTGGCGCGGGTGATGCTCACGACTGCACCGCCAGCAGCTTCGCGGTCCCCTGCCCGCCGAGCTGCACGTCAGTCACTTCGTAGGTCGAGCCGCCGGTGACGAAAGTGTCGCCGATGGCCGGCGTGGTGTCGAGGTCGTCGAGGCGCACATCAAGCATGGGCTGAGTGCCAGTGACAGGAACGGCCGCGTCAAGGTCAACCACCTCGTACGCGGCCTCGAAGATCCCTGTGATGCTCTGCGCCGAGCCACCGGAGGGAGTGTACGTGACAGCCTGGCCGAAGACGCTTTGGCACGCCTTCGTTGCCAGGTCTGCTACGTCACCCCATGCCAAGGTCTACTCGAAGCAGACGCACTCGCAGACGAGGGAGCCCACGCCCGCGGTGACGGTCTCGACCGCCGTGGCGATGTAGACGACGCGGGCGGCCGTGGTCTTCTCGGAGAAGGCGGCGGCGGTGCCGTCTTGGATGCCCTCGTGGAGCCCGGCGTCGAAGGGGTTGCCCCCGTCGCTGATGGCCACCGCGGCGAGGATGCCGGCGGTGTCGTCGGTGTTGATCCCGAAGCTGGGCGTGGCCGCGTCCGTGGCGCTGGTGAGGGTCGTGGTGATCTCGTAGTAGGAGCGCACCACCCGGCAGTTGTCGGGGATGGTGAACAGGGTGCGCTGCCCCTCGGCGGCCGTGAGGTTGGTGGTCCCGCAGTCGAAGGCGCCCCGCATGACGAAGTGGTCGCCGCGGCCAGGACCGGAGGCCCCGTTGAGGCGCACGTCAACGGTGGTGGCGCCCGCGGTCGCAGCATCGACGGCTACGCCCATCAGAGGGAAGCCCGCCTGCGGGTGCGGCTCGACCTGCTCGTTGGCCGCGTCCCAGTAGCAGGGACCGCCCTGGGCGATCGCAAGGCTGCCCTTGTCGAAGGTGAAGACGCCGGTGACCTGCACCTCCACGTCGTCGTCGTCGTTCGCGTCGCCCATCGCGACGCCCACGAGCTGCTCGGAACCGGAGCCGAGCACGATCACATCGTCGCTCTCCGCTCCTGCGCTGGAGACCGTCAGGACTTCGCCGGGTGCGAGGTATTTGGTGCTCATGTTGTCTCTCTAGTGTCGGGAGTCAGGCTGGAGAAGAGAGGGGCGAGGCCTACGCGCCAGCGTTGTAGGAGAGGCCGCGGTAGTCCATGACGCCCGCGCCGAAGTCGTGCCGGACCTTGAGCTCCACGCCGTCGACGTCGAAGCCGTTTCGGGTCTCGATGACGGGGCCTTCCTCGCCCTCGAGGTAGGCGTACTCGATGGTGTCGATCTGCGCGGGGTCGCAGGCGGCGTAGAAGGCCGTGGTGCTCGTGTCGTCGAGCCGCTGCTCGCTGATGTAGATCAGGTTCCGCAGGTAGTCGGGCACCGCGTCGTTCTCGGCACCCGCCACGATCGGGGCCTGCAGCTGGGCCGCGGCCATGTCGAGGTCGGTCGGGTGGAGGATGAAGGAGGGGCGCAGGTTCAGCTTGCCACCCTTCGGGCCGGTCTGCTTGCGGATGAGCGCGCGGGCGGCGTTGACGCTGTTGCTGTCGAAGGCGTCCGGGCTCGCGACGATGTTGCTGTGGCTCGCCGCGTGGAAGAGCGCCACACCGTCGGCCATGTTGCCGTTGTCGGTGAGCAGCGCGTAGACCGTGTCGGACTCGAGGGAGGCGGCGGCGTTGGCGTGGATCTGCGGGAGGCGGCCGAAGGCATCCAGATCGTCGTTGACGATGACCTGGCGGGTCACCGCGATGATCCGGCCGTAGGTGAAGATGTAGTAGGTCTCCTGGTTCTCGCTCAGGGTGCCGCGCTTGAACTCGCCGTGCTCGTTGACCTTGAGCAGGGCCGGGCCGTCGCTCAGCTGCAGGCGCTTGATCTCTTTGAAGTCGGGCGCGGAGGCGCGGCGAGCCCAGGCGGTGAAGGTCCGCGGGGCCTGCTGGTAGGCCGCCCGCAGCGCCTTGTTGGAGGCGGCGGCGAGGATGAGCGGGAAGTCCGACGTGCTGTGCATGCCGCCGGAGCGAATCTCGAGGGCGCGCTTGGCGATGTCGTGGCGCAGCATGCCGGCGGTGCGGACGCCCTTGCTCTCGAGGGCGTAGCGGGCGAGGTCGACGAGGGTCATGCCCCGGAACTCACCGGCGGCCTCGGGGAGGTCGTGGTTGCCTGGGTCGGCGCGGTGCAGGATGTAGTCCCGCATGCCCTTGGCGAGTGTCTCGTTCTCGTCGCGCCCCACCTCGACCGACTGCGCGGCCGTGGTCTCCACCTTGTCGTCGAGCTTGGCGGCCTCGTCGATGATGCGCTCGCGCGCGTCGGCCACGGAAAGGCCCTCATCCACGATCGCCTCGACGGTCTCGGCGGGGATGTTCAGCTTGGCCCCGGCAGCACGGATTACGCTCGCGCGCTCCCGCTCCTCAGCCATCGCCTGGGCTCGGATCTCGTCGACGTTCAGCTTGGCGTCGTCGCCCGCCTGTGGGGTCTCGATGTGCTCGTTGGGCTTGTCGGGCATCGTTCGCTCTTCGGTGGTGGAGGCGGCGAGCTCCTCGCCGGGGGGATCGGTGGCATTTTCGCCGGGAGAGGGTTCGATTGCAAGCACTGAAGCGCCGGGGTCAGCGGCGCAGGGGACCAGGGAAACCTCGTAGGGCTCCCAGTCGGTGATCACGTGCTCATCTGGGCCGTCGTCTTTCTCTGTGATCTCGCGCTTGTGGATGTCGAAGCCGATGGACAACTGACGCAGCACGCCGGCCTCCACGTCGTCGAGCAGATCGGAGAGCTCGTCGCGCGCGGAAAACCGAAGCGTCCCCTGCAGCTTGCCCTCTTCGATCCGCGCGGTGCCGGGCTTCACGAGGCCGATCACCGAGTCGATGGACCAGGCGTCGTGGTCCTTCAGCAGCGGAGCGCCGTTGTTGAGCCGGTCCAGCCGGGCGTGCTCGGTCTCCATCGAGAGACGCTCGACGCGCTCTTTGCCCAGCCAGGTCCGCCGCTTGACCGACGCGCCAGCGGTGAAGATGGCGTCCACCTCGAGCTTGTCACGGTCGAAGGTCGACGGCTCGAGGTCTGCGGCCAGCCTGCTTCGGCTCGGGAGGGGCTCTGACTTCAGTTCGGGCATGGGCTCACGCTAGCCAGGGGGTTCCTGAGTGTCAACCGGCTCCGTCTCCGCGCCCCCGCGGTACTTGTGACGCGGATCGGAGTCGAGGACCAGGCCGAGCTCGTCGAGAAGGTGTGCTGTCTCGGCAATCTCGCGTAGCACGTCGTCAGGGTTCAAGCCCTTGGCGCTGAGGACGCTGCGGAGGCTGGCGGTGCCGGCGCGGAGCTCTGCAAGGTCGGCAGCGGCGTCCTTCTGCCGGTCGACCTCCTCGAAGCGCGGCGGCGCCCACACAACCGGGTAGTCACCGGGCGCGAGCTCGCCAGCAACGATGGCGCTCTCGGTGAACCACTGCCACGACCGCCGGCAGAACTGGCGGATGAACACGTGCTGCTGCATCATCCGGATCGAGCGGCGGAACTCGATAAGGCCGGCGCGGATCGAGGAGTAGTTGACCTGGGAGAGGTCGCCCGACAGCAGCTCGTAGGTCATCCCGAGGCCGGCGGCGATGGCGTGCAGTTGGGTGCGCTGGTACTCGGCATAGCCGCCGATGCTCGCGGGCGAGTTGAATTTGACGTCCTTGCCGCCGCGGACTCGCGCGATGAGGCCCGGCTCGAAATGCTCAAGCTCCTGGCCGTCGTCGGCGTTGGCGTCGGTCTCCGTCGGCGCGATGGACAGCTGGTCATCCTCGTCACCGAAGACGAAGGCCACCGTGCAGGCCTCGAGCTTCTTTCGGACGATCTCGGCCTCGGTGTAGTCCTGGTTGTCGTGCAGCGCGTTCATCACGGGCGCAAGCGCGGGAACACCACGGGCCTGCCCCGGTCGGCCTGCCGAGTAGAGATGCACCACCATCTCCGCGGGCACCCGCTGCGACTGCGCTGAGTAGGACTGCAACGCGCCGATGGTCTCGCCGGGGTGCGATGCGTGCAGCCAGTACGCCACGCGGGAGCCGGTGACGCCGTATTCCACGCCCTGCACGATGCGCCCGGCGCTGAGCGTTTTCGACTTGGTCAGGTCGAGGTGGTCGGCCTCGAGCAGCTGGATCTGCACGGGCACCACGAGACCGTCAGCAGCGCGGCGGCGGCGGCGGCGGGCGATGACCTCGCCGGACTCGAACAGGGCCCCGGCCGCCATCGCCTGCATGCCATAGTAATCGTACTGGCCCGAGGACTCGCACTCATCGACCCAGCGCGCGAAGAGATCGTCAACGCGCTGGTTGGCCTCGCGCTCTCGCTGCTCGATCTCGTTGCGCGTCTGCTCGTCGGCCCCCGGTGGCACCGGCAGGCGGATAGCAGAGCGCGGCCTGATGCCCGTACCCACGACGTTGTTGACGAAGACCTCCTTAGCCTTCGCCGCGTGCGGGTTGTTGCGGATGAGATCTCGCGAGCGCTGCCGTAGCGTCGACGCAGCCGCCCCCACCTCGGCATTCGCGCCGGTGTTGGATGTGATCCAGCCTGCGCTACGTCGACCGCGGGAAGCCCCCTCGTAGGCGCGACGACCGCGCCGGGGGGAGTCCTCAACGACAAGTCCGCGCCGGAGCCAGGAGATCAGGCCCTCGCGCCAGCCCATCAGTGGCCCCGGCTGAACGTGGCGCGGCCGACCTTCTTCACGGTGGCACTCGCGATCTCGCGCTCCATCAGCCGGAGAGTCTCGCGCATCTCCTTCAGGCTGCGGTACTGGACGCGCTTGTCCCCGTGGCCGACCGAGAGCACCCCACGCGCGATGGCGTCTCGGAGCTCGTCAACCTGCGTCTGCGTGAAGGCCATGGTTAGATCCAGTGCTTGCGCCTGCGGAGCCAGCTTCCCTGTGGCTGTCGCCGGGGCGCGGGCTTCGCGGGCGTGGTCTTAGAGTGCCTTCGGCGCTGCCTACCGTCAAGAGCCCTCTCTATCGTCTTGCCCGCAGCGTACCAGCCGTGAAGCGCTGCAATGGCGTAGGCGCGGCAGTCGAGGGCCTCGTTGCGCTTGCCCGACGGCAGCACCCACGTCCTCTTGCGGTGGCCCTTGTGGTACTTCGTCTCGATGGTCTCGGCCGTGAGCTGCTCGAAGTAGCCGGGGTCCCGCTCGAGGGGGAAGTGGCAGAAGCCGGGGCCGGGGTCGGCAATCTTCAGCCGCGCGTACACCTGCTCCTTGGCCTCGTCGACCCCCACGATGAACAGCGGCACGCGGCCCTTGTTGGAGCGCGACGGCTGCCGGGGCCAGATAGACCGAGAGCCCGCTTTACCCTTGATGGCCCACACCCGCCTCCGTTGCTTGCCCCGGCAGAAGGCGTAGGCCGATAGGGTGTGATGCCCGCCGGTGTCGACCGCTGCGGCCTCGATCATCATCTCGTGACCGTCGGCGCGGGTCAGCGGCTGCAGCAGCAGTTCATCGAGGTCTTGCCACACCTGGCGCGTTGACGGGTCGCCCCACAGCACGTGGTAGGCCACACTCCACGACTCTTCGCCGCGCCCCCACCCGGTCACTTCCATCTCCAAGCGGTCGTCCTGCACGTCAACGCCGGCAGTCAGCACGCCGACCTGGGCCGGGATGGTGTCGCCCCATGACTCGCGGCGCTCGATGAGGTCGTCGCCGGAGATGCGCTCGCCGTCCTCCAGGTCCCACGTCTCCCCGAGCTCCGTGTTGGTCCAGGTCTTCAGCCGCACCGGGTCTTTGTGCGCCTTCACAAAGGCCTTGGCGATGGCACCCCACGACCGCCAGCCGTGCGGCGAGTACAGTGACGACAGGTGGTAACCCTTGATTTGGGGGTCGGCGTTCGGGTTCTGGGGCCGCCACTCGCCGCGGGACAGCATGGCCGACTTCTGCCAGTCCTCGATCGCTGAGCCGCAGCTTTCGCAGTAGTAGGCGGCCTGCCCCGGCTCACCGGGAGGCCACCGCACCCCGGACCATTCGAGGGTCTGCATGTGCTCGCAGAACGGGCACGGCACGAAGAAGCGCCGCTGGTCGCTCTCCGCGTAGGCGGCCTCGATGCGGCTCTCACCCTTGATGGTCGGCGTCGACGGCATGAAGATCTTGCGGCGGGCGAAGGTGGCCGTGCGCTTCTTCGCCAGCGCGATGGGGTCGCCTTCGTTGTCGACGTCGGGCGGGTAGCCGTCGACCTCATCCAGCATCAGGTCCCGCACCGGCATGGAACGCAGGCCCACCGCCGAGTTGGCCCCGGTCATGATCAGAATCCCGCCAGGAAACTCCTTGGCCAGGACGGTGTTGCCGCTGTCCCGAGCTCGGGGGTCCTTCACCTGCGGCATGCTGCCCGTCAGGTTGGACACCCTCTGCTTTGAAAAGCGCTTGGCGGTCTCGACGGTCGGCTGCACGATCATGATCGGCGCCGGCGCGTGCTCGATGACGTAGCCGAGCCAGCACAGCCCGGCCTCGGTCCCGGCAATCTGCGCCCCCTTCATCAGCACCACGGTTTCGGTCGGGTCGTAGACCGAGAGCCGGTCCATGATCTCGCGCAGGTACGGCACGCGGTCAGTTCGCCACGGGCCGGGCTCTCCCGATTCCGTCGAGGACAGGAGCCGGTTTTGGTCGGCCCACTCGGAGACGGTCAGGCGCGGAGGTGGCTGTAGGGCGCGCTGGGCTGCGGCGAGTAGGCGCGCGAGGGCGTCGTTGCTCTGGTCGGTGCTATTGGTCACCCAGCCACCCCCGGCATCTCGTTGCTCAGCCCCTTCAGCACCGACCGCAGCTCGTCGTCGAGGATCTCACGCACCGCATCGGCGTCGGTCTCTGCAACAAGCCGGTGCGACAGCCGATCCGGCATCGCCAGCACCGCGTCTCGCACACTGCTCAGCACGTTGCCCCACGCTTTCTCGAGCCGCTCAACCGGGATCAAGGTGCCGGAGAGCTGGTCAGCCTTGAGCTTTGCCAGTCGCGCACGCTGGGCCTCATGCTCGGTGCGGTGCAGGCGAAAGCGCTCTCCAAGGTCGCGGGCGTCGGCCTGCTTCCTGAAGTTGGGCACCGGCGGCCCGGAGAGCAGGCTGTGCGATGGCTCGGCCTCCGGCAGCGGGCGGAATCCTCGTCGGGGCTGCCCCTTGCGTGTCGGGGGCGGCGCAGACCTTTCAAGCCACTGTTGATCAGCCTGCGCCGGATCAATCAGGCCGTCAGCGTTGACATCGATCCGGCCCTCCTTGATCGCCATAGACACGGCCGGACGGCTGCCACCGGGGAGGCAACGGGCCTTGCGGTGACGTGCGTACTCGGCCTGGGTCATCAAGGGGCTAGTCGCAGCCACAGCGGCACGTCTGGTTGGCGTCAGGGATGGGTGTTCAGAATAGCGTTTAGAATCCCTGCCACGCTAGCGAAGCCGAGCGCCCGAGCGGCACCCGTACCCGCCCCCCCTCTGGGAAGGACCCGCGCCCCATTGGCTGCGTCTATGGCTCTGTGCTTGCAGGGAAGCATCGGGGTCAGTTTACCATGCTGGGGGAGGGGGGGGGCAGTCCTCGTCCTCTGCCTCCTCCTCAATCAGCCACTCGCCCTTGGGGTCGAGGATGAAGACGGGCGGCGATGGTGGCGGCACGGTCTGGGTGGGGCAAGACGGTACTACTTGCAGTTCTCGCAGTGCTCTTGCCTCTAGCACTGGCGCTGGCAACGGCAGTTCCCACGCCACGAGCCACCCGCTGGGCACTCGAAGCCGAGTCAGGCCCAGGCTTGGGAGAGGCTCCCACTGTCGGGGGAATCGGGGCTCGGGTCGGTCTATGCGGGGGCTCATCGTTCTCTCCTTCGAGGCTTGTCCATGTGGTGGCAGACAACAGCACCGTGGGCGGTGCGCGCGGTAGCCGGATAGCTCGCCTGCTCCTTTGCCGGGTAACGCGGAGGGGAGATCCGGCCACGGTGGGAGGGGTGGGCCGGGGCCGGAGTCGTGGTCGCCATGGTCTGGCGTCGAGCAGCGGTGCCCACGGCTCTGCGTAGAAGGCGCGGCGCTCGCGCTCCTGCTGGTTTTGGGTGACGGCGCGATCGAAGTCGTCGAGGGCCTTTCGGTAGCGGTCGAAGTCCGGGCCGTAGTTCGATGCGTGGCAGCCACAGTTGAAGGGGTCGCACTCGCAATAGTCGCCCGTGCCGCAGGTGCAGTGGCAAACGGCTATCGTTGCCGTCGTGGGGGTGATGTGGGCCGACATCACCCCTCGCAACCGCGCTCAAGCAACACCCGCACCCGCCGCACCCTTTCGAGCAACCGGCGCCCAGCATCGCAGCCCTCGGAGCGGTAGCCCTTGAACCCGCACACGGCACCCACCAGGCTTGGAGCTCGACGTGCGCGCCACCGCTTCCAGAGCAGCACCCCGGTTCGCACGGGGCCTAGCTCGTCGTCGAGAAGGCGCGGCATGACCTGGAGAGGGCCAAGGGCACCAGTGCGACGGTTGACGGCATGGGCTGCAAACTTGCTCTCGGAGTAGGCCAGGGCAGCGAGCAACACGGGATCGGCGCCCTGCTCCTGCGCGGCGTTGTAGACGTGCCTGCACACGGCCACACGAGCGGGGACGGTGCGGAGCAGCTTGCGCTGGTAGCCCACGCTCTGGCCCTCGGAGAAGAGGTCGGCGATGAGGAGGGCGCAGACGAGGGCGGACTTCATCTGTGTTAGACATCCTCCGAGCCGTGCTTAGTCATCCATCCGGGTAGCGCGGCCGTTCCCTGTCGTGCTCGGGCGCGTTGCAGGGCTCGGGCTTCGAGTTCGCGTTGTGCGTGGCCAGCGTAGAAGGCCGGCATTTCAGCCTCAGTGAGGGGGCGGCCAAGGTGTGCCTGCGCCTGTTGGAACGTCAGCCCAAGCTCGCCGAAGTAGTGGCACAGCTTGTCAATGTCGCTGTCGCAGTCCGCGAGCCGGGCCTGGTGTGTGAGGTGGGCGCGTTGTGCTCGCACCTGCTCGACCATCTTGAGGACGTTGTTGGCGGCTGCGGCGTTGCCCTGGCGAGCGAGCTCAAGAAGCTTGACCAGAATCTGCTCTTCAAGTTCCTCGAGAGCCACACCACCTATGTGCAGCGGCTCGCTCATCGGCGGCCCCCTTTGCGCGCTTGGGTCGACTTCTTGGCATCGAAGGGATCGGCGTTGGCCAGGCTACGGTTGAGCCAGTCGGCGTGGAAGTCATGCACCTCGCGCGAGTCGGTGAGCACGCTTGCCTCGATTCGCGGGTTGCTCGTGAAGTTCGGCGAACCGACGAAGGAGATGGCGCGGTGCCCGAAGTCGAGCAGATAGACCTTGGCGTGTGTGTGCCCGAGACGAAAGCGCTCCCTGCCCACCGCGTGGTGCAGGATAGACACTGCCTGTGGCTTGCGGATCTTCATTCGCCAGTCGATGAGGCCACGCATGGAGAGCAACAAGCCTTGCTCGGTGGCCTTCGCCAGGCGAGATGCGTTGTCCTCGTTGATGCTCCATGTCGAGAAAAGGAAGTGTGCGGGGCCGATCTGGTCAACAAGGTGACAGATCACATGATCGGTGGACCATTCGCCATGGGACACAACATGGATCGTCTCGCCGGGCTTCACCTCGCCTATCACCTCGGCACATCGGTCGGCGGCCTTGCCCAGGGCGCCGGCTGTAGGGCCGTAAAGGTCCCGGTAGCAGCCCGAGTCGGGGCGCCTCTCCTTTGTGGGCTTGAGGGGCTCGTGAAGAAGCTCTAGCTGCTGACGCACGCTCATGGCTGCTCCTGCTTCTGTCGCCGCGTCGCCGCGATGCGCTTGACGGTGCCGGCCATGTCGAAGCCGTCACCGAACTCGCGGGCGAGCGCGTCGAGGTCGTCGACGGTCAAGGCCACGGAGCCGCACCGCCGGTTGCGCAGCGCGTAGGGGCTGAGGCCGATGCGGTGCGCCACCTCGGCAGTCCCAAGGCGGCGCGTGAGTGCGTGGAGGTCGCGGGCCATCAGTTGGCCGCGCTGTACCTCTCGGCGTACTCACGCAGAACGCGCGTTCCTTCCTGGCAGTGCTCGTCCGAACTGAGCCTGCGACTTCCGGGCCAGTCGTTGAGGAGCTGCCGGCAGGCGGCAGCGATGATCTCGTCACCGGCGTCTTCGGCGATTACGAGCAAGTCGCGCAGGCAGTCGTCGTCGTCGCAGTCAGGGGTGTAGTTGTCGGGCCAGTCGCCCTCCATGATGGCGCGGCGGGCGATGGTATCGTAGTCGTAGCGCTTGGGAGTCATGGTCGTGTCCTCGGCTTGGGTGGTGTCTGTGTCGTTGCTGACCATGACCCTAGAGTACCAGATTCTAGGAGCACGTCAAGCCTTTTCTTCGCTATCTGGTACTTTTTTTTCGGGGCGCTCCCACTGCTGCCCGTCCTGCGCTCTCGGGCGAACTCCCGGAGGAACGCGACGAGCTCGGCGGTGGTCGGGGGCCAGTCGGCTCCGGGCTCAGGCATTGGGCTGGCTCGCTTCCAGCACCGCCAACTCCTTTACGATGCTCTCGGGCTCCTCCTCCACGAAGAGCGACCAGGGATCGTTGGTGGCCTCGTTGCAGAAGACCACCTCCGACCCGGCTCTCCAGTAGGCCTCTTTGATGAGCAGGATGCTTCCCACGCGCAGATAGGCTGCGGTGGCCTGGCCGCCTTCGTGTTGCGGCGACTTCATGAGCGCGATGAAGGGGCCGCTCATGATGCGCCTCCGCGGTTCGGCGGCCTCCACCCCGGCTCGGCCAGGCTCCGGCCCTTGATCTCGAGATGCGCCACGATCTCCTTGACCCCTACCGTCCCGATGCCAGGCACGTGGTCGAGTTCGTACTCGTTGCGCGCGCAGATGGCGTCGAGGCTGGTCAGGTCGGCCCGCATGAGGGCGGCGACGGTGCGAGGGTTGAGGCCGGCCAGATCCTCGGCGGTGCGGGCTTTGATCTCCTCGCGCATCGCGTCGAGCTGGGAGAGGGTCAGGGGCGGGAACGCGACGGGCTCGCCGCAGTTCGGGCAGTCGGTCTTCATTCGGGGTCTCCGTTGGTGGTGGTCAGGGCTTCGGCGCGGGCGAGCCCATCTGGGTCGCCAGCCGGAGGGGTGGTGGGCGTGGTCAGGCATCGGTCTGTGCCTCGCTTTGGGTCAGCGATGGCTGGTAACTCAGGAACGTCATAGCCTTGTCCACCTGCTCGGGCCGTAGGAAGTACTCGAGCGTCGCGCACCAGCCCCGGTCGTTGTGGCCGCTCCACCACGGATCGTCGATCTCGGCCAGGGCGTTGAGAAAGGCCGACCACCAGTCCCGGCCCAGAAGCCCGGTCACTTCGCAGGGCTGTTGGTGGTCGTGCCAGACCTCGCGAAGTGACGAGCACAGGGAGCGCTGGCCCTTCTTGGACGAGGAGGGGTCCACCTTCATGCACCGCACCCAGCCCCGAGCCTTGGCCCGCTTGTTGTAGCTGAGACGCATGGCCTCATAGGGGACGTGGTTGGCTGGGGGCTTGTTCGTCTTCTTGGCCGGGGGAGTAGGGGTGTCGTCGTCGAGAGGGAGTGGTGCGGTGTGGCCCCCTGGGGGGCCTACGGGGGGATCTCTTCCTTCTGGATCTTCTGATCCTTCTGCAATTAAAGAATGGGACCCCGGCAACTGGTTGCAGGGGGGGGCTGCAATGACCCCGGCAACTGGTTGCAGGGGTGCAATGACCCCGGCAACTGGTTGCAGGGGTGCAACTGGTTGCAGGGGTGCGTCGGTTCGCCAAGGAAAATAGCGGTTGGGGTGTCCTTCAAGCCGCTCCACACGGAGAATGCCGAGCTCTGTGCACCGGTCTACGCAGTTTCGGGCGGTTCGAAGGCTCACGTCGGCATCCTCGGCAATGTCAGCGACGCTGAGCCTGACACTCGGCTTGTCCTTGCGGGTGTGCTTCTGGATGTGGAAAAAAACCTTGAGCGTGGTCCCGTGCTCTCCGAGAAGGCGCGCTGGGTAGGTGACAAAAGGCTCATCGGCCATTCCCGGCCTCACAAGCACACCCCTCCCGCCCCGCGCCTGCAACACGAGCCGCTGTGCCAGCAACGGACGGGAGGGCGGGACAGGAGAGGGTGTTCATCGTGTTGCTATCCATCTACGTTGCTGGCCCGGTCATCATCGCGCAGGGCTGGGGCGGGGTCAAGGGGTGTCTTCGAGGAGGGGAACATGGGGGCCTTTCATTCAAACAGGCTGCCCTGAGCAGTCGCTGTTTGCAGGTTCATCCACGCCTGCCGGTAGTAGCTGTCCTTCAACTCGATGCCGACGAAGCGACGGCCCGACCTCAAGCTCTCGACACCCTCAGAGCCGATGCCGGCGAACGGGCTGAGCACAAGGTCGCCAGGGTTGCTCCACAGGTGCAGAGCGCGCCGGATGACGGTGAGCTGAAGCGGGCAGATGTGGCGCTCGTCCTGCTCTTCACGGGCGCTGCGATGTTGGAGGGTGTCGCTCTGGTCGATGTCGGTCCACACCGGCGATGCGATCTTCTGCCAGTCGTCCAGCGGGAAGTCCTCGGGCGTGTGCGTCACGGGCTGTGGGTTCACCCCAGGCTTGCGCATCGTCACCAGGTAGTCGGGAATGCCCTGCCGAGACATGCAGCTGTCTTTGCGCAGTTGCTTGTAGAGCAGACCGAGGGCCTTGGTCCGCTGCATCGCAGTCACGGGGTCCTTCCAGATGCAAACCTGCGAGTGCAGAATCCACCCGCGCTGCTCGAATGCGCGGATGAGCGCCCCCCGGAAGTCGTAGAGCCCGATGACGCCATCGCGGACCTTGGACGTGGGCAGATCCATGCAATGGAACGAAACGAGCCGCCCTGGCCTGGTCACGCGGTAGATCTGCTCGATGGCGAAGCTGAAGTGCTGGAAAAACGTCTCATGGTCGAGCGTGTTCCCCATGTCGGCGAGTTCGTCCGTGTAGGTGTAGAGGGAAGAGAAGGGGGGCGAGAAGATGCTGAAGTCAACGGAGCAGGCGTCCATCGTTCGCAGCACACGCACGCAATCGCCACGCACCATGCGCCACCCGTCGCCTGCCCGTTCTTCGGTGATGGGGTCTACATCGGCGGATATCGTTGGACCCGCTAGCTCGTGTGCCGTTGCCTCTCTGGTCATCTCGATCATCTGCTCTGCCATCGTGTCGGCCTCCGATTGCTTCCTCTGGATGTTGTGCAGCACGCCTTCCTCGCGGTCAGTGCTGATGATGTGGACCTCCACGGGCCGCTCCTGGCCGAAACGCCAGCACCGCCGCACGGCCTGGTAGAACTGCTCCCAGGAGTGAGACAAGCCCACGAAGGCCACCCGTGCACAGTGCTGCCAGTTGAGACCGAAGCCGGCGATCTTGGGCTTGGTCACGATCACACGGGCCGTCCCATCTGCAAAGGCGTGGAGTCGCGCCGTCTTCTCGTCGTCGGTGTGGGCGCCAGCCACCTCCACTGCGCCGTCGATGGCGTCGGCCAGGGCGCTGGACTCGGCGTTGAGCTCGCACCAGACCACCCACTGCTCCGTGCTGGCGTTGACGATGCCGGCGAGCTTTTCAACCCGGGCGTCCATCGTCTGCCGCCGCGCGGTTCGTTGATCTTGGAGTGCGAGGGCTGGGAGCGTGAACAGTTCACCTTCACCTGACAGATCCGTCTCCAAGATGTGCGTCTCGGTGAACAGCTCGGGCAACACGAATCCACCGTCATCGCCGCCGATGTCCGATGGCTTGCGGACCATCATCGCCCAGGTGGCAACCCAGGACCAGAAGTCCTGCACCGCGTGGCCCTTCAACCGCCACTCGCTCGTGCGCGCACCGTCGTGCACGAAGAACATGGCGAGCATCTCCATGCGGGTCATGGCCCCCACGAACTGGGCATGGTTCCCAAGCTCGGTATAGTCGTTGGGGGCGGGTGTGGCAGTACACGCGAGCCGGTAGGGAATGGTCGCCGTCGCTTCAAGGATCTCCGTCCGCGTGGCTCCGTCGTAGGCCTTCAAGATGGAGGACTCGTCGAGGACCACCCCAGCAAACCTCGACGGGTCGAAGTGGTGCAATCGCTGGTAGTTGGTCACGACGATGGGGGCGTTGATCTCGCCATGGTCGCTGCGGGCAGCCCGGATGCCGAAGCGCTCGGCTTCACGTACGGTCTGGTGAGACACGGCGAGGGGGGCCAAGATGAGCACATCCCCCGGGACCTTCTGAGCCCACGCAAGTTGCTGGAGCGTCTTGCCGAGCCCACAGTCCTCAAACAGGCACGCCCGGCCCTTGCGGAGAGCCCACCGCGTGATGTCTCTCTGCCACGGGAACAGGGCGGGATGCAGGTCGGTGGCATCGAGCCCAGCCGGGGCGTGCACTGGGCGTTTGTTGGCCAGGAATGTGTTGTAGGTTTCACTGGTGGCCGGGGCGTCGCAGTAGTCGCCGGTAGGACCATCTACCGACTCGTCGGGCCCTGATATCGGGTGGCCGATCTCTTCCGCGAATCGAGCCCGCGCCGCCATTTCGTCGTACGCCGTCACTGTTCACTCCTCTCCTGCGCCGCCTCAAGCGCCGCCGTGATAGCCTGCCGCCTGAACTTCAGCGTCAGCGCACAGCTCGCCTCGTACCGGTTCGCGGGCCGCTCCGTCACGAACATCGCCACCTGCGGCGACACGTTCTGAAGCAGCGCAACCTGTTTGTCCGTCGCCGGTGCCGACAACCATTCGCGCGTCTTCCGCGACGCCTTCCCCTTCTCGTGTTGTCTCATATGGTCGTCGGCCTGAGCCACGCACCATTCCCGGCTCCCGGTCGCCAGATATCGTATCATGTGCCGGTATCGTGGCTTGTCCTGCTCCCTAAGCTGCGGCTGTTGGACGCGCCACCCTCCGACCGCATGCCATGTACCTTTCCAGGAGCAACATACGGCCCAAGCGTCGAAGCCGGTAGCGACCCTGGTACGGTCGTTCTTGGCCCACCACGCGAAGGGGGAAGCGTTCAGGATGTCGAGCTCGATCAGGTCGAAGCCGGCAAGGGCCTTGCTCCCATCTGGCCGCACTTTCACCGGCCACTCGTAGGAGCAGAAGGCGCATTCGGTCGTGCCCCAGGGGACGAGCGCGCCACAGCCGGGGCACTGCTTCTCCGGGGGCTCGCCCTCGCTCGGTCGCCCGTCGAGATCCGGCGCCTGCACCAGGTCGCCGTGCACGAGCAGGGAGTGCCCGAAGTCGAGGACGACGCAGTCTTGCTTCCAGGGCTGGCACGTGCGCAGGCCGCGGCCGACCATCTGGATGAGCGTGCTGTGGTAGCTCTGGCGCCGCAGCAGGACCACGCACGAGACCGGGGGGCAGTCCCAGCCCTCGGTGGCGACGGCGACGTTGACGAGGCACTGGAGCTTGCCCTCGGCCAGGTCGGCGAAGGTCTGTTCCCGCTCGTCTCTCGGTGTCTCTCCAGTCACCAGGCCGGCGTCGACTCCCCCCGCGGTCAGGTACTGCTGCACCCGTTCGGCGTGGGCGACGGTCGAAGCAAACCAGACCGAGCGCCGGTCGCCTGCCTTCTCCTTCCAGTGCCGCACGACCTCGGGCAGGACCGGGTCGCCAAGAATCTCCGCGACCTCGTTGGCGTCGTACTCGCCCGTGCTCAGCTTCTTGACGTCGGCGAGCTGCTCCGACACGCCCACGTCGAGCACGAAGGCCTTGGGCGGGACGAGGTGGCCGGCGGTGATCAGCTCGTAGAGGGTGATCTGGTCGGCCACGTTCGTGAAGATCTCCCGCAGCCCGGCCCCGTCCCCACGGTTGGGGGTGGCCGTGACGCCGAGGACGTGGACGGATGGGTTCATCTCCCGGGCCCGGCCCACGACCCGGCGCCAGGTCTCTGCGGCCCCGTGGTGGGCCTCGTCGACGACCACAAGATCGAAGGGGGGCATGGCCTCGAGGTGCTCCGGGCGGCTGAGCGTCGGCACCATCGCAAACGTGTGCTTGCCCCACTCCTTGCGTGCGCCGGTCCAGTAGCCGAGCTTGGCCTTGCCGTTGGCGTGGTCGGCGAGGGTCTCGGAGTTCTGCGTTACGAGCTCGTCACGGTGCTGGAGCACGAGCGCGGACCCGCCGTGTTGCAGGATCGCGTCGCAGAACATGACGGTCTTGCCGCTGCCGGTCGGGGCCACGCCGAGGGTATTGCCATGGGAGGCGAGGGCGTCGAGGCAGCGGGCGACGAAGGTGGCTTGCCGTGGCCGTAGGATCATGGATCAGGCGCTTCGCACAGAGTGGAACGAGACAAGACTAACCCCTACCTATGCTGCGTCTTCGGAGTTTTCTGTGTCACCCTCGATCCGCTTTTTGTAAGCCTCGATTTCACTCTCCCGAATCACCAGCTTGCGTCCCGGTTTCAGCGCCTTGACGGCACCATCGCGGATGCGCTGACGCAGCGTTTCAGGGTGGATGTGGAGCATTTCTGCCGCTTCTTTGATGTCGTAAAGCTTGTCCATGCGCTGGAGGTTGCCAGACGCGAGGCGGTCAGTCAAGGCAATAAAAGGTTTGACACGGCTCTACACTGATGTTACCGTCGACTTCAGTTCAAGACACGAGGACACCCCATGAGCGACAAAACCAGCAGCGATCCCATGCCCTTCGCGCCCCCCGAAGTCGAAGGCCTGAAGTGGGAAGAGAAGCCTCCCCGGCTCGGCGAAGCGATGCAGACCTACCACGCCTGGGTCGACATGCCGGGCCTCGGCCGGTTGGCGGTACAGTACGTCCACCCCGACAGCTACAGCGACGGCATGGACCTGATCATCATTTGGGGCTACCCGGGGTGGCTGGCCCCGCACTTCGGCGCTCGAGGAGGGAGCGCGTGCTTTCGCCAGGGGGCACAGGAACGGCTCCGAGACCACCTGTGTGCGTTCGAGGTTCTGGGGCTCTTCCTCTCCGCGGCCGAGGCGATGCACGACTCGTTCACCCGGCTCGGCGAAGGCGTCGGCGACGAGGAAGAGGCCGTGATTGAGGCCGGCCAGATCCGCAACGGCGCCCGTGCCTGGGAGCTGGTGCAGAAGCTTCAGGAGACGAGGCCATGACAGCGGAGCAGACAGGGGCCCCCACCACGCCGGCATCGGCACAGGACCACTGGCGCGCGATGTTCGATTCCCGGTGGTTGTACGCGCACGACCTCAACGGCAAGGACGTCACCCTCACGATCTCCAAGGTCGAGAAGGGCGAACTGCTGAACCAGGACCAGAAGACGGAGCACAAGCCGGTGCTGAGCTTCGTCGAGCCCAAGTCGAACAAGCGGCTGGTGCTCAACAAGACGAACGCGAAGACGGTGGCGACCCTCTACGGGAACAGCGTCTCGGGCTGGGTCGGCAAGCGCATCACGCTCTATCCCACAACGACGCGGGCATTCGGCCAGACGGTCGACTGCATCCGCATCAGGCCGCAGGTGCCGA
>CAYMME010000019.1:0-33019 GCA_964391465.1 uncultured Planctomycetales bacterium
AAAGACGTCCTGGGTTGCCTGGTGGAACACGTGCTGCTCCTGGATGCCGAAGTTGTAGCAGGCGAGGTCGAGCTGCAGGTTGGCGGCGTGGCCGACGGGCGACACGTCGCCGGGGCCGTGCCAGGCGGTACGCACGTTGAAGAACTCGCACAGCGCGGCCAACTTGCGGCCCATCGAGATGCCGCCGATCTGCGACAGGTGCACACGGATGAAGTCGATCAGCCGGTCGGCGATCAGCGGGACGAACTCGTTCGGATTGTTGAATAGCTCGCCCATGGCGATCGGCACCGACGTCAGTGCCCGCAGGTGCTTGAAGTAGCCCACGTCCTCCGGTGCGAACGGGTCCTCGAGGAAGAACAGCCGGTAAGGCTCGAGCTTCTTGACCATGTCGATGGCCATGATCGGCGGGACGCGCTCGTGCACGTCGTGCAGTAACTCAACTTCGTCTCCCACCGTCGTGCGGAGGTGCTCGAAGATCTTCGGCACCAACCGGCAGTAGGGGGCAGGCTCGAACGTGCGGTTGCCCTTGTGGATCGGCCGGACATTCGCGGGGTCGCTCGAGCCGAAGCCGTAGACGGAGTAGCCGGGCACGGCCACCTGGCAGCGCACGTGGCGGTAGCCCTTCTCGACCCACGCGCGGACGGAGTCTTCGGTTTGCTTGAGGTTGCGGCCGCTGGCGTGGGCGTAGAGGTCGGCCGCCTCGCGACACTTGCCGCCGAGAAGCTGGTACACGGGCATGTTGGCCCGCTTGCCCTTGATGTCCCACAGCGCCATGTCCACGCCGGAGATGGCGTTGTTGAGCACCGGGCCGTTGCGCCAGTACGACGAGACGAACGACGACTGCCACGTGTCTTCGATGCGGTCGGGGTCCTTGCCCACGAGGAAGGGCTTGAGGTACTTCTCGACGGCCGTGGCCACCGCCAGCGGTCTCTGCGTGAACGTGGCGCATCCGAGGCCGTAGATTTCCGGCTCCGTCGTTTCGACCTTTACGACGACCAGGCGGATGCCGACCGGGGCCGTGAGGATCACGCGGATGTCGCGGATCTTGAGCGGCGGAAGCGGTTTGGCGGGCGCCGGGGCAGCCGCAGCGCGCGACGTACCAGCGGAGAGCAGGGCGGCCGCCGAGCCTGTCGACAGCAGCTTCAGTGCTTCGCGTCGGTCCATGGTCGAGTTCCCCTTTCTGCTACGGCGCCACTACCGAGACGCGACCGTCAGGGAGCGTGCAATGCCGGCAGAGCCGGCATTACAGATGGAGCACCCAGCCGCGCTTGCGTAGCGTTGTCAGAGCCGCCTTCGGCGGCCACGCTTCCTGACGGTCGCGTCTCGGTGCGCGCCGTGCGCCGCGTTACGCCGAAGTGTCGTTCATTCCGCCGGGTACCTCAACACTTCTTGCCGACCGCGAGCGCCAGATGCCCATCACGACCGCCAACACGGCCAGTCCGAGCAGCACCGCACAGATCGGGCTGAGGAACGTGCCCACGCCCACATCGGGCAGCAGCAGCGTTCGCCGCAGGTTCTGCTCGGCCATCGGGCCGAGGATCAGGGCCAGCACGATGGGCGAGGCCGGGAAGCCGTAGCGCTTCATGCCGTAGCCGATAATGCCCATGACGATCGCCACCGCGACGTCGAAGAGCGAGTAGCGCATCGAGTACGCCCCGACCACGCTCAGTACGGCGATGACGGGCACCAGCGTGCGTTTGTCCATGGAGACGATGCGGGCGACGTAACGGACCGACAGCAGTCCGGCGATCACCATCACGACGTTGGCCACCAGCGCGCTGACGAAGATCGGGTAGACCTCGTCCATGTGGTCGCGGAACAGGAGCGGTCCAGGCTGAAGGCCGTGTACGGTCAGGGCGCCGAGCATAACGGCCGTGACCGCATCGCCGGGCACACCAAGCGTGAGCATGGGAATCATGGCTCCGCCGGTAGAGGCGTTGTTGGCTGTTTCGGCCGCGATGATTCCCTCGGGTGCTCCCTGGCCGAACTGCGCCCGGTTCTTCGAGACACGTCGAGCTTCGTTGTACGAGATGAACGCGGCGATATCTCCACCGGCCCCGGGCAGCGACCCGGTGAACACGCCGATCAGCGCCGACCGCACGAGCGCGAACCAGTGCCGAGCGACCT
Organism: uncultured Planctomycetales bacterium; assembly: GCA_964391465.1. Classification (GTDB taxonomy): domain Bacteria; phylum Planctomycetota; class Phycisphaerae; order UBA1845; family CAYMME01; genus CAYMME01. The sequence goes on from CAYMME010000019.1 coordinate 2,128, forward strand.
CGCGCACCGTGCCCAGCAAGCGGCCGATGGGCGGGCGCGCCGTGTCGGTCGTGCCTCCCTCGGCGATTTCGGCGAAGACCTGAGCGAACGCGAACAGCCCGATCAGAGCCGGGATGAACCCGACGCCCGCGGCCAGCTCGATCTGGTCGAACGTCATCCGCGGCATGCCCTCGATCGGGTCCAGACCGACGCACGCGAGCAGGATGCCGAAGAAGCCCGCGATTGCACCCTTGAGCACGCTGCGGCCGGAGATGCTGACGATCATCGACAGCCCGAAGACGGCGAGCGCGAAGTATTGCGGCGGGCCAAACTCCTGGGCGAAACGCGACAGCAGCGGCGAGAACAGAATGAGCACGATGGCGCTGATGAACCCGCCGGAGAACGACGACACGGTGGCGATCCCGAGGGCCCGGCCGGCCTCACCGCGCTGCGTCATGGGGAAGCCGTCGAGCACGGTCGCGGCCGCCGCCGGTGTGCCTGGAGTGCAGATCAGAATTGCCGCGATGGAGCCGCCGTAGATCGCGCCTACGTAGATCCCGATGAGCATGGCCATGCTCTCGCGGGCGCTCATCTCGGCCCCGAGCGTGAACGGCAGCAGCAGCGTCACCGCCATCGTCGCCGTCAGCCCCGGAAGGGCGCCGGTGATGATGCCGAGCAGCACACCGGTCACCACCCAGAGCAACAGCCCCGGTTGCAGCGCCGCGCCGAATCCTTCGATGATCGCTTCCATCACGCTTCAACCAAGCATCCGCGCCCTTCAGAACCGCGCCCGTGAGGAAGCGGCACCCGCACTTCACTGACGCTCAAGGCGTCGGCAACGGCACGTGCAAGATCGTGCCGAACGCAACGTACACGGCGGCCGTCACTGCGACCGAGCTGATCACGATTCGCACCGGGCGGCGTTCCGCCATCACGACTGCCTGAAGGAAGGCGAAGAACGCCAGCGTCGGTCCCACGTAGCCGAGCACGTGCATGGCTGCCCAGTACGCCGCCAACCCTACCACTGCCCACACGACCGCTCGGCGCGTTCCGTCTGCGCATGAGCCTTCCGTCGCCGATGCGGCTCTGCCCCGGAGTTCCGTCACCGCGAGGACAACCATAAGCAGCACGAAACCGGCCCCCGCAATAGCAGGCACGAGCCCCGGACCCTTGAGGTACTGCCCAACGGAAGTGTCGCTACGGGCGACCGAGGCAACGGCAGCACCGGCCGAGGCTTCACGGTCGGCGAGCGTTGCGGTGAAGGCTTCGCGGTCGAGGTACTTCAGATTGAGCTGCGCCTTGCGGGCGGCTTCCTTGAACGTGGGTCGATCGTACGCCGCCTTGAAGCCTTTGATCAGCCGGTCCACGATGTGGGGCGGAGTCGTCTTCGGCACCGCCAGGCCGCGCCAGCCGGCGCCGAGAACGTCCACACCCAATTCGCGAAACGTCGGCACATCCGGGATTGACGGATCGCGCTCGGTCGTCATGACGGCGAGCGTCCGCAGCCGCCCGACCTCCACGTGTTGCAGCACTTCGGCAGGGCTTACCGGCACGGCGTCGATGTGTTTGCCGAGCAGTTGCACCACGGCCGGGGCCGCCCCGTCGAACGGTACGTGGGCCAGCTCGATGCCCGCTTTCTGCTCGAATTGGATCGCGGCCAGGTGCCAGACCGCACCCGGGCCGGAATTGCCCACGGCGATCTTGCCGGGGTTCGCTTTGGCCGCGGCGATGAAATCGTCGAGCGTCGCGTAGGGTGAATCGGCGTTGACGGTGAGAGCGGCCGGGTCTTCGTTGAGCTGCATCAACGGCGTGAAGCCCGACGCGTCGACGTGCCCGCGTCCGAGAGCCTTGTACGTGCAAAGCTCGAACGTCACCATCGTGACCGTGTAGCCGTCCGGCCGGGCACTCATGCCGTAGGCGTGCCCGATGGTTCCCTGCCCACCGGTCTTGTTCAGCACATTCACCGACACGCCCAAGACGTCGGTGGTCTCCTTGGCCAGGGCTCGAGCCAACCCGTCGGTCCCGCCCCCGGCCTTCCATGGCACCACGATGGTGATCGGCTTCGAAGGAAACTCAGACGCCCCGCGGTCGCAGCCGGTGAGTGCCAGGACAGCCATCCCGGCGACCCCGAGGATGGTCAGCGGGAACGACCGCGGCGGGCGATTCCCGGCGAACTCGTCGGCGGTCATGCCGTAGATACATTCAGACGAATCGAGCACAAGCATCGTCACCCGGCGTTGAGGGCACAGCGCGTGCAGCGGCAAGCACTCAAGAAGCTACTCGGGAGGCCCCGACGATGGATTGGGATCACCGTAGTGCTTGCATGCACTTTCCTTGCTGCAACCTGTATCGCGCCGCCTTCGTTCAGGCAAGTCAAGACGCCGCGGTCCGGACGCCCGCTGAACAGCCGGGTGGCGGTCGTGTACTCGACACACTACCAGATCAGCATGGCCGGCATCGAGCGGCTGCACAGCTTCGACATTCGCAAGTACGCCAAGATCTATCTCAGGCTGCTCACGGACGGCCTGGTTCGAGCCGAGGACGTGTTCGTGCCCGAGACGGTGTCGCGTGACGAGATCCTTCGCGTGCACTCACCAGGCTTCCTGCAAGCATTGGAGGACTCGGGCCAGGTGGCTCGCTTCCTCGAGGCCCCGGTCGTCTCGATCATCCCCGCCGTGCTGGTCGACGCGGGTATCCTCAATGCGTTCCGCTACGCCACGGGCGGGACGATCCTGGCGGGACGGCAGGCGTTGCAGCACGGCATCGCGATCAATCTGGGCGGAGGCTATCACCACGCCGGACCCGATGCCGGCGAGGGCTTCTGCGTGTACGCGGACATGCCCATCGCGATTCGTACCCTGCAGGCGGAAGGCCTGATCCGGCGTGCTCTGGTCGTCGACCTCGACGTGCACCAGGGCAACGGCACGGCGATCTGTTTCGAGGGTGACGACGAGGTCTTCACGTTCTCGATGCATCAGGGGAGCATCTACCCCACTCCCAAGGCAGTGAGTGACTCTGACATCGAGTTGCCGCCCGGAGTGGACGACGACACGTTCCTCCGAACGCTACGCAGCTACCTTCCGGGTGTCATCGAGCGTGCCCGGCCCGAGATCGTCTTCCTGCAAGCCGGCGTCGACACGCTGGCCGGCGATCCGCTCGCCGGTCTGGCCATGACGCGCGAGGGGATCGTCGAGCGCGATGCAGCGGTCATTGACATGTGCGTACACCGCGGCGTCCCGGTCGTCATGGTGTTGGGCGGCGGATACAGCCCTGACGCGTGGCTTGCCCACCACGCGAGCATTCGACGCACGATCGAGACATACGGTCTCGCCGAGGGAGGCGCTCACGAACCACGCCGGCCGACGATCCGAGAGAAGCTCTACACGAAGTGAGTGCGTCGGGGTCAGCGCCGTGTGCGTGGTCTTCACTGGCCGCGCGGCGGGCGGGGACCAACCTCGAAGTTCCGGCGCACCTCCGCGGGGCTGAGGGCGCGGCCGTAGATGGCCACGAGGTGGAGCGTGCCCAGCCATGGCCGATCACCCGTCAGCTCGTTGGCAAGTCCCAGCTTGTAGAACGGGTCCCAATTGGACAGGTCACCGGGGATGGTCCCGGCGGCTCGTTCGACGCCGTCCAGATAGATCCTTCGCCTTCCGGAGGCACTGCGCGTGTAGACAACGTGTGTCAGATTGAGGGTTGCCGACCCGGTGCGTACCTGCAGCGACGGGGATCCGTTGGCCGTCGTGGTCGTGGTGCGGAGGCGTACGTCATACGCCGCACCGTTCTGGCCCAACGTGAAGTTGCGTGCGGAAGCGTTGGCGGACAGAGTGACGATCCGAGCCGGCCCGGCCTGCGTGTCGTTTTCCGGGTGAATCCACGCCTCGATCGTGATCTCGTTGCCCATCGCGCAAGTCGCGTGAAGCTTGCCGGCCGAACTCTTGGACTGCACGAGCGTCTTGCCCCGGATGCGCAGAGCGCCGGGCACCCACTCCGCCGCGGTGGCGTCGGCGAGCACCAGGTCCAACGGTCCGCCGACACCGGAGACGTCGTGAACGATGGTGCCCTCACCCTCCTCGAAGTCATACAGCGCCACGAGTCCGCCACGGACTCGCGTGGTGAGTGTGAACCGAACGCGCGACTTCGGGGCGATGACGTTCCGAGCCGCCGCCCGGTCGGCGATGTTCTGCACGGTCAACGCGTAGTCAACGCCCGCCGACAGCGCTGACGTGGCCAGCACGACCGTTGCCGCATCAGCGCCAAGCGTGGCTGCCGAAACTGAGATCCCGTGGTCGATCACGTAGTTCTTGGCCGACTCGGCAGAGCGTCTCTCGACCGGTTCGTCGAACACCACGGTTACCCGATGGGGATCGCCGGTCGCCTTGACCGCGCGGACTGTCGGTGGAGTCGTGTCCGCGGTCGTGGTTGCACTGGCCGCGCGACTCCTGTTCCCCTCGATGCCGGTGCCGTTCAACGCGGAGATTGCGTAGGTGTGCTTCGTTCGCTCGTTGAGGGCTTGATCGACGTATGTCGTCTGTGTTCCGCCCACCGTCGCCACCGGCCTGCCGTCGCGATGGATCTTGTAGCGAAACACGCCGGTGTCCGGGTCGTGCGCCTGGTCCCAGGTCAGGGCGATCTCGGAAGCGCCTCGTGCCGTCGCCTTCGCGGCGGCCGGAGCGCTCGGTGGCGTTTCGTCGAGCGGCACGCCTCCGATGCGAAGCACCCAATCGCCCTCGCCGGGGCACTCGAACGTCGCCGAGCTTCCACCCGCGACGGCCTCCGCCGGGGTGAGCTGACCCGTGCGCGGATTGAGCCACTGCACGCCCATCCGGCCCCGAGCAGACGAGAGGTCGACCGCCGTGCGTCCGCCGTTCTCGAGGTAGACCACGTATGCCTCGCCGTCGGCTCCGAAGCACCTTCCGCGCGTGACCTTGTCGTTGCAGACGGTGAACGCACCCCACGAGCGAACCTGCTCATGCCAGAACTGCGAGAAGACGCGGACGTGCTCGGGATGGTCCAGGTCGTTCGCGTAGTCGTCGAGTCTGATATCCCCGTGTCGGCCGCCGATCATGAACCCGGCTCCGCCGGTCAATGCGCAATGCCACATGATCTTGCGGAGGCTGTCGTGGTCGAACTGACCGCGATAGAAGTCCTCCCGCCAGCGATCGGTGTAGAAGACGGGACGCGACGTCGAATTCATGAGCGAAAGGATCTCGTCGTAGCTCGGATGGATGTCTCCGCGGGCGTCGTAGTCGCAGCTCGTACAGCCCGTCGTACCCGAACCGCCTCCGTGGCGGGAGCCGACCAGGTGATTCGCGGGGTCCAGCGCGTGCAGTTGCCCGGCGAACCATTCGTCCCAGGCGGTGGGCCGGTACTCGCGAATGTCGATGCCGGAATCGAAGGTGATCAGCGGATAGGCGGCGAGGCGGGCAATGGCATACCGAAGCAGCAACTTCTCGTGCGGGGAGCGTCCCTTGAATCGGGGTTGGCCGGCGTCATCGGTGTAGAACATGATGTTCACCGCCAGCTCGCGGTCGTGCAGCTTCTTCAGGAACGCATCGAGTTTGGACCAGTTGCGTATCGAGAACACCTGCGCAGTGGGCGCAGAGTCCGTTTCGTTCTCGCAGTCGAGCCAGACGCGGTTGGTCAGAATGATGGCCAGGCCGTTCGCGCCCACGGTGTCCTTGACGTAGTCGAGGAATCCCTCCATCCGAGGGTCGCCCACTTGCCAGAACGCAGGGACGGCGACCTGAAGGGGCACGAACACGCCCCGCCCCGGGATCGACCAGACCTTCTTGTTCCGCTCGTCGGCCTGGATCGTGCCGGGCAAACCGGCATCGACGACTGTGAACGCGCCCGACCCGCCCGGCGTGCCGTCTGACCAGGCGTATGAGTACTGCCAGCGCCCGATCTCGTCGGGCATGAAGCGCATCTTCCAGACGTTGCCGGTCTGCCCACCGGCACCGTCGCCGTCGTGGAAGCCTTCGGCCGTCACGCTGCCGCCGCCCGGACGCTTGAATGTGGCCCGCAATGTGACGTCCGTGAACGGATTGGCGTACCTCTTGGAACTGGTGACACGCACCTCGTGTCGCCCCCAGCGCGAGACGTCCTTCGCGGGGGCGACTTCTGAATGCACGATTACGAGGCCCGTCACCAGGGCCAGGATCTCTTTCGTCTGCACAGCCGCACCTCGTCAAGCATCAGGGATTCGACCGCTGCGCGGGTGCGCAGCGTGACCTCTCTCTCGGGGACTTCCGTTCCGCTTCGACCTTCCGGGCGCTTCTACAGGTGCCACGGAGCCCGCATGGGCTTGGACAACCAGCGGTTGGCCTCGTCGTCGCCGACGAACTGCTCGGCGTCCGGGTTCCAGCGGAGCTTTCGCCCTAGCCGGACGGCGATGTTGCCAATGTGGCAGGTTGTGCAGGAGCGGTGGCCGATCACTTCGTGAGCCACGGGCTTCTCGCGCGTCTTGCAGCAGTGGAGGAAGTCGCCCATGTGTCCGCCGTGCGGGTGGCGCACGTCGACCGTGCCCGCCGGGACGGGACCGTCGAGCTCCTTCGGCGTGACGCTGTATCGTCCGCGCTTCACGTACACCTCGCCGTCGGTGCCGGTGAACGTGACGCCCCACGGTCCCTTGCAGTCGGTAGTGAGCGTCACGCCGTTGGCGTAAGTGTAGGTCACATCGAAGTTGGTCAGCGTTTCGAACAGCCCGTCCTGCGGGAACGTGCCCGTGCCCTCGACCTCGACCGGCCCGGACAGCTCGGTGTCGTTGCCCCACTGGGCGATGTCGTTGTGATGGTGCCCCCAGTCGGTGAGCATGCCCCCGGAGTAATCCCAGAACCAGCGGAACGTGCCGAGGAAACGCTTGTTGTTGAACGGTACCTTGGGGGCCGGACCGAGGTACATGTCCCAGTCCAGCCCGGGCGGCGGATCGGTGTCGGCGTCCCAGCCGCAGATCTGGCCACCGCCGATACCCACATGGATGTGCTTGAGCTTGCCGATCCGCCCGCTGCGCACCAACTCGACGGCGTGAATGAACTCTTCGTCGGAGCGCTGCTGCGAGCCGGTCTGGAACACGCGGCCGTATCGGCGGGCCGCCTCGACCATCGCCTTCCCTTCCTCGACGGTCAGGGCGAACGGCTTCTGGCAGTAGACGTCCTTACCCGCCTCCATGGCGTGGATCGAGGTCAAGGCGTGCCAGTGGTCCGGCGTGGCGATGACCACCGCGTCGATGTCATCGCGCTCGAGGCACTTTCGGTAGTCCTTGTAGACCTTGCACTGTTCGCCCATGGCGCCGGCGGCCCGCTCGGCGTGCGGCGCGTACACGTCGGCCGCGGCCACGCCGTCACCGCCTCGCTGGAGCGTCCCCATGCCCATGCCGCCGGTGCCGATGTGGGCGGAAAGCACGCGCTCGCTCGCGGGCGGCCGGCCGGGCGCACCGAGCGCGTAGCTCGTGAGCACGTAGGGTGCGGCCACCGCAGCAACGGCGCTAGCGCCGGAGTGATGAAGGAAGTTGCGACGACTAATGCTGCGTTTCTGTTGCGTTTTCATTATTCGACTCTCCGATCAGTTCCCCACCGAGCGGGATGAAAGATGAAGGATGAGAGATAAGGGATGGACTCCTGCTACTTGGAGGGTCATCGCACTCCCGATCGGTCCTTCACCGTGCTACCGTATTCGCCGGTTCGACGTCTCCGACGCGGTGCGGGTCGTGTTGGTCCCGCACTGCCTGCACGTAGTTGAACAGCTTGCGCGTGAGCGTGTCGTACTCTTCCTGCAACTCCACACACTCCGCCTGCACTTGCGCGGCCGATCCCGTTTCCAGCAGATACGGCAGGTGCTCGAACGTTTCCTCCGCACTTCCGTAGGCCCGAGACAGATACCTCACGTAGTCTGCCTTGTAGGCACGCAGAGCATGACCTTCGGCGATCTGCGCCGACACACTCTTGCTCGACCGCCGAATCTGTGAAGCCTCCTCAAAGGTCTCAAGCCTCGGCAGTCTCAGACTGAGGGCATGAACGCGCACAGCGAGCTCGTGAGCCATCCGGTAGACATCGAGTTTCTCGTGCGGTCGTCCCGTCATCCGCTATCCCTCATCCTTCATCCCTCATCAATCCACCTCGATCGGCTTGTTCTCTCGGTCGGCGACGCGTACGCACATGGCCCAATCGCCGCCGCCCTGGATGACCTTGATCAGGATCGTGTTCTTGCCCTTCTTGAGCGTGGTCGCCACGGTGTCGTGGTCGAGTGTGAAGCCGCGGGACGCGTTGTTCGCGTGCACCTCCTTGCCGTTGAGCCACACCCTGCAACCGTCGTCGGTGCCGATGCGGAGGTTGATCTCTCGGTCGGCCGGGCTCTCGAACTCGGCGTAGCCATAGGCGGCCACGTTGTCGTGCGGGTCGAAGTGCTTGGTCAGGTCAATCTTGGCCGGGACGGCCTCGACCTTGAGCTTCTTCCACTTGAGCTCCTTCTTGCCGAACTTGCCGCCGGCCTCGAGGTCGACCTTCTCTTCCGGGAAGTAGCTTCGTTTGAATCCCAGCTTGTTCGGACTGGGAAACGGCCCGACCAGCCACCAGTTGGTGATGAAGCCGAACTGCCCGGACAGCTTGGCGACATCGGCCCCGAGCGCCTTCAGTCGGCCCGTCGCCGCGTCGAGAACGCTTGCCGCGCCTCCCTTCGTGGCTGCGGCGGTGATCATCTTGATTGCCTTCTCCTTGTCACCACCGGCCCCGATCTTCGCCGCGATGGCGACGTAGGCCAGCCCCGCAGCCTCAGCCGTGGCGGGATCGTCCATCGCCCGTTCCACGCGGGCCAGCGAATCGACGTCGGCGATCAAGCCGAGGCCGGTCAACGCTTCGTTGCGCAGCTCACTGCTGCTCGCAAGGTCGAAGCTGCGGGTGAACATCTTGCCGGCCTTGGCCTTGTTACCCTTCTTCAAGTGCCGTCCGGCCACGCGGAGGTAGCTGGCCAGTGCCACTTCCTTGATCGCGGCCGAACCCCACTCCGCCGCCTCGAGCAACGCCGCTTCGAGCGCGGGATCGTCCAGTCCGCCGATCAGATCGTAGGCGGTCACGCGGACTTCGGCGTTCTCGTCCTTCGCTGCTTCCTTGAGCAGCTTCGGTGCGTTGGGGGCTTCGCGAGCAGCAAGCACGCGCAGCAGCATGGCCCGCACGGGCGGCGTCGCGGTGGCCAACTCGCCTTCGAGCCGGCCGTTCACGCCGTCGCCGGGCATGGACACCAATGCATCGCGGGCTACCGCGCGGATCGCCACCCGATCGTCGGAGAGCTGCGGGACGAGCCACGAGAGCGACCGCGGGCCCAGGCGTCCGAGTCCGACGATGGCCGCGCACTCCAGGTGCTCGCTCCGGGCTTCGCCGAGAATGCGCTCGTACACCTCCACCGCCGCGTCAGCGTCACCCTTGGCGGCCCGCCCGTCGGCGTAGCGCAGGAACAGGTTCCCAATGTGCAACTGCTCGGCATCCGTGAGATCTCCGAACATTTGCGGGTCCACCTCGCGCGTCGGGGTCTCCGCGATTCGCGACAAGGCCTCGGCTGCAGCCATGGCGAGCGTACGGTTGTCGCCCTCGAGCGCATCCAGCAGAGGGCTCACGGCCGCCGCGGCCTTGCGCTGCCCGAGCGTGCTGATGATTGCCGGTTTGAAGTTCGCATCCGCATCGGCCAGCGCCTTGATCAGAGCCGAGGTGGCCGCATCGCCGGGGATACGCTCCAGGGCTCGCCGGGCCCGCTCGCGCACGGGTGGCTCGCTCAGCATCCCGGCCAAAGCCGGCACCGCTGCGTCGCCGCCGATGAACGAGAGCATCTCGGCCGCCTCGCCCCGCACCGTCGCGGGACGGTCGTTGGCCAGAAGCTTGATGAGTTCCGCCTCGACCGCCGTCCGTTCGGCTGCCGCGCCGGGGCGCCCGGCGTGATGCACGATCACGCGCATCGCCTCGGTCGCCGCCCGGGCCACGCCGGGGTCCTCGCCGCCAATCAACGCGCCGAGAGGCACGACGGCCGGGGCACCGACCGGCCCCGCCTTGGCCCACGCCGCACTGCGCACGCCCGCATCGCTGCTCTTGATCTTGGTGAGCAGGTCGTCGGCGCCGGCTCCTAAGGCCACACCCGTGAGCCTCGCCAACGCGACTGCGACGATTACGGTGCTCATTGCTCGGTTCATTGTCCCACGCACGAGTTGATCCTCCTCTGCGGTTCTGTTCAGCATGAAGTTCACCTAGTGATTGTCATTCAACCCTTCCCGCACGCCGAAGTATCGGGGCGCAACGGCAAGCGTGCGTCACGCCATCGGCTGCCTCCCGAGGGGTGCGGTTCACGAAGCAGTCCCCGATGGGGACCGCTGCGGGTGCCCCGAAGGGGCGGAGGACCATAGCCAGGGGTGGAGCGAAGCGGAACCCCTGGACTAGGTGTCCTCTGACCATTCCGCCCCGGAGGGGCGGAGGAACGTTCGCGCTCTCGCACTGCACCGATCCAACGACGAGGATCCTCCGCCCCTCCGGGGCGGGGCCACAGAGGTGCCATCCGAACCAGGGGTTGCGCTGCGCTCCACCCCTGGCTACGTTCCCCTGCCCCTCCGGGGCATTCGTGAAGCACTCGTCGCATTGCGCCTGCTGTCCAGGTTGGGTCGACGAGCTGCGCTCAGCGCTTGCTCTCACGCAGCGGATCGGCGACTGCGGATGCTGCTGCTTTTGACTGTACGGCAATGGATACGACACGCCCTGCAGTGTGGTCACAAACCGCACCTCCGCCCCCCGGAGCGACGCCCAGTGTCCTGGGAATGGCGCTCGAATGCAAGCCGCATCGACCTGGTCGTCGGACGCCGCGTCTCGACGTGTCCGCGCGGGCCAGCCGTTCCGCATTTCGGCGTGCGCGGGCACGGGGCGCTTTCTGCCCGCGCCCGATTCTGCGATAATCACGCCGTGCTCACGTGCTCGTGGAGTAACGATGGCAGCGAAGGTCATTGACGGCAAGGCGGTCGCGGCACGGATCCGGGACGACGTGTCGGCGGAGGTGAAGCAGCTTGCGGCCGACGGCGTGCGCCCGCGGTTGGCCACCGTGCTCGTCGGCGATCCGCCGGCCGGCACGCTGTATGCCCAATCGCAGCGAACGCAGTGCGACCGCGTCGGAATCGGCTATCAGCTCTGCCACCTGCCGGAGACGACCTCGCAGGCCGAGCTGTGCCGGCACGTCGAGATGCTCAACACCAACCCGGCCGTCACTGGCATCATGCTGCATATGCCCGTGCCCGACGGCGTGGATCCACAAGCCGTCCAGTACGCGATCGACCCCTACAAGGACGTCGAGGGCGTCAACCCGGCCAACATCGGACTGGTGTTCTACGGCAAGCCGATCATCGCCCCGTGCACGGCCCTGGCCGTGCTCGAACTCATTCACGAGACGGGGACGACGGTGCGGGGGGCCGAGATCGTCGTGGTCGGCCAGAGCGACATCGTGGGCAAGCCGCTCACGCTGTTCCTCCTTCAGGAGTTCGCCACCGTGACCGGCTGCCACATCGCCACCCGCGATGTCGCGGCCCACACGCGACACGCCGACGTGCTGATCAGCGCCGTCGGCAAGCCCGGACTGATCACGGCCGAGCACGTCAAGCCCGGCGCGGTGGTCATCGACGTGGGCATCAGCCGCATCAGCAAACCCGACGGCCAGGGCGGCCAGACTACCACCACCGTCGGCGACGTCGATTTCGACGCCGTCGCCCCCATCGCGAGCGCCATCACCCCCGTCCCCGGCGGCGTCGGTCCCGTGACCGTCGCCATGCTCCTCCGAAACACCGTCGAAGCCGTGCGAAAGCAACGCGCGGCAGGACGAACGTAGCGAGCCGCCGGCGCAACCGACCCATTCAAGACTGCTGTTCTGATTCTGGCGTTCTTCCTTCGTCGCCCGAATGGGGTATCACGCCGCACGATGCGCCGCCCGCTCTCGGCTTGCTCACGGCGAAACCGCTCTGCCATGCGGTGCAGGTCACCTTCGCACTCTTCTGCAATCTGCGCCCAGCGGTGACGGATCTTCTCTATGACCGGATCAGCATGCATGACACATCTTCACTCATTCTCCCAGCGTCAGTTCAACGACTGGCCGCCGGCGCGGAGTGCACACACCGACTCATGAGGCCAGCGCCGCTCGCGCCGTCGACGTCAGATCGTCGTAGAACTCGCGGTAGTACTGACAGGCCTTGTACACATCGTCGTGCGCGAGATCCGATAGCATGGGACCTCCGTCCCTGATCTTCCTGTACTCACGGCGGAGGTGCGCGTGAAACAACGCGTTCACGCGCTTCTGCGGTGGGTTTCCGAGGTTCCGGTGTTCTGCTTGTCGATCGGGGCGCAGCCTCGTGTGCCTCAGACGCCTGCCAAGGGCCTTGCCTTCAGCGAGAAACCAGGCCTCCAGCTCGTGGACGGATACGTGTGCGTGGAAGAAGTCCGGCGGAACGTCCCTCGCCTCGGTGCGCAACCAGTCCCGGACGGCCGACACCTTGTCCTCCAAGGATGCTTCCGGACGGTGGACCACCGCATTGTTGCCATAGAGATCGACGAACGTGAATACGGCCGCAGCGTCGCGGCTTTGAGAGTAGCGCACCGCGTAAGCAGGGATGTCGAGGAGCTTACCCTTCAGGTTGATCGGATGCAATCCGATCGCTTTCAGTCCGTCGGCCTCGAACTGCCGTCGAAGGAAACGTCTCGTTGCGAGCACTTCGGACTCGCCCTCGCACAGCAACACGATCCGGCGCGCTGTGCCATGACCCGGAGGGCTCACAGCCCGCCACCCCCGAAGTGGCCGGCGGTCCACAGCTCCCCGAGCCGGAACCGATCGAGCCACGTATCGAAATCCTCGTCGTTCAGGCGTTTCGCCACGGTGTGGCCGTCTTCCTTCTCAACCACAACTACCTGAGACGGGCTCATCTGCGACACGAGCTCGGGCGAATGTGTCGCGACGATCAACTGCGTGCGCTCGGCCGCCGATTGGAGCAACTCGCCCACGAGCTTGATCCAATCAGGATGAAGGCCAAGCTCCGGCTCGTCGATGCAGACCAGCGGCGGGGGGTCGGGAGACAGCAGAATCGCCAGCAGATAGAGCAGACGGAGCGTCCCATCGGAAAGGTGGTTCGCGGAGAACCCGAACTCGGTTCCGAATGGTCCCTCCAACCAGCGCAGAACGATCATCCCATCGCCGCCTTCGGAAGGAAAGCTCAGTCGCTCGAAGCCAGGGCAAGCCGTGCGCAGCACATCGCACATCTGATTCCATGTTTCCGGGTGTGATTCTTTCATTGAGTGCAGAACAGAGACGAGGTTCCCCCCGCTTGCGTTCATGCGGGTGCTCGCACGCAGAACCTGTGACCGACGTATCGGTGCGTCCCCTGCAGTCCCGACAGGATAGTATACAGACCATGCACTGAGCTCTCTCGTCAGCCAATGGACGGTCGGATAACGTGACTGATCACGAACCTGAATGATCCCAAGTTCGGCGCTCTCTTCGATCGCCTTGGCCTCCTTCGCCTCGTGTTCACCCTCACTCACGAACCAGCAATCGCCGAGCTCCCTCAGGGCCAACAACTCCTCTCGCCATCCGCCCGCCACCCGATTGCTGGCAGAGACAGTCTCACTGGGCACGCGGTACGTGTGTTCAATCCCATGCAGGTTCGCGAGGTAGGCTACCTCCGCATGGCGCAGCGGACGAGCTTGCTCGTCCGACCATACCAAGCGGAAGTACATGCGTCCGTTCCGTCCTCCACGAAACACAACGGTATCGTAGCCACCGCGAGACGCCATCCCGTCCGCCAGACTTCCGCGTGCGCCTTCGCAGATGAGTTGAAAGGCGTCGAGAAGGTTCGACTTGCCGCTTCCGTTCGGCCCGATCAGCACTGTGAGGGGATGCAAATCCAGCTCAAGTTTCTCAATGCTGCGGAATCGCCCTATCTCAATGCGTCGAAGCACAGACGCGCCTCCGCCGTGACGATGCGCCACCTACTATACCACATGTCCTGTGCGGTTTCCCCCATCCGGCTTTCGTAGCGCGTTCATGTCTACCCCATATGACTCACCACGGCCTCGCCGTACTCGGAGCATTTGAGGAGTTTGGCGCTGCCGCCTTCGTTTCGGATGAGGCGTTCGAAGTCGTAGGTGACTTCCTTGGCGGCGATGGCGCCCTCGACACCCTTGGTGACCAGATCGGCGGCCTCGCCCCAGCCGAGGTGCCGGAGCATCATCTGTCCGGAGAGGACGACGCTCGTCGGGTTGACCTTGTCGAGGTTGGCGTACTTGGGGGCGGTGCCGTGGGTGGCCTCGAAAATCGCGTGCCCGGAGTCGTAGTTGATGTTGCCGCCGGGGGCGATGCCGATGCCGCCGACCTGGGCGGCCAGGGCGTCGGAGAGGTAGTCGCCGTTGAGGTTCAGCGTCGCGACCACGTCGAACTCGCGTGGGCGGGTCAGCACCTGCTGGAGACTGATGTCGGCGATGGCATCCTTGACCATCAGCTTGTCCTTCCACTGCCCGTTGCCGTGCGAATCCCAGATCGCCGCCATGGTGTCGCGCACCTCGCCCACGACCTTCTGCTGGGCCTCGGGGTTGAGCAGCGAGAACCCCGGCTCGACCAGCGAGGCGTTTTCTTCGTCGGTGATGTCCGGCTTGGCCTCGCGGTTGCCGAGGATCCACGATTCGCGCTGGGTGACGGTCTCGGCCCGGAAGAGACGCGTCGCCAGCCCATAGCCCCAGTCGCGGAAGGCCCCCTCCGTGAACTTCATGATGTTGCCCTTGTGCACCAGCGTGACGCTCTTGCGCTTGTTGCGCAGGCCGTACTGGATGGCCGCACGAACGAGCCGCTCCGTCCCGTGTCGCGACACCGGCTTGATCCCGACGCCCACCTCGATGCCGCCCTCGTCGGTTAGGCCCGATTGCTCGAGGTACGCCTTGATCCGGTCGTCGGTGCCGAAGCGGACCTTCGCGAAGTGGGCGGGAAACTCCCCGGAAAGGAACTCCAACACCCGCTTGGCCTCGTCGGATCCGCCCCGGTACTCGATGCCCGCGTAGATGTCCTCGGTGTTCTCGCGGAAGATCACCATGTCGACGTCCTGCGGCCGCTTCACGGGTGAGGGAACCCCTGCGAAGTACCGCACCGGACGCAGGCACACGTACAGATCGAGCTTCTGGCGCAGGGCCACGTTCAGCGACCGGATGCCGCCTCCGACGGGCGTGGTCAACGGACCCTTGATTCCCACGACAAAGCGTTCAAACGCCGCGACGGTGTCGTCCGGCAGCCAGGTGCCGAACCGGCTGAACGCGTTCTCGCCGGCGAAGACCTCGAACCACGCGAGCCGCCGCTTGCCGCCGTAGGCCCGCTCGACCGCCCCCTCGAGCACGCGCTGGGACGCACGCCAGATGTCCGGGCCGGTGCCGTCGCCCTCGATGAAGGGGATGATCGGCTCGTCCGGCACGTTGAGCTTGCCGTCCGCCGCGACGGTGATGGGCTGGCCGGTGGTCGGTTCCGAGAGTTGCGAGAAGGTTGCTGGCATGGCTGATGTCCTTATACTCATTGAGAGGTTGCACACACACGGGTGTTTGCAGCGCTGGCGCGAAGGGCCCCCCGCTCTAGCGCCCGGTTCGCGCACTGGCTGGCCGGATGCTAGCGAGGGGGTGATGCTGTGTCAATCGGGATCAAGCACGACAATGCCGCTTTGAGCAGCACGCTCGACGCACCCTCGTCGGCAGTGCGATCCGTCGTCTCGTCAGCCATGCCTGCAGGGTCCGCCGCGGCGCACGTGACGCAGGTCGACGCCGGCGGACTCCGCTGGGAAGTGCGTGAGGACTGCCTCTCCTTGCTGACCGGCGCGGACGCACCCGATTGGACAAATCTGATCGACGACCCCCGGGCTGAGCGGATCAAGCACAACGCCCAGCGAAGCGTGTGGCGGATTCCCTGTGGTGGGAAAGTCCTATACGCGAAGGTCTACCGGCCCGCCGGATGGCTGGACCGTCTCAAGAATGCCCGGCGCGGGCCGGCAAGCTGCACCGAGTGGAAGGTGAGTCGTCATGCCGAGAGTCGCGACCTGCGCACCGTGCGACCTGTAGCCTGCGGTGTGGACCGCGACCGGCCGGCGAGCGCCCCTTCGGTGTTCCTGACCGAGGAACTCGCCGGTGCCCAGCCGCTCGACCTCTACTGGGAGTCGGTCAAGGCCCGCACCGAGGTTCACGACCGGCACCGCCACGGTCGGCTGCTGATCGAGGCCCTGGCCGAGCTGATCGCGGCCGCTCACCGGTGCGGCTTCTGGCACCACGACCTGCACGCGGCCAACCTCCTCGTGCAGCCGCACGCGTCGCAGCGCCCTGTCGTTGCGTTCGTCGACCTCCACAGTGTGCGTATCGATACTCCGGTCAGCGAGGCCGAGGCCGTCCGCAACCTCGTGCAGATCAACCAGTGGTTCGCTCGACACGCCACGCGCAGCGAACGCCTGCGCTTTCTCAAGACGTACCTCGCGTACCGCAACGGTGCCTCCGGGGCGGAAGGAATCGCGCAGAACGCTGCGGCACGCGCCGAGCGCGCCGGTTGGGTCGAGAGGACACTCGCCATTGCCGGCCGACACGCGGCTTCACTATGGGCCAAACGCGATCGTCGTGTGCTGCGCAGCGGCAAGTACTTCGACCGGCTCCGTCTCGCAGACGGCTGGCGCGGTCACGCTGCCTTGCACTGCAAACGGCCCGTGCCCGGCTCGCGGGCGTCGCAGCTCGCGTTCTCTCTCGATCAGTGGCAACAGTGGCTCGAGGATCCGTCCCGTTTCTTCGCCCCCGACCGGCCTGAGCTGATCCTCAAGGATTCGCATTCGGGGATGGTCTGCCGCGCCGAGTTGAACGTCGACGGAGAGCCGCTGCGCGTCATCTGCAAGCGCGGTCGCTCGCGCACCTTGTTCAAGCGTCTCTGGTATTTGGTCCGCCCGTCTCGGCCGGTGCAGACGTTTCGTTCGGGTCACGCGCTGCTCCATCGGGAGCTGCCGACCGCGTACCCGCTCGTCGCCCTCGAACGGCGCGTCGCCGGTCTGGTCGTCGATGGTCTGATCATCACCGAGGAGATCCCGGACACCGAAGACCTGGACTGCCTGCTCCGCATCCGTTTGCCCCGCGAGTCGGCGGACCGGCAACGACGCGTGAAAGCGCAACTGATCGACGAATTGGTCAGCCTGTACGTCCGCATGCACGACCGGGGGTGCATGCACCGCGACATGAAGGCCCCGAACTTGCTCGTGCAGTGGGCGGCGCAGCGCGACGACCCGCCGCGCGTTACGCTCGTGGACCTCGACGGTCTTAGCGTCCGACGCCAACTGCGGTGGCCGCAGTGCCTGCGCATGATCATGCGCCTCAACGTCAGCCTCGACCCCTGTCGGATCGTTACCCTGACCGACCGCCTGCGATTCCTGAAAGCCTATCTCGCCGGTCGGCCCCAACGCTTGCGAGAGTGGAAAACCATCTGGCGTGAGCTTGCCGCCGCCTCGCAACGCAAGCGCGGCAAGAAAGCCAAACGCCACCAGTGGAAAATCAAGCACTACGGCCGCGGGTAGGGTGGGTTGAACAACCCACCTTCTGACTGCTTCCTGTTCCCTGTTCCCCGATCCCCGTTCCCTGGGCGGACGAGGCCCGCCCGTTACGTCGCCACGATGTTGACCAACCGGCCGGGAACGACGATCACCTTGCGGATCGTCTTGCCCTCGATTTGAGCCTTGACCTTGTCGTCGCCCAGGGCGATCTCGCGGACCTGCTCTTCAGTCGCGTTGGCCGGGACCATCACCTTGGACTTGGTCTTGCCCTTGATCTGGATGGCGATCTCGACCTCGGGGTCGGTGGCCAGGGCTTCGTCGTATGCGGGCCAGGGCTCGTAGGCGAGCGAGCCGGTCCAGGCGTCACCCTTGAGCCGCTGCCATAGTTCCTCGGCCAGGTGCGGGCAGAACGGCGAGAGCACCTGCACGAACGGCTCGATCACTTGGCGCGGCCGCACCTTCCGCTTGGTCATCTCGTTGACGAAGACGATCATGGCCGAGATGGCCGTGTTGAAGCCGAACGCCTCGATGTCCCGCGTGACCTGACGCAGACACTTGTGCAGCGTTCGCAAGGCCGCTTCGTCGGGCTCGACGTCCTGGATCGCGGGTGACAAGCCGCCGCTCTCCGGGTCGACGACGAGACGCCACGCCCGATGGCAGAACCGCGCCATGCCCGCCACCGCCTGCATGTCCCACGGCTTAGTGGCCTCGAGCGGACCCATGTGCATCTCGTACAGCCGCAACGTCTCGGCGCCGTGCGCGGCCACGACCTCGTCCGGGTTGATTACGTTTCCCAGGCTCTTGGACATCTTCTCGATCGACTCGGTGAGCGGCTCGTCCGTCTGCTTGTGGTGCGGTTTCTCGTCCTTGAAGGCGACGTTGTGATAGTCGATTACCTCGCCCTTGGCGTTGCGATAGGCAAACGCGAGGATCATGCCCTGGTTGAACAGCTTGGTGAACGGCTCGTCGGTCGACACGTGCCCGAGGTCGTACAGCACCTTGTGCCAGAACCGCGAGTAGAGCAGGTGCAGCACGGCATGCTCGGCCCCGCCGACGTACAGGTCGATGCCGCCGTTCATCCAGTAGCGTTCCCTTTCCGGTGCGACCAGCGCCGCGTCGTTGTGCGGATCGATGTAGCGCAAGTAGTACCAGCAGGACCCGGCCCACTGGGGCATCGTGTTCGTCTCGCGCCGCAGTGTTTCGCCGTCGCGTTCGACTTCGATCCACTCCCGGGCATTGGCCAGCGGCGACTCGCCGGTGTCGGCCGGCTGGTACGAATCGACCGCGGGCAGCTCGAGCGGCAACTCCGACTCGTCGCAGGGCACGATCGCCCCGTCCGCCTTGTGCAGCAGCGGGAACGGCTCACCCCAGTACCGCTGGCGGCTGAACAGCCAGTCGCGCAGCTTGTACTGCACGGCACCGCGGCCAAGCCCCTGTGAGGCCAGCGCATCGGTGATCTTGGCCTTCGCCTCCGGCGTGGCTAGGTCATTGATTTCGCAGCCATCCGCGCCCCGTCCCGTCTCGTGCCCAGGTGAGTTGATGTTCATCCCCTCGCCCGTGAACGCATCCGTGAAAAGATCACAGTTCACCTGATAAAACGGCTGACCCACCTGGGGAATCCAACTCTTGCCCAAACCGGCGATTCGTGAAGTAGCGCTGGCATCGGGCCCCATGTTGATGAGCTGCTCATCCTGCCAAATGCTCTTGGTCAACGCTTCGTACACGTTCTCGCGTTCGGTCGCGCGGGCGTAGTCACCATCGAGGCGGCCGTTCTCGAAGGCGTCGCGCAGCCAGGTGTCATCCGGCATGACCACGGCGCGGACGGGCAGCTTGAACTGCTTGGCGAATTCGAAGTCGCGTTCGTCGTGGGCGGGGACGGCCATGATTGCCCCGGTGCCGTAGCTGATGAGGACGTAGTCGGCCACCCAGATTCCGATGCGTTCGTCATTGACCGGGTTGATCGCGTACGCCCCGGTGAATACTCCGGTTTTCTCCTTGGCCAGGTCGGTGCGGTCCAGGTCCGACTTTGCCGCTGCGGTTGCGACGTAGCGCTGCACCGCCTCTCGGCGCTCGTCGGTCGTGATGCGCTCGACGAGCGGATGCTCGGGGGCGAGCACCATGTACGTCGCGCCGAAGAGCGTGTCGGGGCGCGTCGTGTACACGCGGATGACGTACTCCTCGGGCGCATCGGGCCATTTCTCGTTGCAGCGCCTTTGCCGCCACTCGTCGACGCTTGCTTCACACGAACCGGTCATGCGAGCGATGGCTTCGGCGTCGAGCACGAAGTCAACCTCGGCCCCTTCGCTGCGGCCGATCCAGTTGCGCTGCATCTGCTTGATCGACTCGGGCCAGTCCAGCTTGTCCAGGTCGTTGAGCAATCGCTCGGCGTAGGCGGTGATTCGCAGCATCCACTGCTTGAGCCGTTTGCGCGCCACCGCGTGTCCGGCCTCGCATTGGCCCAGCGCGTTGACCTCCTCGTTGGCCAGCACGACCTTGCACTCGGGGCACCAGTTGACCGGAGCCTCGTGAAGGTACGCTAGTCCCTTCTTGTAGAGCTGCAGGAAGATCCACTGCGTCCACTTGAAGTACTTCGGGTCGGTCGTGTCGACCTCGCGGTCCCAGTCGTAGCTGAAGCCGAGGGCTTTAGTCTGCCGCCGGAAGTTGGCGATGTTCTCCTGCGTGGTCTCGCGTGGGTGCTGGCCCGTCTTGATCGCGTAGCGCTCGGCGGGCAGTCCGAACGCATCCCAGCCGAACGGGTGCAGCACGTTGAAGCCCCGCATCCGCTTGTAGCGGGCGATGATGTCGGTGGCGGTGTAGCCCTCTGGGTGAAGCCCGGCCCCCGACGGATAAGGGAACATGTCGAGGACGTAGTACTTCGGCTTGCCGGCGTCGAACCCCTCGTCGCCCGGACCCGGGGCGCGGAACGTCTTGTGCTCTTCCCAGTACTGCTGCCACTTGGCCTCGATGACAGCGAAGTCGTAGCCGCCGAAGGCGGGAGTACCGCTCATTCGTTCGCACCTTCCTGTAGGAAACGCCGCCGGAGGCGGGTTGACGCCCTCATCGGCAAGGAAACGGCATTCTACGCAGCGCAACTGAGGCCAGCAAGCACGGCAGGGACCGAGCCATCCGCGGCTGCGTGCCCCATCCTTCGCGGCAGTATGCGAAGGGTGGGGGACGGAACAGTACCGTTGCCGCGCACGCATCTACCCGGACAATCCGTCCCCCACCCTTGCCCCGCCTGACGGCGGACCAAGGATGGGGCACCCTCGCGCGGGCAGGCCCCGGTGTGCGTCGGGGCCCGTGCCACCCGACGCCGCGGCGCCGAACGCGTCGTTTGACCGGCCCACTCGGCACCCGTATCGTCCGGCCATGGCTTCAGCGTGCTTGGCCGTTTTTCCGTTCTGGCTGATCTTCAACGGGACGATCGTCAACGCTGCCACGGTTGCGGTGGGAAGCTCGACGGGCCTGCTCGTCGGCCCGCGCATGCCGGAGCGCTACCACACCGCCGTCCTGCAAGCCCTCGGACTGCTCACCCTCTGGCTCGGCTTCGACGCCGCGATCAATGAGTTCAACACGGCCGTGCCTGCCCCCGCCGCGACGTACGGACCGCGGCTCGGGTTGGTCATGGTCGGGTCGCTGCTGCTCGGGACGATTGCGGGCACGGGCTTGCGGCTTCACGCGCGCATCGAGGCCTTGGGCGAGTGGATCCACCGGCGATTCGCGGCCGAGAGCAAACACTCGGTGGCCGAAGGCTTCCTGACCGCCAGCGTCATCTTTTGCGTCGGTCCGCTCACGCTGCTCGGCTGCCTGGAGAACGGCACGCCACCGCACGACCCCGGCTACCTGTACATCAAGGCGCTGCTCGACGCGTTCTGCTCGATCGCCCTGGCGGCCTCGCTCGGACTCGGCGTGGTGTTCGCGGTGTTCACGGTCCTGGTGTTGCAGGGCGGGTTGAGTCTGGCCGCATACTTCGCGGCCGGGGCTCTCGTCGACCCGGTCTCGCTCGGATTGATGAAGGCCGTGGGCGGGCTACTCCTGATCGGCACCAGCCTGCACCTGCTCGATATCAAGCGATTGCCCCTGGCCGACTTCCTCCCCGCAATGTTCATCCCGCCCTTGCTCCTGGGTGCGGTGCGCACGTTGGCTCCGGGCTGGCTGGCGTAGCGCCTGCCGAGCACGCCCCATTTCTGTCCGTGGTTTCTGCGGGGTGTCATGATCCTCCTTCCTACGCAGAGGTGTTGGTCCTGTCGCGATCGCGATTGGCGCGCCGCTACACCTTGCGATGTCCGTTCCGAACTGCGATGGTCAAGGAGCCGTCGTCGGCGTGAGGTACACCGGCGTGCGCCTGGGCGTAAACGGGTACTCCGGCAACAGCACCTGCGATACGGGGATGTTGTTCTGGCGGATGGGCTTGTCCCAGATCTCCGTCAGCTCCGCCGTCTCACGTGCTGCGGCGGGGTTCGGTGTCAGCACGACGTTGACGGTGGGGATCCCGGGAGGCGCGCAGCCCGTTTCGATCACCCACGCGCAGTTCTCCCCGGGGTTGTGGAGGATTCTTCCTGCGTCATGGCGCTCGCCGCCCGCCTCGACCGTCACGTCAAACACGCCACCCTTCGGCAGCAAGTCCCGTGAGACGTGCACTTTCCCGCGGTACAACCCTGCATCCGGGCAACCGTCGTGTGTGCCCCAGCTCATTTCGACGAAGCGCGGAAACCGGCCGGCCGGCAGCTCCGCCGGTGCTGTTGTCAGGCTCTCCTTGCGCTCGCTGATCGCAGCTCGGGCCGCGGCAAGCACATTGCACGCACCTTCGAGTAGCATGGTTCGTGTGTGGACGAGATTTGAGTTGTCCGGATCGCAGAGATCGGGACGACCCTCATAGAAGTCCATCGTGACCTTGCACTCAACGGTTTGCGGACCGGACCCTTCAGCCGGCGCGCGAAGCCGCCAAACAACATGCTCCTGGTGAACCAGAGGCACGGGCCCCCAGCCGTGCCCTGCCCGTCGGTTCGTGTACCGGTAGTACCCGCTCCACCAGGAGTATCCCCGCTCGGAGCGTTCGATTCGCCAACCGAGTGGTTGCGTCGTCGAGCGGCGTTTCCCGGCGGGCAGACGCGGCGACACGTACACGTGCACCCACAACCCCGCTTCCCACCGGTCGAATACGTTGGCGGTCACCGTGACGGGGATGCCGTCGGCCCGCACTGCCTCAGGGCGAACCTTCATCTCGACGGCTACGATCTTCTCGAAGAACTGCGCTTCCTGTTCCGGTGTCAGTGCCCCGGCCATGCGCAGCCTGTTCAGCACGGTGAAAGCGGCATGGGCGATGTAGCCCGAACGCGTAACTTCCGGATACACACTAAGCGTCTGCCGGGCCAGCTTGGCCATTTGTCGCTGACTCAGACGACCACTGCGAACGCGCCGGCCCAGTTCGCAGTAGGCACCTTGCGATCGGAGGCCGGTGGTCGACCGCGCCTGCCACATTACCCACGCAGCAGGAACCTTCGAATACCATCCGTCCCGACCGAGCCAGCGCTTGACACCGCCTCCGATGGCGACCCAGCCGACCGTCGAAAGCAGCAACAGTGCCACCCCCGTCCCGACGAGCCCCCGACGGCGGTGCCGCACCCCGACAACCACGCTGCTCTCGCCGAGCCCGCCGCCGCACTCCGGGCAACGTTCGCTCTCCAGGGCGGTCAGGTTGTAGCCACACTTGCGACAGAAGGGAGTCTGACCGACCCGGCGCCCGCGCAGGCCACGGATGACCAGAAGGGCGCCGGCAATCGTCGCCCCGGCGAGGATGAGCGAAATCAGCACCAGTGTCAGCATCGACGGGCAGCATGACCCAGGCCACGGTTGATACGAGGCACACAGCGTCCTCGAACCGGCCGAGCCATTCTACCCGTCGGGAGGACGGATAGTGAGGACGGGTCCAATGGACCTACGTTTGGATGCGGCCCGGGTTCGGTCGAACCGTCCTGCTGCGAGGCGCAGCATGAGCAGGCCGCCGAGGCATCAGTGACCTGCCCGTATGCCGAACGGTCCGCGACGGCACAGGCCGATTTGCCCACAGGCTGTGCCGGATCTCGAACGCCCGGTCACGACCCGTCAGCGCAGCTTCCATCCCGCAGGCGAAGCCCTCCGCCGACCCCGTTCCCGCCGCCGGCACCTCCCCGCGGGCCGCCTTGCCCGCCGAGACCCCACTGCGAGCCGTCGCACTCACCCGGAACCCCACCGCACGAGCCGTCTCGTAGTTGAAGACGCTGCCCGAGCTGCGTGCCGTCCTGCGTGATCAGGCGGACGGCCGAGGAGTCGAGCGCATTCGAGCCGAGAACCGCGTCCTGCACGTCCGGCGGAAGTGAATCGAGTCCCGACGAATCGCACGCAGTGAGCGTGACGGCAGCGAGTAAGGTGGCCACCAGGGCCACGGTTGGCTTGAGCATGTCGGTCTCCGTTCGATGGCAGTGCGTTTCGCACTGCGGGGTGCGCGGGCACATCATAAGGCCGCCCCGCCGCCGTGGTCGCGAGGCCACGGGATCTGCTACAAGGGTTGAACGCTCCAGACTACCACATCCCTGCGGTCGACCGTAGGATTCTTTGCACGCGACTGCCGCGGCCACCCTTGCCGCAGGTGTGCCCTCTGGGATACCGCCGTGCCGATGCCGGAATCGACTGATCCGAGCCCCAACGATGCCGAGCTGATGGCCCGAGTGGCCCACGGCGACCGGGCGGCCCTGGGGACGCTCATTGAACGGCACCAGGAACACGTTCTGGCCCTGGCGTATCGCTTTGTCAGTCGTTGGGACGTGGCCGAGGACATCGCCCAAGAGACGTTTCTACGTGTTTTTCGCTCCGCCCCGGGTTATCAGCCCTCCGCGCGGTTCACCACCTGGCTCTACCGCATCGTGGCCAACCTCTGCTGGGACCGTCGGCGTTGGGCATCCCGTCAACCGGTCGCGCTCGCCGACCGCGATCTCCCCACCGATGCGCCCGGCGGCGCCGCGGACCTGGAACGCGAGGAGCGGGTCCGACAGGTCCGGGCGGCTGTCGGTCGACTGGCCGACCGGCAGCGGCTGGCGGTCGTGTTGCATCGCTACGAGGGCCTGAGTCATCGCCGGATCGCCGAGATTACCGGATGGAGCGAATCGGCCGTCGAATCGTGCCTGGTCCGGGCGTACGCCCGGCTGCGAAAGGAACTGGCTGGCCTGAATGACGCGCCGGATTGACCGCAGGATGACGCCGTGTTGAGCGTTAAACCGATTGGAAAGGCGAACCATGAAGCACCTGACCGAGACAGACCTGATTCGATTGCGGGGCGGGGAGCTGTCCCCCGACGAACGGGTCGAGGCCGACCGGCACTTGGCGGATTGTCAGGAGTGCACACGCCTGCTGGCGGATTTGGCGGCGGCGTGGGCAACGCTGGGCGAATGGCAGGTCTCCACGGAAGGCCGGGACGTGGGGCCGGCGGTGTTCGCCGCCTTGGACCGTGAGCGTGTGGCTGCGCCCCGCCGTCTGGTGATCCACCCGTTGCGGGTGGGGCGGGCGGCGGCCGCAATCCTGCTGGCCGTGGGGCTCGGTCACGCTGCCGGGCGGTTCGTCACCGCCCCGGCTACCTCGGCGCCGAGTCTGACCTCGCACCACGTGACGGATGAGACGGCGGCGGAGCTGCTCGCCCTGCACGCCTTCGAGCTTCCGTCGGCCACGGGCTTCAGCTTGACGTTGCTGGAGCCCACTGATGAGGGCGCAACCGAGGAGGAGCCGTCATGATGCTCAAATCGACGCTGCTCCTGCTTGTGATGTCGGTGGCCGCGGGCGTCGGATCGTTCCTTGCTACGGTGGCCGCCCGCCCGTCAAGCGGGCCCGCGACACAACCCGCGCCGGCCGCGCCGTCGTCCAGTCCATTGGGCGACTGGCTCGCACTTCCGAGCGAGCGCGCCCAGGCGGTCGAGACGGCCGATCCGGGATTCGCCGATGCGTCACGGGCGCTGAGCGAGACGCTTGCGGCCGAGCGCGAGCGGCTGGCCGCGGTGGTCGAGGACGCGTCGAGCACCGACGCCCAGATCCGGGAGCAGGTCGAACGGGTCATCGCCGCCCACAGCGCGCTCGAGCGCCGGGTGACCGAGCACATTCTCGCTCTCCGTCCGCATCTGACCGCTGCTGAGCAGAAGCGATTGCTCGGCCTGTGCGCGCAAGGTGTCCGCAGCGCGGCCCGTTGGCGGTGGCGCGGCGGACGCGGCGCCGGCGTCGGGGCTCGCGACGGGCGCGGCCGCGGCGCGGGCGGAGGCGGTGGGGGCGGACGCGGCAGGGGGCCTCGGTGGTTACGGGACGATGCCCCGGCCCGCGGTGCCCCCGGCGAGCCGTAGGGAGAGGTTGCTCCGCGCGACCTTATTGATTGGGAGATGTGCAATGCGGAGGAACACGTTCAACTTCGTGATCGACGCGGTGACGCTGGTGGTCATGCTGGCCATGGTGGGAAGCGGTCTCGTCGTTCGCTATGTGCTTCCGCCGGGCAGCGGCGGCCACGGTGGAGGCCCCGGCCTGGCGGTCTGGGGGTTGGGTCGGCACGGCTGGGGCGACGTGCACTTCTGGTTGGCCGTCGCGATCGGCGTGCTGGTCGCCGTGCACGTGGCGCTGCACTGGCGGTGGATCTGTGCAACGACCCGTCATTGGGTTCGATCCAATGGTGTTGAGAACGGCAAGCTGACCGGCGCCGCGCTGAACTTGTACGGGGTCGGGTTTGTGGCTTGCCTCGTGGTCCTGGTCGGCGGGTTCTTCTGGGTGGCGACGGCCAGCGTGGTGAGCACGGGCGGCGCACGGGGCGGCCCGGGCCGGCATGCGGATCACGCTCAACTTGCCAGCCAACCTGACACCGCCGTACCGCAGGCGGCTCACGTGCATGCGGACGCCACGAACGCGCATGACCACGACATCCCGCCGGTCCGCGGATCCATGACGCTCCGGGAGGCGGCCGCAACATCGGGCATGGCGGTGGACCGCCTCAAGACCGCGCTGGGCCTTCCGTCGGATACGCCCGCCGACGAACGGCTGGGCCGATTGAAACGGCAGCACGGTTTCGAGATGACCGACGTGCGTCGGGCGCTTGCTCAGCCATCCGACGTTCAGCACGGTCGGGAACGGAAGACGGCCGGCGCAACAGCGGGGAACGAGTGACCCGGTTCGCGCGGCGACCACGAACCATGCCCGCCGGCCCCGCCGCGCCCGGGTGCATCTCGAATTCGGTGGCGACCGGGTGCCACGGGCAGCTTGCCCGCCCGTGCCGTGGTCGTTGCCTCGCGCCTGCACTGGCAGGCAAGCTGCCAGTGGCACCCGTTCACGTGTGCGTCTTGTTGGGATGTGATGATGCCGTCCGACACCGACATCCGGACCACGATCGACAAGCTGCTTCCCGAAGCGGAACGGTTCCTCTGCAAGCTGATCGGGTTCCCGTCCATCTCCGGTAGCGAGCACGAGCTGATGCTGGCGCTCGACGAGGACCTGAGCAGGCTAAACGTCGAGGTCGAGCGCATCGCGCTGTCCGATGCCTTGCGCGCCGACCCGGACTACTCCGACCCTGTGCCCGACATTACGTACGACGGTCGATTCAACCTGCGCGTAGCCCGCAAGGGCCGCGGCGGGGGGAAGACGCTGCTGTTCAACACGCATACGGACGTGGTTCCGCCGTCGGAGGGCATGACGGCACCGTGGACCGCTCGAGCCGAGGACGGCGTCGTCTACGGCCGCGGGGCCTGCGACTGCAAGGGCCACGTCGCCACGCTCTTTCTCGTGCTCAAGGTGCTCGATACGCTCAACGTGCGGTTGGCCGGCGACGTGATCGCCCACCTCGTCGTCGAAGAGGAGAACGGCGGCAACGGGACACTGGCCATGGTCCGTCGGGGCGAGACGGCCGACGGCTGTGTGGTGCTGGAGTCGTCGGACGGACATCTGTACACGTCGATCCGAGGTGCGGTGTGGTTTCGCCTGACGCTAACGGGCAAGGCCGGGCACAGCGGTGAGGCCGGGGCAACCCGCAGCGCACTGCTGATGGCCCGGCATGCCATGCGCATTCTGGAGCAGTACCACGCCGATCTGCTGGCCGAGTCGCGTGGGTTCGCGCTGTTCGATGGCCATCCGAATCCGATGCCGATCACGTTCGGTCGTCTGACCGCCGGTACGTGGCCGGCGGCGGCCCCCAGCGAGGCCGTACTCGAAGGCGTCCTGGGGATTCTGCCGAACAAGACGCGGGACGAAGTCTGCGAAGAGATGCGGCAAGCGCTGCTCACCAACGGCGACGCATTCCTCGCCGAGCACTTCGACCTGCGCTTCACGTACCGCCACGATTGCAGCGTCATCGATCCGAACCACGGGCTACCGCAGACGATCCTCGGCGCCGCTGAGGCCACGGGCACACCGCTCGAACTCGGCGGCATGACCGCATCATGCGACGCATGGGGCTACAACAACGAGCTCGAGATCCCCACCGTGGTATACGGCCCCGGCACCCTTGCCGTCGCCCACTCCAAGGACGAGCAGATCAAGCTCTCGGACATCGCCCGAGCCGCCGAAGTGCTCACCCACACCATCCTGCGCTATTGCGGCTCAGGCCGGTCGCCGTTCAGGAAGAACGGTGCATCCCCCACCTCGTAGTCGATTCTGCCCTGCGGCCGCAGCGCGAACTTGCCTTGATCATCCACAGCATTCGCACCGACGCTGTAGAGGATCGGCGGATCGGCATCGGGAAGGTAGCCGATTGCCCTCCCTTCCTCACCGAATGCATCGGCGGGCACACGCGGGATGTAGTCCGGAACCATTTCGGCAAGTTTCTCCGGCCGCCGGTCATGATCAAGCTCGTACAGCCGGATGGCGAGCGCCGTTGCCGCCATCCGTCGGTCACACACAGCGCGGTAGTGCAATTCAACGGCATGACGAAGGGAGGGTATGGTTACCCTGCGGAACAACGACGCAAACCGCGCCAATCCGCTGGCGGGCGCCTCGGCGCCAACGAACCACGCCCGCATCGCGGGCCAATCCTGCCGTTGCGTTACCATGGCGACGACATGCGACAGGTCCCGGAGCAAGCGGGCCCCCGCCACGTCCGCCAGCGGTGCGAAGGCGAACCCCGTGACTTCGTCGCGGAACGCCTGAATGCCATCGAGTTCCACCATGCGCTCGCAGTGCAGTGCCAGCAGCAGCGATTCCTGCGTCCCGCGTTCGTCAAGCAACTCGCCGATCAACGCCTGGAGCTGATCGCGGCCTGCGGGAGCCGCATCCGGGCGATCCGTTTTCGGCGCCCGATCCGCGAGTGTGACGTGGGGCGCGATGGTCTCGACCGTGTGCGCGCAGAGCGCTGATTGGGCAAGTGTGCCGAGGTGGGCGATGAGCGTAGGCCGCTTCTCCAACCGGGCGCTGAGCACCAAGAGGTCTCGCAGTTCCGCAATGGCCACGGAGTCCGCACCCGTATAGTGTGCGTGCCGGGCCGCGCCGGCCACAAGCTTCGCCAGATCGCGCTGAGGGCTGAGCTTCACGACGGCGGTGGATTCCATCACCGGGCTGCGGATTCGCACGCCCCAGTCAACCGCTTGGAGCGACCGTGCACGACGTATGAGGCCCAAGGCCTTCGTGTTGGCCTCGACGATCGTGCGGACTTCTTCGCCGCTACTGGCGTGTGTATGCCGGTCGTCCGTGAGGTCAAGAAGCTGATTTCCCTGGCCTGTCGACGCTTGCTCAGCCTCTCGAAGCACGAGCACTGCGTTGTCCTCATCAGGGACGGAAGGCGAGTCGAAGTCCTTGGGGAACAGCGGCTCACCGGCCGCAACGATCCGGTCGATTTCCGATTGAAGGCGCCGGTGCCCCGTGATGCCCCAGACCCAACGTAGGCAACCCATCGCGAGGGCCAGGATCCCGAGTGCGACGGCAATTCGCTTGAGCCATCGGTGCCGCCGTGGGGCCGGATGTGTGGTTCCTTCGGCTGGATGGATCTGTGGGAAACTCATGCCGTTCTCCCAATGGGCGTGCGACTCGAATTCGTTGACACCAAGTCGCCACTGTGGGAACTGGGGCCCGTCGTCTGCCGCCCCGTTGTGTTCGCGGGAGCGATGTGCGCCGACGCGCTGCCAGACGTCCGGAACGACGAACAGAGAGGATAGCCGACAGGCTGGGCAGCGTCGATTACAAAACGCGGCTGAGTTTGGAATCGTCAAACGGCCAGGGAATGACTCGCGGGGCGGACCCTACCGTGACTAGTGCGGCTGATCGCACGTCGATCACCGCGCCAGCCAGCCGCCGTCGATGGGGTAGACGCCGCCGTGGCAGTAGTCCGACGCAGCCGAGGCGAGGAAGACCGCGATGCCGGCGAGATCGCTCGGCTTGCCCCACCGACCGGCCGGGATTCGTGCGAGGATCGCCTTGTTGCGAACCGGGTCGTTGACCAGGTCTTCCGTGACCTGCGTGGCGAAGTAGCCGGGGGCGATGGCGTTCACGTTGATGCCCTTGCTCGCCCACTCGTTGGCCATCGTCTTGGTGATGCCCGCCAGTCCGGATTTCGCGGCCGTGTAGGCGGGGATCAGGATTCCGCCCTGGAACGACAGCATCGATGCGGTGTTGACGATCTTCCCGCCGTCACCCTGCTCGACGAAGACACGGGCCACCGCCTGGCTCAGGAAGAAGGCCGCCTTCAGGTCGATCTGCATCACGGCGTCCCAGTCCTCCTCGGTGTAGTCGAGGCACGGGTTGCGGCGGTTGATGCCCGCGTTGTTGAAGAGGATGTCGATGCGGCCAAGCTCCCGGCGGGCCTGCTCGACCACCTTGGGGATGTTCGCCATGTCGGACAGGTCGGCGCGGATGCCCACGAACCGGCGCCCGGCCTGCTCGACGGCCTGCTGCGTGTCGGCGAACGCGTCGCTGATGTCGACCGCAGCGACATCGGCTCCGGCCTGGGCCAGCGCGATGCTCATCGCCTGCCCGAGGCCCGCCGCGGCCCCGGTGACCATCGCGACCTTGCCGTCAAGTTTGAAGAGCGATAGGGAAGATGTCATCGTCGATTCCTTCGTTGAGCAAGCACGCGCACCGGCCAACCGCCAGCCGAGTGTAGTCCGAACGTTTCAAGCGGTGCAAGGCGACAGGGTGCCACGGGCAGCTTGCCTGCCCGTGTTCGTGCGGGGCGTTGGCTGCCCCGGCACTGGCGGGCAAGCGGGTGCCCCATCCTTCGCGGCTGTTTGCGAAGGGTGGGGGACGGACAGCCCACGATCCGGGTCAGTCCCCCACCCTAGTCCCGCCTTCGGCGGGCCAAGGATGGGGCACCCGCCAGATCACTTCGAAGGTTGGATCGCGCGCGTGCGCTCGGGGCTCGTATGCGGCGCGCGCTTCCGGCCGCGA
>CAYMME010000020.1:0-32867 GCA_964391465.1 uncultured Planctomycetales bacterium
CCGGTCGGCGACCAACCCGAGATCGACTACGAAGTGCGAACCGAGGCTCCGGTCACGGGACTACTTGCCACGCTCGAAGAGATCGCCCACGACGAGGACAAGCTCGCCGAATGGCGGCGCGTGGCCGAGTCGTTCAAGGCTATCGGGACCGCAGACCAGAAGCGACAGCAGTTCCAGTCGTTCCTTGATCAACTGAAGGCTGTCGCGCGCCCGAAGAGCGTCAAGCAATACATCGAGCAGATGTTCGAGAAGCACGCGGGCACGATCAACGATGTGGTCCAGGCCGACGATCCGATGCCTTCGCTCGGCGTTCTGTACCCGGTCGCACTGATGTTCAAGCACGGCCGCCTGTCGACGGCGATGCTCGTCTCCGAGGAGGAACTCACGACCGAGAAACGGCCGAAACGCCTGCGGGACCGCATCCGCCCCAACTGGGCCACGCTGCTTCTGACCGGCGTACTCTTCGTGCTGTCGGTCCTGGTCGATCGAATTCCTGTGATCGGCCAGACGCTGGGTTGGGTGCTGGGCTGGCCCCGCCATGCGGCCGACCGCATCACAACCGGCGAGCAGGCCGGAAGCGGTGCCGCGCTGGCGTTCTATCACATCCTGAACTTCATCTACCTCTACGTGGTTTCCGCCGTCATTCTGTGGCTGCGCGGCCGGCGCCGCGCTTGACGGAACGTTGCGTGCGATAGGCATCGGCCTGCCCGACAAGCTCACGGAACAGCGCGAGTGCCGCGTCGTCGACCAACGATTGAATCTCGGGATGCCACTGGACACCGATCACAAACGCCCGGTCGGGCCGCTCGATCGCCTCCGTGACGCCGTCATCAGCCGTCGCGACGGCGCGTAGGTCCGAACCGACCGAGCCCACGGCCTGGCCGTGGAAGCTGTTCACCTTCCGTGCGCCGCCTCCGATCACGCGGGCGACCATCGACCCGGGTTCGATCGACACCTCATGGGCTGCGAGGCTGTTGAGGCCGAGATCGTGCCGGCCGACGAGCGCCGCGTCTTCGCGAAGGTTCCGCAGCGTTCCACCATGGGCCACGTTGAGAATCTGAATGCCGCGGCAGATGCCGAGGATGGGCATGTCCCTCTTCAGTGCCCCGCGGATCAGAGCAATCTCAAACCTATCGCGCCGCGGGTCGAGATCGGTCGCCGCCTCCCGGTCGCCCTCATACAGTGCGGGATCAACGTCGCCGCCGCCGGTCAGGAGCACAGCGTCGACCTCATCGAGCATGGCCTCGATGCGAATGGGCTCATCGGTCGGCGTCAGCAAGACAGACCGACCTCCCGCGCGGGCCAGCGCATCTTCGTAGGCCGGGCGCTGCACGACGAAGCTCGACGCCATCGAGAGCCCGATGAGCGGACCCCCGGCCGGCGGGGCCGGGCGCGCGAGCCACCACGCAACCGCGCCCACCAACGGCACGCCGATGAGTACGCCGAGCGCACGCAGGAGGATTCGACGACGCATGGAGATCATTTCGGCACCGAGGGTCCCCGCCCAGTCGTCCTACGTCAACAGAAACCGAATGTTCTGAGCGGAAACGAGGCAGTTGCGACGCACTCTACGACCACAAGTGAGAGGCGCGGCCGGGAGTCGTCGTGTGGGATGAGTCTCCACTGCCCTACTTGAGGGCTTCGGCACCGCCCATGATGTCGAGGAGCTCCATGGTGATCTGCGATTGGCGGGCCCGGTTGTACTGGCGGGACAACAACTTGATCATGTCACCCGCGGCCTCGGTGGCCGACTTCATCGCCACCATGCGGGCGATCTGCTCGGATACCGTGGCATCGTTGAAGCACTGGAAGAGCTGCACTTTCACCGTCTGCGGGAGCAGGCTCGCCAGCAATCCCACCGGCTCCGGCGTGAACTCGTACTGAACCGTAGCGCGCGTCCCGCCCGGTTCTTCGTCTTCGGCCGGGCCATGCTGCAACGGAAGCAGTTGAAGCACCTCGGGATACTGTCTGCCCACCGAGATGAACCGCATGTAGACCACGTCCACACCGTCGAGTTGCTCCCCCTCGAACTGCCGCATGAGCCCTTCGGCGATCTTCTCGACGTCCGCGAACCGCGGTTGATCGCTGATGTGCGTGATCGCCGCCACGGGGTCACGCCCAAGGAACCGGAAGTACCCGATGCCCTTCTTGCCCACCACGTGCAGGTCGACCTCACACCCGTCCTCGCCGAGTTTGTCGATGTGGGCCAGGGCCGTCCGCAGGATGCCCGCGTTGTAGCCGCCGCACAGGCCACGGTTGGAGGTGAGCACGACCACGGCCCGCCGCTGGGCGACGGCCTCCTCGCGCAGCAACGGATTATCCACCGCCTCGGCCGTCCCGCTCACATGCGAGACCAGCTCGGTGATCTTCTCGGTGTACGGACGCGTCGCCACCGCCCGGTTGTACGCCTGCTGGTACCGCGCAGTGGCGATGAGCTGCATCGTCCGCGTGATCTTGCGGATGTTCTGCACCGCTTTGCGGCGCTTGACGATGGCACGTGCCTTGGCCATGGGAACGCTATCAGCTATCGGCTGTCAGCTATCAGCGATCAGCCTTCATCTCGTAGCGTGGGTCAGCAGACCCACCTCGCCTCAATCAGTCCGGCGTCTTCTCCTCGAGGTCCTCGAGGAACTGCGTCCGGTAATTCGTTATGATTTCGCCCAGTCGCTCGGCGATCGCGTCGCTCAGTTCCCTCTTCTCCGTCAGCTCTTCGCACACCTCGGGGAATTCATCGTGCACGTGACGAAGCAGCGCCGCCTCGAACTCGAGCACGCGATTCAAGGGCAGCACATCGAGGAACCCGCGCGTGCCCGCGTAAATGCTGATGATCTGGTCGGTCACGTGATACGGCTTGTATTGCCCCTGCTTGAGCAGCTCGACCATCCGCTGCCCGCGGTCGAGTTGCCGCTGCGTGGCCGTGTCCAGTTCCGTGCCAAGCTGGGCGAACGCCTCGAGCTCGCGGTACGCCGCGAGGTCGAGCCGCAACCCGCCGGCCACCTTCTTCATGGCCTTGTTCTGGGCGTTGCCGCCCACGCGCGACACGCTGATTCCGACGTTGATCGCCGGGCGGACGCCCGCGAAGAACAGATCCGGCTCGAGGTAGATCTGCCCGTCGGTGATCGAGATCACGTTGGTCGGGATGTAGGCGGACACCTCACCCTCGAGCGTCTCGATGATCGGCAGCGCCGTCAGCGATCCGCCCGAGCCCGGAACCTTGCGCACCTCGTGACCTTCGGCGTTCGGCATCGCTTTGAGCGCGGCTTCGGATTCCTCGATCCCCGGCACTCCGACATAGAGGGTGCCGTCGACCCCTTCCTTGGTCTCGGGCGGTGCCCCCGTCGCCACAATGATGCGCCGCTCGGCGGATTTCGCCGCTCGCTCGAGCAACCTGCTGTGAAGGTAGAACACGTCGCCGGGGTAGGCCTCGCGGCCCGGGGGCCGGCGAAGCAGCAGCGACAACTGCCGGTACGCGGCCGCCTGCTTGCTCAGATCGTCATACACGCACAGCGTGCCCTTGCCCTGTTCGTACATGAAGTACTCGGCCATGGCACAGCCGGCGTACGGGGCGATGTACTGCAGCGGAGCCGGGTCGGCGCTGCCCGCATTCACGACGATCGTGTAGTCCATCGCGTGGTGTTCGCGCAGCGTCTCGACGACGCCCACCACGGTCGACTCCTTCTGCCCGATTGCGACGTAGACGCAGATCACGCCCTGCCCGCGCTGGCTGATGATGGTGTCCACGGCAATGGCCGTCTTGCCGGTCTTGCGGTCGCCGATGATCAGCTCGCGCTGGCCGCGTCCGATCGGAATCATCGAGTCGATGGCCTTGATTCCGGTCTGGAGTGGCTCGGTCACCGGCTGTCGCTCGGCGATCCCAGGAGCCCGCGTCTCGAGCGGCCGCCGGTGCGGCGATTCGATCGGCCCCTTTCCGTCGAGCGGCTGACCGAGCGGGTTGACCACCCGCCCCACCATCGCCTCGCCAACAGGCACGCTCAGCAGTTGCCCGGTGCGTTTGACGGTGTCACCCTCCTTGATCGACAGCGACTCACCCAGGACGACCGCCCCGATGGACGTATCCTCCAGGTTGAACACCTGGCCGTAGATGTCGTTGCCGAAGTCGAGCATCTCCGAAGACATTGCGTTGGACAGACCGTAGATGCGCGCGATGCCGTCGCCCACTTCCAGCACCGTGCCCACCTCGGCCACGTCCATCTCGCTCCGGTACTGCTCAATCTCCTGCTTGATGACCGCTGAGATCTCGTCAACCCTGAACTTCATTGCATCGTCCCAAACTCTAGGGTGCCACTGGCGGCTTGCCCGCCAGTGCACGGGCAGTCAAATGAGCCCGTGGCACCCGCCACAGTCTTCGCGCAGCATCAGGTCTCCACCGCCACATCCCGCAGCGCGATCACTTCCTGGCTGGCGCGTTCGTGCAACATCGCCCGCATCTCCGCCAGTCGCCGCTGCAGCGAGCCGTCGATTCGTTCATCCCCCACCTGCACGACAATCCCGCCGAGGAGGTCGGGCTCCACGCGCTCGGACAACGACACGTTCTTGCCCGTCCGGCGCTGCATTACGTCGGTCACGCGCTCCCGCTGCTCATCCGTCAGCGGCGTGGCCGTGGTCACCATGGCCTCCACCCGCTGGTGCTGCGCATCGAGCAGAGCATGGAACGAAGCGTGCACGGCCGTGACGATGGGCATGCGCTCCTTGTTGTTCATCACCAACAACGTGTCCAGGAGCAGATCGTTCATTCGCCCACGAAACAGCCTCTCGAGCCCCGGACCGCGCTGCGTATCGTCGATCGTCGGACTCGTGATGAATGACGCGAAGTCGGGGTTGGTTTCCATGTAGGCGATGAAGTCGTCGAATTCATCGATTACCGTGTCCGTCAACTCCCACTCGTCGGCCAGCTCGAGCAACGGCCGGGCGTACACCTCGGCAACGGCCAGTGCTGTCTCGTCAACTTCCGCCATCGTTGCTCACTTCGTCCCGTTCGGCCCCAGCCGATTCAACTCGTCGAGCGACTCGGAGAGCATCCGGTCGTGCTCTTCAGACGTCAGTTGCCGGCGGAGCACCCGCCCCGCCACCACGGTCGCCATCTCCGCCGTGCGCTCGTACAGTTCCTTGATCGCCCCATCACGGGCAAGGCCGATCTCACGCTTGGCCCGCTCGGTCATCGCCTCGGCATCGGCCCGAGCCTCGCTCTGGATTCGCTGCCGAACCACCTCGGCATCACGCCGACCCTCCTCGACGATCGCCGTCGCCTCGGCTCGCGCCCGGTTGAGCTGCTCGGTGTACTCTTGCAACCGTACCTCGGCCGCCTCGCGATCCTTCTTCGCGTCAGCCAGCGAGTCGCGGATGAAATCCTCGCGCCGCTGAAGCGCCGAAAGGATCGGCCCCCACGCCCACTTGCCCAACACGATGAGCACGAGCAGGAAGATGACCAGCGTGACCAGCGCGTTGATGAACGTGCCCGCGAACGGAGAGCTGGGCTCCGCATGTCCGCCCGAGTGGTCACCCCCAGCGTCGGCCTGAGCATTCGCGTCTTGCGAATGCCCGTGCCCGGCTCCCGCCGCCTCGTCCCCTGCCGCCATCGCAGCCGAGCCGGCGCAGTACAGCCCGACCAGAGCCGCCACGACGATGCTCAGCGCATTTCGTCGGTACCACATGGTGTACCTCTTCGTTGACCCTGTGCACGGGGGTACCCAACCCGCGCGGCGCAGCGCCGCGACGTGCCGGACCCCGACCGTTTCTACTTGAGCGCAGCCAGCAAGCAGACGACCACCGCGAACAGCGTGGCACCTTCGACCATCGCCGCGGTGATGATCATGGCCGTACTGATCTGCCCTGCCGCCTCAGGCTGACGGGCCATGCTCTCGACCGCACCCTGGCCGATGCGCCCGATCCCGGCCGCCCCGCCGATCAGTACAAGGCCTGCACCGATGCCGCCGCCGATCGCACCCGCGCCCGACGAATCCAGAAACGTGGCGCCACCCGCGGCCGGCGCGCCCGGGGCCGGTGCCGGGGCAGCAAAGACCGGTGAACCGGCCATCAACACGATGCCGCTCGCCATCAGCACGACCGCGACAAGTACCCGTCTCGTCGACATAACGATCCTTCCTGATTTCACTACGCCTTCTAATGTCCATGCTCACCGGCCGCATGCTCCTCACCGTGGTGGAGGACTACGGACTGGCCGATGAACAACGTTGTCAAGAACGTGAAGATGAACGCCTGCAAGAACGCGACGAACAACTCCAGCAACATGATTGCCACACTCCCCAGCACTACCGGAATCCCGATCGCCACCTGCCCCACCAAGCTCCCCATGGCCGCGACGAACCCCACCAACACCGCCAGCAGAATGTGCCCCGCGATCATGTTGGCGAACAGGCGCATGGCCAGGGCGAAGATCTTCGCACCCAACCCGATGATCTCCACGGGCACCAGTAGAGGCGCCAGCCAGAGCGGACCGGGGCAGAAGTGGGCGAGATAGGCCGTGCCTCCGAATCTCAATCCGTTGACGACCATCATGACCATCGTGCACACCGCGAGGGTCGACGTCACAAAGATGTTGCCAGTCGCAGTACCGCCAATGTGAACCTCTTGCCCGAAAAGCCCAAAGAGCGAATTGATGGGGATGAGCCCGAGCACGTTGCAGAACAGGATGAAGAAGAACGCCGTCCAGATGTACGGGATGAAGCGATCGGTGTGCTCGCCCAGGGCCGGGCGGGCGACCTCGTTTCGCAGGTACGCACAGATCGACTCGAAGAAGTTGCCGGCCCCACGCGGCGTCAGGTCTTCCACCTCGCTGCCGGTCGCCCTCAGCTTCACCGCCCGCGGAATCAGCATCACCAGCAGCGCCGCCGCCGCCACCTGCATGAGCATGTGATTGTCGACTTCGCTGAGCCAGCCCTCGTGCCCGAGAGCATGCGGTACGACGTGCGTGAGCGGGTTGTCAGACGCCAGCAGATCCATCATTGTCGTGCTTGCCCGCCGAGCGGTTCACGAGAGACACGACGAGCGTCGTGTCCACCAACAGAACCACCATGTAACCGATTGCCACCCACAGCAACAGCGGCGTCGTTTCCAGCACATCGGCCAGCGCCACCGGCAACGCGAGAAGCACGGCCACCCCGAACCGAATCGCCGACCCCGCAAGGAACGCCTTCGCCGCGTTCTGCGGCGCCCGTTCCAACATCAGGCATCCCGGCACGAATCCCAGCACTGCTGCGATCCATGCGATCCCGCATCCGGCCACCAGCCCCACCAACCCGGCCGACCCCGCCAGCCGATGGGTAGGATAGGCACCGATCCCACCGGCCACAACCAACGCCGCAAGACCCGCGGCCGCCAGCCACAACACGCTTCCCGCGGCCGTCGCTCGCTTACGCGTCGTCATCGGACCGCCGACCGTCGGGTTCGCTCCGCCTGGTGGAAGACCGCGACACGTTCAGGGCTTGGCGAATCATGTTGTACAGCCCTCCGACGACGCCAAGCCCGGCGCAGATGAGCAGTCCCCAGTGACGCTCGATCTGCCAGTGATGATCAATCCAGTAACCGAGCAGGCAGAACCCGGCGACCGCGCCCGCGAATTCCACCCCCATCCCGGCCAAGCTCATCCAGCGGCGGTTGTCACGATCCTCACCAACCACTGGTCGCCGCTGTCCCTTGGCCCGTCGCGTTCGATCGTGGTCGCGCCAACCACCATCGAGGCGCGGAGTCTAGCGATGCTCAAACACGCCGTCAAGCGCTATACTATCGAAGCCCAAGCTACCGATATACGAGTACCGTGTCGAGTGAGAAGGCGCGGAATCTGCAGGCGACAACACCGGCACGTGGAGGCAGGTTTCTCGATGAGCACAGGCGGCGATTTCACCGGCCGGCAGGGTTCCATTGCGGTATTCGACTCGGGGCTCGGCGGCCTGACCGTCGTGTCCGAGATCCGCCGGCGTCTGCCCGCTGAACACGTGATCTACTTCGGCGACACGGCGCGCGTGCCCTACGGAATCAAGTCGTCGGCCACGGTAACTCGCTTCGCCCTCGAAAACTCGGCATTTCTCCTGCGATTCAACCCCAAGCTGATTGTGGCCGCCTGTAATACGGCCAGCGCGGCCGCACTCGAGATCCTGCGCGAGGCCCTACCCGTCCCGGTCTGCGGCGTAGTCGAGCCCGGCGCGGCCACCGCCGTGCACCTCGCCCGCCAGGCCCGAAGCGCCGAGCAGGGCTCGGACGCAATCGCGGTGCTCGCCACCGAATCGACCGTCGCCTCCAACGCCTATCCTCTGGCGATCCAGCGCATGGACCCCACGGTCCCCATCCTGCAGCGGCCCTGCCCGCTACTCGTGCCGCTCGTCGAGGAGGGCCGCCTCTGTGACGACCCCATCGTCCGGCTGGCCCTGCGCGAGTACCTCGCCCCGCTGGCCGCCCTTCACCCCGCGGTCGCCCTTTTGGGGTGCACCCACTATCCCCTGCTCCGGGGGGCGGTCGAGGCCGTTCTGGGCCCGTCGACTGCGATCGTCGACTCGGCCCAGGCCACCGCCGAGACCGTCGCCGAAACGCTCTCAGGGGCGGACCTCTTGAGCGACGCCCGCGAGCCGGGTATTTTGAGGTGCTATGTGTCGGACAACCCGCAACGCTTCACCGCCCTCGGCTCCCGATTCCTCGGTCGACCACTCCGAGACGTGGCATGGATCTCCCCCGATCAGTTCCTCAGTCGCGGTTACTGCGCCGACCGCCCCACTGAGCCGGCCACCGCGTTGTAGTCCCGCACGACATGTTGCTCTTCTTCTGGCGCTCGTCGCCCTCACGGGCCCCGCAGCCGGCTGCAAGCACCGCTACAACAAGCGAATGGCGGAAGCCACCGGCAAGCGCTGGTACGAGCGGAAGACGGTCAAGGACTACATGCTTGTCGCGCTGGAGTCGGACAACGCGGACATCCGGCGCGAGGCCCTCACGAAGGTGGCCAAGAGCCGTGCCATTACCGACGACTGGGCAATCCGGGGGCTCGACGCCATCGCCCGAACCGACAAGGCCTCCCAGGTCCGGTGCGTGGCCCTACGCACGCTGTCCCGCGCCGACGACGCACGCGCCGTCTCCGTCTCGCTGCAAGTCCTCAACCATGAGAAACACGCCGACAGCGTCCGCGCTCCGGACGACGACGTGCGTTGGGAATGCCTACTCATCCTCGAGCGGAATTGCACGCACGGCACCGTCGCCGAGAAGGAACGCGAGGCCGTGCGTGACACGTTCATCCAGCACGTGACGCACAGCAAGCACCGCGATGCGCGGGTCACGTCGGCGCGGGGGCTCCGCCACTTCCTCGACCGTCCGGCACTCGACGCGCTCATCGAGGCCCTCAAGGATCGGGACTTCGGCGTGGTCTACCAGGCGGAACGGTCACTGGCGATGCTCACCGGCACCACCCACAACCACGACCCGGACGCGTGGAAGCAGTGGCTGAGCGAGACCGCCGACCCCTTTGCCGACGCGGGCATGATCCCCGAGACGCTCGACCCCCCAAAGAAGACGTGGTGGCAGAAGACGCGCGAGCGTCTCCGCTAGCAGCCGCAGGCAACCACACAGCGACCGAGCGTCACTCGCTCCACGGCGGCTTGTGTGCGATCTGCTCGAACCACCCGACCCCCGGTAGTTCGCCCACCAGCGGCTCGCAGTAGTCGCGGAATGCGTTCGTGATGTTGTTCCCCCGCTCGTTGATGTACGCGTCGGCAAGCACGCGCGTCGTCGGAGGCTTGTCCGGGGCCACCGCGCCGAGCTCTACTAGCTCCGTGCCCACGGCATACGTTGTCCCCGGCAACCGCACCAGCGCCACCGAGCCGTCCCGGTCCGCGTCGAGCGAGTACGACACCGCCATCTGGCCGACGAGCCGCGCCTCCCATGCATCGACCTCCGACCGAGACTGCGGGAACGACCGCTGGATGTATCCGAAGCTGTCGGCTCGGACCCGCTGCACACCTTCGCACTCCTGCTTCACCGTATCGGCCAGGAAGTCGGCCAGCGCCCCCGCGTCAGCCGACAGCGGCGGATTCCCGAACGCGTCCACCGTTCCGGCAATCTTGTCCGTGCGGCTCAGGGAAAGCTTGTCGGTCCACGGAACGCCGTCCTCATCACTGAGCGCCTTGGCGCTCTCCACCAGGCACCGGCGGTACCTCGCGAGTTTCTGGATCCAGCGTTCCCCGTGTTCGTCGTGGATACCTTCCGATACGGCGATCAGACACCGGCCGTACTGGGCATAGGCCTCACCCACGTCATGCGCGAATTGGTCCAGGCGGAAGTTTCGCTCCGGCACGTACACCAGGTGCGGCCCGTCATCCTCGCGCCGCCGAGCCAGCGCGGCCGCCGCCGTGATGAAGCCCGCATCCCGACCCATCAGGATGTTGATCTTCACCCCACCCAGGGCCCGGTTGTCCAGGTTGTCGCCGATGAACGCGGACGCCACGAACCGGGCCGCACTCCCGAAACCGGGCGTGTGGTCGTTGGCCAGGAGATCGTTATCGATCGTCTTGGGAATATGGATCACGCGCAGTTCGTACTTCGCTTCCTGCGCAAGCTTGTTGATGATCTTGGCCGACTGGGCTGAATCGTTCCCGCCAATGTAGAAGAAGTACCGAACGTTCTGAGAACGGAACACATCGAAGATGCGCTCGCAGTATGCCTCGTCCGGCTTGTCGCGCGTCGCCCCCAGAGCCGACGCCGGCGTCCGGCCCACCCGATCCAGCATCTGCGACGGCTGGCGCTTCAGATCCAGGAACTCGCGGTTGATGATGCCCCGCACCCCGTGCCGGGCTCCGAGCAGATGCTCGATGTGGCCGTACTTCTGAACCTCCTGGATCACCCCCACCAGCGACTCATTGATTACCACGGTCGGCCCGCCGGCCTGACCCACTACCGCATTGCCTCGCAACAGCCCACCCATTGTCTTACAACCTTCGCAAAATCATGAAGTTATCGCGCGAAACCCCAAACCATCGATTCTACCACGTCCGCTCGATGAAACCAGTATCCACCGCCCCCTTGAGGAATCGCGCATCCCGGAAGATCTCTTTATGAAGGGAAATCGTCGTTGGAATCGGAGTGATTTCGAACTCGTCCAGGCAGCGCCGCATGCATGCAACCGCCTCCTCCCGCGTCGGGCGGTGCACGATCAACTTGCCGATCAACGAGTCGTAATTGGGGCTGATCGTGTAATTCGGCTCAACGTGGGTGTCGACCCGCACGCCCGGACCGCCCGCCGGTCGGAACGTCTCGATCCGCCCCGCCATGGGCCGGAACCCGTTCGCCGGGTCCTCGGCATTGATGCGACATTCGATCGCCGCCCCCTGGCTGCGGACACTTCGCTGCTTCAGATCGATCGCCTCACCCGCCGCAACTCGAATCTGCCACGCAATCAGATCCTGCCCCGTGATCATTTCCGTAACGGGGTGCTCCACCTGTATGCGGGCGTTCATCTCGATGAAGTAGAATCTCTGCTTCTTGTCGACGAGGAACTCCAGCGTGCCCGCCGAGAAGTACCCCGCCGAGCGAGCTAGCTTCACCGCCGCCCGACACAATTCCGTGCGCGTCGAACTCGACAGACCCGGCGAGGGTGACTCCTCCACCAGCTTCTGGTGCCGCCGCTGCAGCGAGCAATCGCGCTCGTAGAGGTGGATGACGTTCCCGTGCCGGTCGCCGAGAATCTGCACCTCCACGTGTCGCGGCTTCTCGATGTACTTCTCGAGGTACAGCGTGGGGTCGCCGAACGCTCCCTCCGCCTCGCCCCGCGCCTGGAGGAGTGCGCCGCGCAGCGCCGCCTCGTTGTTCGCGACCCGCATGCCGCGCCCGCCGCCACCGGCCGCCGCCTTGACCATCACCGGGTAGCCGATGCTCCCCGCCAACTTGACGGCCGCTTCCTCACCCTCGAGCGGACCATCGCTGCCCGGCACCGTCGACACCTTCAACTTCTTCGCCAACGTCCGGGCACGCACCTTGTTGCCCAACAGGTGCATCGATTCGACCGACGGGCCGATGAACTCGATTTTCGACTCGCGACACTGTTCGGCGAACTGCGCGTTCTCGGCCAGGAAGCCGTAGCCCGGATGAATGGCTTCGACGTTGGCAATCTCGGCTGCGGCGACGATCCGGTCCGCCCGCAGATAGCTCTCCGCCGGCGATCCCGGGCCGATACAAATCGCGCGGTCCGCCAAGCGCAGGTACGGAGCACCTCGGTCCGCCTCCGAGTAGACGCACACCGTCTGGATGCCCATTTCGCGACAGGCGCGAATGATCCGCAGCGCGATCTCACCTCGGTTGGCTATCAGGATGCGGGAAAACATGGGTGTCCGGCCAGGAAGGCTTTCTACGATGCCGGGCGGACGAGCATCAATGGCTGCCCGTACTCAACGGGCGCTTCGTTTTCCACGAGGATCCGTTCCACCGTTCCGCGGACCTCGGCCTTGATCTCGTTGAACACCTTCATCGCCTCGATGATGCAGACCGTCGAGTCCTCGTCGACCATGTCGCCGACGGCCACGAACGGGTCGGAGTCGGGCTCCGGCTTGTTGTAGAGCGTGCCGACCATCGGCGAGTTGATCGGCACGAGCCCCTCGTCCTCGGCCGGCTCGCTCGAGGCTGCCGGGGTCGTCTCCACCGGCGCCGGCGTTGCCGCAGCACCGCTCGCCGGAACCGGCGCCGGGGCCGGGCTCGCGGTCACCGCCCCACTCGCCTCGTTCCGTTTCAGAGCAATGCGAACATCGCCGTCCCGGAGGTCCATCTCCGAGAGGCCGTGCTCCTTCATCAACTCCACGAGTTCACGAATCTTGTCGGGTTCGATCAATGGATCACCATCTCGTCGATCCGCTTGGGCAGGCTGCTCAGCACTTCGCAGCCGTCTGCCGTCACGAGCACATCGTCCTCGATCCTGACGCCACCGACCCCCGGCAGGTACACGCCCGGCTCGACGGTCACGATCATACCCGCTTCAAGCCGGTCGGTAAGCCGGCGGGCCAGACGCGGAGGCTCATGAATATCGAGACCCAAGCCGTGACCGAGGCTGTGGCCGAACTCCTTCCCGAAACCGCAATTCGCGATATGGCGACGGGCCGCCGCGTCCGCGTCGCACATCCGCACACCGGCTCGCACGCCGGCGATCCCGCGAAGCTGCGCCTCCAGCACGACGGCGTAGATCCGCCTGATCTTGGGCGGGACTCTATCGACGAAGAATACTCGCGTCAAGTCCGAGCGGTAGTGGTCGACGACCGCCCCCCAATCGCAAAGCACTGCACTGCCGGACTTTATCTTCCGATCACCGGCATGGGCGTGCGGCAACGCCGCATTCGG
Source organism: uncultured Planctomycetales bacterium (assembly GCA_964391465.1). Lineage (GTDB taxonomy): Bacteria > Planctomycetota > Phycisphaerae > UBA1845 > CAYMME01 > CAYMME01. Next base: position 13,339 of record CAYMME010000020.1, read on the forward strand.
CCCCTCGGCCACAATGAGATCGAAGGCCGCAGCCGACGCCCCGCGCTTCTTCATCTCGTATTCGAGCCGGGCCGCGACCTCCCGTTCGGTCTGCCCGACCCGCACGGTCCGCAGCGTCGCCTTGAAGGCGGCTTCCGCCACCGCGATCGCCCGCCGCGTGGCCGCGACTTCGTCCGCATCCTTGCAGACGCGCAGCTTCTCGACGATCCCCGTCACGGCCGTCAGCCGTGACGACCGGCCGCCCGTGCGCAACGCCTTGCCGATGGCCCGATGCGTCGCCACCGACACGCGGCTTGGATCGAACCCGACCCGGCCCAGTCGCAGCCGACCGATGGCACGGGCGATCGCTTCCGGCAACGTCCCCGACTTCCGTACGGCCGCCCTCGCCCACGGCGCTTCGACCGCCGCCGCTTCGGTGAACCGACCGTCCGTCAGAAGCGTCACCCCGCGCGGCGTAACCAGCGCGGCGCCATCCTCTCCGGTGAAGCCAGTCAGGTAGAGCTGATCCATCCGGTCGGTGACGAGCAACCCCTCCAACCGCTTCTTGCCCATCAGCGCCCGACAGCGCGCAACGCGAGAGGCCAACCCGTCAGGCCAAGCCACACGCTTCCGACGTCGAACCGCCATTGCCAAATCACCACAAAGTGAGCACTGCCCACGAGGGTTCACGGTTCGGAATTCGGGGTCCGATCTAACCCGCCACCCGCAGGCCCCCGCGTCACTTCCCGCGCCAACCGGCCAACTTTGCTGATCTGCCGAAGCCGCTGTCAAAACAAAAAGCGAACTGCAGATGAGCACAAAGACGACTCGCCGGCTCCCAGGCGTCACCCGCGGTTCGGCCAGCGAGATTCAATCGAGGCGACCCTTCCGCAACCGCTGGCCGCCTGCGTCGCATCTCAAAACGACAACCTCAGATCCCTACCTCCCCACGCACAACGCGTCGTCACCCCACGTGCCACCACCCGCCCTGCCGCCGCCTATCTCTCATCGCTAATCCCTCATCGCTCATCCGTCTGCGCCGACTCCTCACTCCGCGCGCTTCACCAACCACACCTCAGATACCTGGCAGCCACGACGGTCTACGAGGTGCCAGGCGAGATCGAGTTTGCCGTCTTTCGTGGCCTCCTGCGGAATGTCGAACTCGCGGGGCCAGACGGGCGTGGGCATCGGCAACGCGTCGTGGATCTCGTACTTGTCGTCGACCACCAGCCGCATGACGGCCCGGTAGCGCCCGAAGTAGGTCACGCGAAGGCGGTAGCGGGCGCCCGGCTCCAGGCCTTCATAGTGCATCCGCAACGGGGTGTCGCCGGTGGTCTGGGCGTAATCGAGCCACGACAGCTTCAGCGGTTCGATGTCGCACGTCGTGTTGTTCATCGACTTGTAGTGAGCCTCCTGCGGCCCATCCTGGAAGCCGGGATCCTCCATCCACGTCGTCTGTCGCACGAGATGCGGCTGGCGATTCGTGTTGCCCAGGTCGTCGTAGAACCCGCCGGGACCCGGGTCGTCCCATTTGACGATCTCCTCGATCATCGCCAGTCGCTTCTGCGCATCGGCCTCGGCCAGGATCCTGCCGAACTGGGCTTCGAGCCACGGACGGTCGTTCACCGGGCGGTCGACCTTGTCGAGCAAGGCGCCGCGCTCCGCACCTCGGGCTCGGTACGGCTCGTCCACGCTGAGTTGCAAGCCGATGCTCTGCATCAGGGCGACGCCCAGCTCTTCGATCCGCAGCCGCAGATCGGGTCTCGTACGAATCCTGTCGGCCCGGGCAAGCGCCTCCCTCGCCGCCTGAATCGCGGGCCCGGCACCGTCAGCCCCCGCCTTGGCCAGCGCGGCGTACACCTCAGCCTCGTATCCCATCTCCACAACCCGTCGCGATCGGATGTGAGCGTCGAAGAAAGCACGGAACAGGTAGAGCTGCAACCGCCAGTTGCCCGCCAGGGCCTCACCGCCGTCGGCCTCGATGCCCTGCCAGTGGGCAAGTGTCGCGTCGACTCCTTCGTTCGTTGCGGCGAACCCATCGAGGTTGCGCTCGAGCCTGTGCAAGCCCTCGGCAACCGGCTCGGCAAGCTTGTCGCCGAAGAATACACGTCCATAATCCCGCAGCAGCTCGCCCACATCCGCGTCGGGATCCCATCCGAGCGCGCTCCAGATCATCTTGTTGAGGTCGTCGTGACAACCGTCGGAATACGAGACGAACCCCTGTGACCAGCGGGCGAGCACGTTGTGAATATGCGCCGTGCCCTTCGGTCGCGGGTTCATCGCCTCCCGCCCCAGCGTTTGGGCCCAGATTCCGTCCCACGCGGGAACCGGGTACTGGCACCGCACGTTGTGTGTGATGTCGGGATAACGGCGAATGGGGTATTGCTTCGGTAGACGACGGCGCGTCTCTTCCAACGTGATTCCGGTTCCCGGGCCGAACACCACACCCGTGAGCCACTTTGGCCGCTTCTCGTCGATGAAGCCGAAGAAGTCGTCCAACTCGTCGGGCTTGAATTTCTGGTTTGACACCCACAAGCCCGCCTTGGGGAACACCTGCCGCAGCACCTTGGCATGCCGCTCCAGCCACGGCATGAGAACCTTCGGCGTCGTGCGGCCGGGATCGCCGCCCGGCACCATGACATGGTCGATGGTCGCGCACTTCTTGTAGAAAGCCAGCCGATCCTTCAGGGCCCGCTCCGCGACCGCGGGCTTGCGAACATCCCCTTCGAGCGGTTCCCAGATCCAGACGTCCAACCCGTACGAGTGAATCAGCTCGATGAGCTTGGGATTCATCTCCCGCTGCGTGAGGCGCATGACCGGACCTTCGTTCGAGCGACCACTGCTGCTGATCAACTCGATACTGTTGGCGCCGAAGAGGATGAGATCACGCACGTACTGCTCGTACCGACGCACGTCCCATGCGTCGTAGCTATTGGCCGTGTGTCGGTAGCCCAACTGGTGGCCCCGAATCGGATACTGTGGCGCCGTGGCGATGCGCACATTGGGGTCGAGCGCAATCCGGCCGGGGCTCAGGCGCAGCAGGCGCAACAGTCGCCCGACGGCGAAGAGCATTCCACGCGCATCGTGGCCGACGAGATACACTGTCGGGGCCGCGCGGCGATTCACATCGACCCAGATCGCGTATCCTTCCATCTTCGCAGGCACGGCCGCCCCGGAAGGAGCGGACACCGCCCCACCGGGAACGGCACCTGTCACGCCCAGCACGATCGCGGGTGTTCTGGCGGAGGGCATCGATGTCCGTTGCGCGGGGCGTACACCGCTCCGCACCTCGATCTCATCCAGGAGCATGTCTACGGTCTTCGCTTGCGGCCCCTCGGCGGCCGACGCGACCACTACCGCCTCTGAGAGATCCAGAGCGGCGCCGGTCCGGGCCGCGACGGCCATTTCTGGGGATGCTCCCACAGCGACCCAGGCGAATACACAGAGCAGCGACAGCACAGTCACAGACGAATCACGCATGGTCAGCCTCACGCTCCTTGAACACCGGTCGAACGGTCATGCGGAATGCGCAACGTCTCGCGTTCCGGGCAAGACGCGCGGTTACCGGGTTGACGCACGGCGCACGTGTCCACGATACTGCGCTAGACTCGCGGATTCCGCAATAGGCTCCCCGCGGCCGCCGACGCCGAACTTCAAAGAGGAGTGCCTGCACGCATGTACTGCCGAAATTGTCTACCGACAACGCCCGTGATATTGTTCCTCGCAGCTCTGTCGACCGCGCCTGCAACCGCTGCGATCGACGCCGTGCGTGTCCGCATTGGGAATCGAGCGGATCCCGTCGAACGTAATGTGGCGAAGCTGCTTACCGACCGTATTGGCGAAGCCGGCGCGGTCCGACCGAGCGTGGAGGTGGAGCGGGACGCAACGCCCACCGCAAAGAGAAAGAGCGAGTTGGTCATCCTCCTGGGCATTCCGGCCCACCACGACCAGCTCTCCGCACAGTTCGAACGGCTTCGTATCGCGCGCCTCACCGAATTGGCACCCGGCCCCGAGGGTTTCCTGCTCCGCACCGTCCCGGACGGTGCCGGCCTGCTCTTGCTGGCCGCCGGTATCGATCCGCGGGGTGTGCTCTATGCCGCCGGCGAGATCCTGCGACGAATACAGATCGGCGAGCGTCAAGTCATGTTCCCGAGCAAGCTCGAGGTCCGCACCGCACCGGCCTTCGAGGTCAGGGGCACGCAATTCGGCCAGAGCGGAGTCGCCAGACGACGTGCAGGCGTGCGCCCGTGGACCGAAGCCGAAACCCATCGCGCCATCCTCGACGACGCTCTCGCCGGGGCCAACACGTTCAACGTCGGTGCCGGAACCGGCAAGGACGCGCCCATCTACCGCTTCATGAAGTCCTTCGACCTCAAGACACTCGTTCAGTACTGCCCCAACGTCGGCTCCGGGCCGGCTGAATGGCAGGGCAAGGAATCCATCGGCCGCAAGAACTACCTGTGTCCGTCGGTGCCCGGGGCGCGAAAGCATCTCCTCGAGCGGGCGGAGAACACCTTCAAACGCAGCGTCCCTTTCGACTACGTCCGCTTCAACGCCGGCGACGGAGGCGGCTGCGAGTGTGATCGCTGCAAGCCCTACGGCGGCGTCTTCATCCGCCTCTGCGAAGACCTTGCCGCGATCATCCACCGGTACCACCCCGACACCGAGATCTTCGCCGCCAACCAGAAGCTGGACGATGCGAGCGATCTCGCGATCTTCAAGTACCTTCAGGAGAAGCCGCGGCCCTGGCTGCGAGCGTTCTGCTACGGCCCCGGTTCCGACGCAATGACCTGGCAACCCGGCCACCGCCAAACGCACCGGATGGATCTCCTCCGATACCCCGGATTCGGCCCGTTCGACCGCTACCTGAAGGAGATCCTGCACCAACTCCCGCCACAGCAGGACATCGTCTTCTACAACGAAATCACGCACTGGCGGTACTCGCAGAACGGATACATCCAGATGTATCCCCGCCCCGATCTGAACGGCGACCTGCCCCCGCACTGGGGTCACTTCATCTACGACCGGCGGCCGGACCAGTTCCTGACGATGGTCTACGACCGGCTCACCTTCTATGCATGGCCTCGCTACTATCATCGCGTGTTCGGAGAGACCGTCCGCTACGGCATCGGAGACGTCACACATTCGAGCGGCCACCACGACCACTTCAATCAATGGATGTGGCAGCGACTCCTTTGGGCGCCGCACACATCGGTCGAGGACGTGGTGAATGAGTACGCCCGCACGTGGTTCGGGCCGGAGGCGGCGCCGCTGATGGCTGATGCCATCTTCCAGCTTGAAGAGAACATCGAAGAGAACCCCGACGACCCGCTACCGCAGAAGGAAGGCATCGACCGTTACTACGAACTCGTGAAGCAGGCCGGCACCCACATCCCCGCACCGCAGCGCAAAACAAACTGGCTCTGGCGGATGTACATGCAGAAAGCGGCGATCGACAAGTACGTCCAACTCAAGGTGCGACAGCAGCTCGCACTCCAGGCCCGTGTCGAGACCCACGTCACCCGTGCCCTCGAGGACGGTAAGCTCGACGCCGCCATTAACACGGCGCTGCCTTGGCTCGGTGACCAGGCCGAGACCCCCGAGATGGAGCGGCTACGAGTCGAGGCCGGGCGGCTCGGCAACGAAAGCAACGCCCTGTTCGGCGTGCGCAGCGAAGGCTACTTCAGCCTCGACCACGACTTCATCGGGCTCGGCTGGCTCGAGCGACAGCTCGAACGCGCGAGAGCGGCCTCGCCGCCCGAGAAGGCCGAGTTACTGACAATGATCGTCGCCTACGAGGACCCCGGACCCGGCGGTTTCTATGACAACTGTGGAACCGGAGCGGTGGCCCCGCACCTGATCAACGGATCCCCCTACGACCACGGGCAGCCCTATCTCCAGGAAATGCTCTCCGAGGCCAACCGGCCGTGCCAGAGGTCCATGGCCTTCACGCAACACGAAAGCCCGGGGGTGATGTTCCGCTACCGAGACCTCGACCCGTCAGCGCAATATCGCGTGCGATTCACGCTCGTCCGGCCGTGGTACCAGGAGCGTTATGCGCTTCGCATGAACCAGAAGTCCGAGTCCATCTACGCCGACGACGTGCCCCTCGCCGAGAACCTCGAGCCGCCCGAGCGGATGAGCGACTTCTTCACATTCGACGTGCCGCCGGAGACAACGCGAGACGGCGAACTGGTCCTCCGCTTCGAGAAGGCACCGGACGTGGCGAGCGGATCGCGCGTCGACGTAGAGATCTGGCACAACTGCGGCGGCTGGGGAACGGTCGTTTCTGAAGTCTGGCTGATGAAGCAGAACTGATACAGGGACGCGCAAGCTGTTAGCAGTCGCTTCGGGCGGGCGGTGTGTGGCGGGCCAGCGAAGCCCAACCGCCGCGAGCCCGACCCTCATCCTTCATCAATCATCCCTCATCAGCCTGCGTGCCTCAATCACTTCTTCGGAGCGTCCTTCACGCAGCGCAAGCCGATGGCGTAGCCGTATCGCTTCGTGTTCGGAGCCACATAGTACCGGTGCGTCGATCGCTGGAAGCTGTAGCTGCAGAAGTCGGCACCGCCGCGGATGACTTTGCACTTCCGGCCGTACTGCTCACTGGGCACACGGTTGCCGGGGTACGGTTCGTACCATGAATCCGTCCACTCCCACACGTTGCCGGCCATGTCCAGGCAACCGTACGGACTTCGCGCAGCCAAGTGCTGGGCGACCGGCTGGGCGTCAGCTTGCGTCACAAGTGTCTCGTGCCAGAAGTTTCCCCACGGATACAACCGGCCGTCGGTACCGCGAGCGGCCTTCTCCCACTCGGCCTCGGTGGGCAATCGCTTGCCGATCGCCTTCGCGTACGCGGCCGCCTCCTCCCACGTCATGCCCCTGACCGGCTTCGTCGCATCTTCGGGCTTGAACGTGTGGTCGGCGTGGACCTTCTTCCACTGCGCGTTGGTCACTTCGGTAACGTCGATGAAGAACGGCTTGACGTACACGCGATGGGCAGGGCTCTCATCGTCGTCGGCCTTCTCGTTGCCCATCAGGAACTCCCCGCCCGGCACGTAGGTCATACCCTCGGGACACTGAACGCCCGGCGTGACCCAGGGCGGCCCCACCATGAGATCGGTCCGCCGCTTTGCCCCCTTCGTTGCATCCTTCTGACCGGTCGCGTCGGACCCGATCAGCCCGTAGTAACGCCCCATCCAGTATCGCAGCATGAAGTGGTGCCCGGCCCGTTGCCAAACGCCGTCGGCCCGCTTCTCGCGCAGGCGGGCAAACCGCTTGCTGTCGAGCAGCGCGTAACTCTTCTCGTTCATTTGCTCGGTGTCCGACGACAGCGCCTGGATGAGGAAGTCGTACCACGCGTAGCCCCGGTCGTCGAGGTACTTGCGATAGCGTTCCAGCGACGCCCGGTAGAAGCCGAGCAAGCGGCGGTCGGTCTCGTAGTTCATCAGGAAGTACAGCCCGGTCAGCCCCAGCGTATTGTCCCAGGGCGCCTGCTCGGCCATCAGTCCGGTCAGAATCCGGGCCATCACCGCCCGCTCGGCGTAGCGGTGGTTCTCGATCAGCCGCCGATACTTGCGGTCGAAGATCGGGTTGCCGGTCACGTGATGGGCAATCTTCAGATGAGCCAGGCCCAGCAGCGCGTTGAGGTCCTGGATGTTGGAGTCGGGACAGAAATCGCCCCAGAGCGTCATCTTCCCATCGACGTCGGTCAGACGCATGTTGTGCGTGACCACGCGCGTCATCACACGATCGACCAGCGCTGCCGTCCGCTTCTTCTCAGCCTCGTCGGCGACGAGGTCGTAGTACAGCGCACAGCCCTCGAGCAGGTGCGTGAGTGAGTCGGAACTCGGGTCGCCGAGCCATCGCGTCTTCTCGAACGTGGTCGACCAGTGCCATTCGGCGGGGAAGAAGTAGCGTTCGGGGAACTCGACGGGCTTCTCACACCTGTAATAACTCCGGGAGAAGCACCCGGGCACGCCGGTCACGCGCTCCATCTTCTCCATCGCCATGGCCGCCTCTTTCGCCAGTTCGCGGACGGCCGGATCCTTCGTTACGGCATACTTGAAGCACAGCGCGGCCAGGTACGGCCCGGTGTTGTTCATGCCGTCTTCATGGTTCCCGCTGATGCGATCCGGATGCCCCTCCGGAGGCAGCAGAATGTGAGCGAGCACGTGCCCTTCGTACAGGTTCACCCGGCGCAGCTCGGCCTCGACCTTCTCGGCCCGCTCGGCCCACGGCAAGTCCACGAACGGATACTCGAAGGGGTCGAGCTTGTCCTCGTCCGCCGCAACGGCCGCGCCGGACCACACGGCCGCGCTCCCCGCAACAAACAGCACTGCATGGATTCGTCTCATCGGTCCTCTCCAGATTCGACTGCCGCACATCGCATTCGCCCCATTGTGCGTCTCGGGTGGGGTGGCAGAGACACAACCGCCTCTGCGGACGGGGGATTGTAACCGTGGGTAAGGGATGGCGGAACCCCAGGGCCCAACCGTAGCGTCCGGCGCCCCGCCGGACGTCCGCTGATCAGCCTACTGGGATTCTTCGAGTTGCGGCAGAAAGCCTTCAGCACGTGCGCTGAGAGCCTTGTAGAACTCGTCGACATTGCCTTCGACGAAGTAGAGGCGGCCGCGCACGGTAACCTGCTCGCCTCGCGGGCAATCGCCGAGCTTGGGGTCGCTATGGATGCAGGGGTTGGCCGAGTTGACGGGCAGCGCGAAGCAGGGCTCCCACACCGTCACGATCCAGCGTCTCCCGTCCTCCGAGCGCACCGCGGCAAGTGGGGCATCGGCATGGCGCCGCCGCCCGGAGAACCGAAGGCCGTACCGTCCGCTTCCGGACTCGCGCCGGACCGCCGTCGAAACCGGTACCAAGCGATCCCTTACCACACAGTACGCGTTGTCGCGCGTGCGGGCAGAGAAGCCCGGCGCTCCTTTGAGCAACACGCACACCTGGGCGCGCACACCCGAGAGGTCCACCTTCGAGTGATTGATAACCGAGAACGCCAGGTCCACGTATCCCCGCTGCGGGATGGCAAGCGCAGAAAACGCGACGCCCCCGGGCAACTCACGATAATAGTTCATGCGCCCGTCGCGGTATCGCTTCCACCTTACGTTCGGCAGCGCGGCGAACCGACGTGTGCCCGGATCACGGGCGTTGGTGTGGGCCATGAACAGACGCGACCGGCCGGCAAACAGGACTTCGGGAAGGTCGACGACCACGTACCCCGCGTCCGGCCAGGGCAACTCGACCCGAAGCTTGTGATCGTTGCGCGGGTCGACACAGGTCTGACGGCGCGTGGCCCGCGGGTGGCCACCTCGATACGGGGCCACGCGCATCAACGCGTCGGGCATGTAGCGACGCGGATTGAGCGACTCGGCCTCAGCCGCCCCGCCGATGTAGCTCCTGCTAAGCAACTCCCCCGGCTTCGGTGCGCACCCGCTGAGCGTGAGCACCAGCACAAGTGACCCCCACCGAATTGGCCGACTTGTCCGCATCACGGGGAGTAGTAGTTGTAGTTCGCCTTCGAACGCCGATAAGGTTTGTGTTCCCACAGGCGCGCCCGGTCGGGCCGCGGGTTGGGTGTTTCATTGAAGTAAATATGCAACACCCGACCACTCACGACCATGATCTCCTCACGCCAGTCGCCGGAAACATCAGCGACCATGAGTCTGTCGGCTTTCTCTTCGAACACCTTGATGAACCGGCCGTTCATGGGGTCGAAGATGCATACGTCTCCGGACGTGTGGCGCTCGGTGGCGCAGGCGAACTGCTTCGGACCGCCATCCCAATCAATCGCCCAGATCACCTCGACCCCGGCGTCCGTCCAGCCCTTCGGCGCAACCTTCGACATCTCCCACGCCGCCACGACCTTGCCGGTTGCATCCATGACCCACGGTTTCTGATGCGTGTTGTAGCGCGACCGGCACCAGATCTCGAGCCCGGGCCGGTTCGGATCGAACTCACCCACGGCGGCGTTCTGCGGCTCCTGCCGTTTGTGGTCCTTGCGCCACAGGAACTCGCTCATGTTGACGAGCGAGACGGCATTCGCCCCCTCCTCGAGCAGCACAATCTCGATCCCAGGCTGATCGGGGCGCACGTCGCACAGGAACACCGAGTCCATATGGAACGAGCCGTGCCGCTTGCGGTTCCAGCGATCCGTGTACTTCCAGGTCGTGAGTTGTGAACCGTCGTGGTCGAGAACGGTTACGCCGGCCACCTCGTCGCGTCCGTCTCCGTCGAGATCGCCCACGCGCAGCGGTCCGTGAGCAAGCCCCCAGAATCGGTGCGTCTTCCACAACGGTGGGCCGTCCAGCCGCTCGAGCGGGAACGCGTAGACATACAGCCCACGCTTGGCCCCGCGTCGTGACTCGGGTCCGCGCACGCCCGTGGCCTGGAGGATGATGTCACGATCTCCACGGCCGCGCAAGTTGCAGACGGTGAATGCCTCCCAGCCGGCCGCATTCTCCGGCTTGACGGGCCGGTGCGTGAATCGCTCCTTGCCGGAGCGGGCGTCGACGATCACCAACTCGCCGTCCTTGCGCAGGTAGAGGGCCTCGGCCCGGCCGTCGCCATCGATGTCGTGCACTTCGATCCGCGGATGATTGTGTCCGGGCAGGCCCACAGTCTCGGCGCTGCCACCCGGACGCAGCTTCTCCTTCTTGACCCACAACTTCCTGCCGTTGTGATCGTAGACGCCGATGACGCGGTCGGTCGTCACCAAGTAGTCCAACAAGCCGTCACCGTTCACATCACCGACGGCAATGCCGCCGCCGGTGTTGGTCGGTGGATCCTGGTCGAGTTCGATCGCGAACGGGTTCGTCGCGTACTGCGGCCACGTGGGTTTCGGCCCATCCGCGTGGGCCATCGAGACAACACTGCACACGACAACGGTCAAAACGCGTTTCATAGACCGCTCCGCAAACAGGCGTGGCCCGTACTGTGAGTCCTGGTCACCGCCCGGGCCCGGAATCCACAGTCCGGAATCCGCAAACAGGCCGCGTCCGCGCCTCCGCACAACAACGCCCTTCAGAACTCGGCAGCCATATCGAGGAAGTGCGCCACGGTTCGGATGCCCGCATGGAAATCGTCCAGGTGGAAGAACTCGTTCGGGCTGTGGGCGTTGCAGTCCGGCCGGCAGAAGCCCAGCATCACACTGTCCGCACCCAGTTCACTCTTGAACATGGGCAGGATGGGCAGCGTGCCGCCCTCGCGAATAAAGACCGGCCGGCGTCCGAACCCCGCCTCAATCGCCCGTGCCCCGGCCCGAACCGGATGGCTGTCGAGCGGAGCCACGTACGCCGTCGCCAGTCCGTGCGTCGTGATCTCCATGCGTACCGCATCCGGACAGCGATCCCCGAGAAACGTGTCGAACGAAGCGGAGATGCGCTCCGGGTCCTGCTGGGGCACCAGGCGCATGGACAGCTTCACACCCGCCGATGCGGGAATGATCGTGGCCGCCCCGTCGCCCATGTAGCCTCCGTAGAGCCCATTCACGTCGAGCGTGGGCCGAGCCCAGCGGCGTTCGAGAGCGGTGTAGCCTGCCTCGCCGTACAGCCCGGGCGCACCAAGTTGCTTCGCGTACGCAACCTCATCGAACGGCAGCTTGCTCAGCAGCCCGTGTTCCTCCGCGGTCAGATCACGGACGTCATCGTAGAATCCGGGGATCGTCACCCGATCGGCGTCGTCCTTCAACGAGGCAACGAGCGTCGCCAGCACCGTGGCCGGGTTGGCCACCGAACCACCAAACGACCCGCTGTGGAGATCCTTCGACGGGCCGAATAACCGCACCTCCTTGTAGACCAGCCCCTTGGTGCCGTAGGTGATGGCGGGGGTGTCGGCGTCCAGCTTGGCCGTGTCCGAGATGGCCACACAGTCGCACGCCAGCCGGTCGCGATGCTCGCGCACGAAGGCCCCGAGGTTCGGCGAGCCGGTCTCCTCCTCCCCCTCGATGAGAAACTTGAGGCGTACCGGCGGCCTGTTCGCAACCGCATGCCACGCGGCGGCCGCACAGACATGCGTCATCATCTGCCCTTTGTCGTCCGCCGCCCCGCGCGCATAGATGGCCCCGTCGCGCACCGTGGGCTCAAAGGCCGGCGAGTCCCATTTCTCGGCCTCGCCGATCGGCTGCACATCGTAGTGCCCGTACACGAGCACGGTTGGGCCGCCCTCGACCGGTCCGGAGTCGGCAAAGACGACCGGATGTCCGGCCGTCGGCAGCACCTCCGCTCCGAGCCCGGCCTCGTCAAGCCGACCGCGCACCCATTCGGCCGCTAGGACCATGTCGGCGGCGTGGGCCGGCTGCGCCGAAATCGACGGGATCTTCAGCAATTCCAGGAGCTGCGCCACGTGCGCATCGCGATGGGCATCAATGTGCTCAACGATTCGGTCTACCGTCATCGGATTCCGTCCCGCAGTGCCAGTTCAGCCAGTACGGCAAGAGTGTAACCGCGGCCGTAGCACCTTGGCCACCGCTGCCGTATGCATCACCGAGACGCGACGGTCAGGAAGCGTAGATCGGTCGCGGGCGGTTCACACGTGCTTCGCGCGAGCATCCTGACGTTCGCCAGCCGGAGATCCTGCTGGTGCAGGTCGGCGTGTCGGCGATTGTTCGCGCCCCGTCGCCGCAACGGCTCACATCTTCGGTCGACCGGTCGTGGGTTCGAGCGATTTCGTGACGCGCATGAAGCTCGCGGTGCCGTGCCCGACGAGATTTCCGTTCTGGTCGACGACGTGCGCCTGACCGGCAGCGGTCGCTCGCCCGAGATGCATCACCTCGGCCCGCGCGGTCAGCACGTCGCCGAGCCGGCCCGGACGGTAGAAGCTCACCTTGTACTCGATGGTCACCACCTGGCCCTTGCCCCGTAGGGCGCCGAACACGGCCGTGCCGATCGCGGTATCGATCTGCGCACCGAGCATTCCCCCGTGCATCACGCCGAGCCCCTGCAGCAGCTTGTCCGTAACCGGCACCTCGACCACCGACGAACCTTCCTCGACGGAGACGACGCGCATCCCCGTCAGTTGCAGAAACGCGCAGCCTTCCATCGTCTCCGCAATCTGGCGGAGATGCTCCGCGGCGGATGGTCGATGGCTCTCTTGCTTTTCGTTCATCAGCACTCCAAGGCACGTCGGGGTCGGATCAGAACCGGAGCTGGCCGGGCAGGTCCGAGAGTGGATTGTACGTATTGAAACGGAGGATTGCTACGGCCGAATGCCGGTGAATTCCGGATTCCGCGAGAACCGCCGGGAACCGAGCGTGGCCTGGGGCAGCCCCTCGGGCCAGGCCGAGATCGAAATCCCGAAGTCGTCCTCGGCCTTGTCCAACTCGAACGTGGTGGCCACGTACCAGCGCGGGAACTTGCGGATGTAGGTGACGGCAAACTCGAGCGTCTTGCCCTCCTCGATATCGAAGGCTTCACGCACGACGATCCGGTGTTTCTTTGAGATCTGGTAGCTGCCGCCGACGCCGACAAGGCTCGAATCGATCTCTCGGAGGTAGCGCCAGCCCACGAAGTAGCTGAACCGCGGCGTGCGCTCGACGGCGAACGAAACATTGTACTGGTCGAGCTCGCCGTCATTGAGGTCCCAGTTGGCGTCCGATAGCAGAGCCGTCGCGTCGGAGATGCGGTACATGAAGTCGGCGTTGACGAAGTTGCGGCTGATCGAGTTCTCCGGCCGCCAGCCGAACGCGTCGCCCCGCGTGATCTCGAAGCCCTGGGCCTCGTTGAACGCCCCCATCTCGACGTCCAGCACAATCCAATCGACGACGCGGTAGTCGTCGGGCCGCCCGCGCCGTGTCTGCCAGCGCTGACGGAGGCCGACCGTGGCCCCGTCGAACTCGTCGATGTCCTCGATCCCCTCGTCGAAAGGCGTCACCTCGTTGCTGTCGACGTTGCTGTGGCTGGCCCACGCAGTCACGTCCGGCTTGATAATGTGCCGGATGCCGTTGACGTCGAGCAGCTTCGACTTGACCTCCGGGAACGTGCGATGGAAGTACGTGCTGCCCCGCAACCCGTAGCTTCCGAAGATGCGGCCCAAGGCGCTGTCGCGCGGCGAATCCTCCCAAGCCGTGCCCCGCACCATCCCAAACGGGACGACCCGGACCGGCCCCAGATCCAGCGGCACGTCGATCTCGTTGCGCGTGTCGCCCCGCGGCACGACTCCCGTCCGACCCGTGTTGTCTGAGCGGAACTTCTGCCCGTCGAACAGCCGCCGGTTGTCCGGCCGGTAGCGCAGCAATCCGAGGCGCGACTCGTTGTAGAACGTCGCGAATTCGCCCACCGGCTCACCGAGCCACCAGAATCCCATGTCGGGAAGACGTTCGGTCTGCGTGGTGAAGTCCAGGATCCGCCACTGGGCAGTCAGGGCAAACACCCAGTTGTCCTGCTGCTTCTTGAGGTACAGCAGCGTCTCCTGCTCCTTACCCTCGTCGAACTCGTCCTCGCGGTACTCCTCGAGGAAGCTGGGGTCGGAGATGTACGACAACTCGAAGCTGAGTTCCCAATCACCCGGCAGATACTGACGGTGCCGCCAAAGCAGACGGCCTCTGTTGTCCGTGTCCGGCTCGACCTCGTCGCGGAACCCGCCCAGATCGTCCTCGCCATGGTCGTTGATGTAGTAGCTTCGGAAAAGGCCGAGCGAGTCCTCGCGTTCGTAGTCGAGGTCGATCCCGGTCGCAGGGCCACGCTCGGAGAAGTAATCGGTGTGCAGCGTTGCGTCGAACCCTTCGGGGGCATCGAGCCCAAGCAGGTTGAAGAGGTACCACTGCGTCTGGAAGGATGCACCGAAGTCGTCGGAATAGCCCACCCGCGCGCCGCGAATCGCCGTTTCCGAGCGGCGGAAATCACCCTGCTGATAGGGCCAGTACGCAATCGGCGAGCCTTCGACGTTGAGGGTCGAGTTGTACATCCGGAAGCGCCCGGCCTCCAGACCGGTGATCTCCCCGGCCGCATCGCGCGGCGTCCGATCCTGCAAGTACAGGCGCTCCGCCCCGATGTGGTAGTGCGGCGTGTAGAACTCCGAGGTCGTGACCTTTGCCTCGCGAGCGAGGTACTCCGTCCCCGAGAGCTGCCGGACCTGCTCGGCTCGCACGTAGATGGGCAGTTTGCGCACGGGCTCGTAGGCCCGCATCACGGCATCGAGGATCAGGGCCCGCTGGTGCTCGAAGTCGTAGTACAGCTTGGCGGCCCGAATCATGCGGTCTCCCCGACTCAACCGCACGTCGCCCTCCAGGTACGCCGCTTTCACCATGCCGGACAATCCGCCGGCCATGCCGAACGGCTCGCCGCCCGGGCGGTCCGCCGCCGGTCGAGTCGCCACCTTCGTCTCGTTTCCTCCACCTCCGCTACCCAACTGCTTGACGCTTCGTTGGAACTGCTCCTCAGTCAGATACAGCACCGCCGAATCGGCCCGCAGTTCCAGGTACTCGGCGCTGTCGACTGTTCCCTGGGCGATGTACACGTCGCCGATGGCGGTGGCGATGCGCTCCTCACCTCGGGTGTCGAAGACCAAATCCTTGCCCGGACGTACGATCACCGTGGGCGGGGCCTTCGGCCGGCGACGCGGCCCCTTCCGGGTCAGTTCCGTCACGGCCAGAGCCCCCGGCTCCCCCACCGCCTCGCCTCGCTCCTTGGCCAGCGCCGCCCGAGCCTTCACCGCCTCCTTGTAGGCCACGGTGTCCGCCGATGACTCGGTGGTCGTGTAGTCGGAGCTGACGTTGAGCTTGCCGAACGTGTTCAGCGTCAGCATCAGCACCGGGCCCGTCGTCACGGTTCCGCCCAGATCCTCCACCCGAGCGTCGCGCCACAGGAAGACCTCGACTCGGACGTACCACTTCTCTTCCCATTGGGCGCTCGATACCCAAATCACCGCCTCACGGGCGGAAATCCGCCGCCGTCCCATGTGCAGGCCGAAATCCCCCACATAGTGCAGGACATCCTCCCCGTCGGCCGCTTTGAAGCGGTAGGCCATCTGCCCGAAGAGCTCGACATCGGACGTCGAAATGCCGGTGGGCTCGAGCCGCGCCTCGACCGAATCGGCGAGGGGCACGAGGAGGGGTGCGACCTCCTGGGCGCGAGCACTGCCCGTCGGCGCGATCACCGCCGCGAGAACCAACGCCCACGTTCGCCACTCAGATTGCTGCTGTCGTATTGACCAGTACGCCACAGATTGTCGCCCGACCGCGCCAGCGAGCCGTCCGCCAAGATCAGCGCTGAACCAAGCCGGATTATAGGGCCATCCGCGAGGTGGTCAAATTAAAAAGTGCGCACACGCACACTTGGCAGGTTGTCACGGCTCACGCCGCCGGCCGCGGCTCCGGTCCTTGGGTCTGCCTCATTCTCTTTCGCGGTCTTTCGTGCCGCCCGCCGGCCTGATATTCTTGTGTCGGCGTCCGCGCGGTCGGGCCCACCGCCCCGCCGCGCCGATCGCGGACACCCGGGCCATGGCGAAACCGCAGAGCAACTCGCAGAGTCGCATCGATGCCTTCGATCTGCAGCCGGGACGGATCATCGCCGGCAAGTACCGGATCGAGTCCTCCCTGGGCACCGGCTGGGAGGGCGAAGTCTACAAGGTCGTCGAGCTCAAGACCGGCATCAACCGCGCGGCCAAGGTGTTCTACCCGCAGCGCAACGCCAAAGACCGGGCCGTGCATTTCTACGCCACGAAGCTCGACCGGCTTCGCAAGTGCCGTGTGGTCATCCAGTACCACAATGCCGAGACGATTCGATACCGCCGAATGCCCATCACCTGCCTGATCAGCGAGCTCGTCGAGGGCGAGTTGCTCAGCAGCTTCGCTGCACGCCAGCCGGGCAGACGCCTGCGTCCGTTCGAGGCCCTTCATCTGCTCTACGCACTCGTCCTGGGTATCGAAGAGATCCACAAGGCCAAGGAGTACCACGGGGACATCCACGACGGAAACGTGCTCGTCGAGCGGATGGGCATTGGCTTCGAGGTGCGGCTCGTCGATTTCTATCACTGGGGGCCGCCCTCCCGCCCCCGCATGCAGGAGGATGTCATCGACGCGGTTCGGATTCTCTACGACACCGTGGGCGGCCCGCAGTGGTACGCCAGACAGCCTCCCGAGATCAAGGCGATCTGTCGCGGACTGCGACACGACCTGATCCGAAGGCGGTTCCCCACCGCTCGTCACCTGCGCGAGCACCTCGAGTCGTTCACCTGGGAGGACGGATAACCCGATCTCGGCCGGGGGGAGGTCGGCAGATTCTGCGCGATGCGCCTGTTTTCGTGTCATTGCCCCAGCCGGTGATCCCGATAAGAGGATTACCATGGCCTCCGAGGTGATCACGCCCACGACGTTCTTCATTGGGCTGGACATGCCGGGCTGCGAGGTTCATTCGTGTGCCTCCGGAACCGCCGCGGTTCTGACCTCCCGCTGTCCCGGCAAGGAGTCCGGCAATGAAGACGCCGCGGCCTTGCTCTCGGTCAACGGTCACCGCGGCTTGCTCGCGGTCGCCGACGGCCTCGGCGGCCAGCCGGCCGGTGAACAGGCGTCGAGCGTCGCACTCCATGCCCTGAGCGAGTCGGTGGCGGGAGTCGAGCGCGACGACCTGGACCTGCGCGAGGCGATTCTCGACGGCTTCGAGCACGCCAACCAAGCCGTCGCCGCCCTCGGCGTGGGTGCGGGCACTACGCTGGTCGTCGCCGAGATCAACGGGCCGCTCGTCCGACCCTACCACGTCGGCGACTCGATGATTCTCGTCGTCGGACAACGCGGCAAGCTGAAGCATCAGACCATCTCCCACTCCCCCATCGGATACGGTCTCGAAGCAGGGCTGATCGAGGAGGCCGAAGCAATCGACCACGTCGACCGTCACCTGGTGTCGAACATCATCGGATCGGCCGAGATGCGCATCGACGTGGGGCCGGTGCTCGAGTTGCGTCCGCGCGACACGCTACTGCTCGCCAGCGACGGGTTGTTCGACAACCTCTACACCGCCGAGATCGTGCAGACGATTCGCAAGGGGAAACTCGAGCAGGTGGCCGAGCGCCTCACCGCCACCTGCCACGAGCGGATGCATGCCGTCAACGCCGACCGCCCCTCCAAACCGGACGACCTCACGTTCATCACCTTCCGACTCGAAGCATGAGCGCATAATCCGAGCCGGCCGATCCGATGGGTTGCGGAACCGCCAATGCCGCGGGCAACAGCCGCACGCACGCTACGCAAGCATCGCGCGCAGCGCGGGCACACGCTGCACCTCGTCGGTGGGAACCATCGTGATCACGTCCCAGGGACAAACCTGAGCGCAGAGTCTGCAACCGATGCAGGCCGGCAGTTCGATGGTGCAGATCCCCACCACGTAGCCCGGCTGATCCGGGTCAGCGACCTTGTCGATGCAGTCGACCGGGCAGACCACGCGACAGGCATCGCAACCGGTGCACAGATCCTCATCGAGGATGGCAAGCTGTTTGGGGAGTTTCCTCTTCTTGGCCATGAACAACCCGCGCTCGTCAACCGGCGCACGCCGGGCACGGACCCCTGGTGCCCGGATATCCACACTACTCTCGGGGATTCTGTCCGACAAGCACGCCGGTCAGGACGAGGTTCGCGGCCGCCGCACCCCATTGCGGGCCGACGATCGCCCGTTGTTCGTGCCGGGCCTAACCGCGTGGTGATGGGCCACGGGTCGACCGTTGCGGGCGACCCGCACGGCAACACTGCCGTTCAGCGAAAGCAGCTCATCAACAGCGAGGACGCGCGCGCCCTTGGCCGCCATCAGTCGCGCGGCCAGATCGGCGTCCACGTTGTTCCAACGACCGCAGGCATCGGGCACGATGGTCACGCACTTGTGGCGCGCCAGAAGACCCATCACCAGTCGCCGGATGCAGTCCTCGATCCCGACGCCGAGCACGATGATCTCTTCCGCCTCGAGCCGGGTCAGCAACCGGTCCGCCTTGGGGTTGCTGAAGAAATCGTTGTTACGCTTGCGGAAGATCAGTTGCGGGTAATCGGTCAGCAGATCCGGCGGCAGAGACAGCATCGTATCGGTCTCGACCAGCCGGTGCTGACGCATGAGCGTGAACGGCAACTTCCGTTGCCCGCGACTGCCTTCGACGCAATGCTTCGGCGTTCCATTGAACGTCGTGTTGGGTGCGTGCGTGTCCAGCGAGGAAACCACAGGAACGTTGTGACTGCGGACCCAGGCCATCACGCGCATCAGTTGATCGATGGCTTCCGTCCGATTGCACACGGGTAGAGCGCCATCCCTCGAGAGGAAGTCCTGCTGTGTGTCCACGTCGATCAGGACCCGCTTGAAGGTCATCGTCCTCCCCCAGACCTGTGTGATGGCTGGACCGGCCCGTCCAAACGCCTCTTGGATCGTTGCGATCCACGCCCCACACCGATTTACGAAATGCCCGGGAGTGCCTCTTATCCCCCAGGACATCGGAGATCGACGGGGTTCCGTCCCCCACCCTATTCCAATCATAGGCAGCCACTCACGCCCCGACGACACGAGGAGACCTTTTTCCATAAAGCCTTTCATAGAATAGCTTTATGGACCAGCGCGGCAGACCGATCCGGCGTG
>CAYMME010000021.1:0-32360 GCA_964391465.1 uncultured Planctomycetales bacterium
GCTGACGTGGAGAAGACACTGGCCGCGGTGGCGGAAAGCTTGGAGGTCGTCTGACGTGAACGCGCTACGAC
Organism: uncultured Planctomycetales bacterium; assembly: GCA_964391465.1. Classification (GTDB taxonomy): domain Bacteria; phylum Planctomycetota; class Phycisphaerae; order UBA1845; family CAYMME01; genus CAYMME01. The sequence goes on from CAYMME010000021.1 coordinate 72, forward strand.
AATGGGTGCCGGCCCTCGGCGTGATGGTGGTGCTGTCCGGGGTCGCGTGCGGTGCCGAGGATACGAAGCAGAAACTGTTCCAGCGGGTGTTCGGTGATCGGGTCAAGCTCGACGCTGCGGTTGTTGCCAAGGTCAAGGCACTCCCGGCCGGGAAGCGACACGCGGTCGACACCAACGCGGACGGCAAGCCGGACGAGGTGTGGTTCATCGACACCTCCGCGCGGCATCAGGATCGCGCGAAGCCCGTGCTCGTGCGCATCATCGACGAGGACAAGGACATGACCTCGTTGCTGACCGGCGACTTCGACAGCGACCTGTACGTGGCCGACTGGAAAGCCGACGGGAAGGTCGACGTCGTACTCGACTACCAGGACAACGACGGCGACAACGATCTCGACGAGATGGGGATCTACTACTACACGGCCAAGGACCATTTCCTCGGCAAGCCGGCCCTGCGCGTGTGGTGGGGACGCGACGACGGGGACGACAACCTGCTGTGGTACGACGTGAACTACACCTACCAGCAGGGGGACTGCCAGTGGCGGACGCACTTCAGCGGCGATGAGGTCTTCGTTGCGTTCGGCCTGCCCGAGGGCGGCGACCACTGGGTCTCGATCTGGGAGAACCCGTTCGCGTTCTACGATCCGGACAAGGACGGTTGCAGCGAGGTGGTGATCCGATACCAGGCGCTGGCGGACGAGGTGGAGGCCCTTCGCTACAGCTTCGACATCGACAACGATGCGTTCGGTCGCCGGACCCACGACTACGACTTCTCGATCTCGGGCGTGGCCGCGGGCAGTCGTTGGTTCCGCAAAGACAAAGGGCCCGGTTCCGATCTGAAGATGCCCACGGACCTCATGGAGGAGACGAAGATTCGCGGCATCCGCACCGGCAAGTTCATGAGTCGCGAACACGCCCAGCCGTGGGCCATCAAGGCGGCGTGGGATCGAACCGTGCTTACCTGGGACGAGATCGACTCGAACACCGACGGCAACTGGAAGGGCACGCCGAACGAGCGCTGGGAAGGGGTCATCGCCCATCCGTCGAAGAACTTCCCGCAGATCGGCGGTCCGACGTGCGGGGCCATCAACAAGCGAAACGAAGTGAGCGTCAAGCCGGCCCTGCCCATGCGGCTGTATTGGGATCCGACGGATCATCGACTGCACTTGGCCGGAGCGACGGAAGGATGGATCGACGTCGACTACGACATCGACGGCAAGGTCGACATGAAGTACGTCTACGTCGACAGCGACAAGAACGGCTACTTCGACCGCCGGCAGATTGATCTCGACGCGGACGGCACGCCGGAGTTCGACTGGGCGATGCACACCGGCGACCGGATGGAGATCCCGCCTGACTTCCGCAAGCTCAACGCGTTTTACGTGCCAAAGCTGACCAAAGTGATCGCCGACACACAGCGGTTCATCGACATCGCCAAGGCGGCGTTGGGCGACCCCGAGCCCGATCCGGTGGAATCGTGCTACCTCGATATCCACGCCAAATGGACAGGCGCCGAGTGGATTGGGGATCACATCCGCAAGAGTCCGGCAGGTAGCCGGTACTACCTGGATCTGATTCGCGACCGGCTGCTTGGGAGGCTCGAGGCGCGCCTCGGCAGCAAGGACGGGTGGAAGGCGGCCGAGCGTTCATACGCGCAAGGCGACTACGCCGATGCGGCGGATGCGGTGGCGGCGCTCGCAGGCGGCGGCGCGGCCGACAAGGCGACTGCTGCGGCGCGGGCGTACAGTGGATTCACCAAACGTGTTGCGGTGCGACTCCCCTCACGCCACAAGCGTGTGGGCTGGCCGGTCACGATTGCTCTGAAGGACATCGTCAGGGCCGCTCCCGATTTCGTGGCCGGGCCGGTTGCCGTCGTCGCCGGCGACCGCTGGATCGCGTGGCGCGAGATCCAGCACCAGATCGACGGAATCGACTCCGAAGTGGGCCGGGAGCTGTCATTCCTTGCCGATCTCGATCCCGATGCGGAGAACCTCTACTACGTCTACTTCGACATGGCCGGCGGGGGCGGCGGCAAGTCGTTCCCGCACCGGACCGCCACTGCGATGGACTGGGTTCCGCCGAACATCGGCTGGGAGTCCGAGCGCCTGGCCTGGCGCGCGTATTGGGGGCAGTTCGACTTCTTCGGTAAGAAGGTCGACCGGCTGATCCTGAACTCGTTCGGGGCCAAGAGCTATCACGATGAGATCGATTGGGGTATCGACGCGCTGCTCGTGGGGACCAACTCGGGTTCCGGGGGCGTGACGCTCTACGTCGGCGACAAGGCGCACGTTGCCCAGAAGCCCGCGGGCAAGGGAGACGTGGAGGTCAGCAAGAAGGTCGTGGTCAGCGGTCCGGTGCGGTCCGTGGTCAGCATGACCGCGACGAACGTCGTATCCGACCAGCCGTCGGTGAATGTGACGTTGACGTGCATGATCTACGCCGGCCGCGAGGAGACGGCCGTGCGGGCGGTCGTGAAGGGCATCGACGGATCGAAGCCGCTGGCATTGGCTCCGGGTCTGACGCGGCTAGTAACTGACACGAGCTTCGTCGACAAGAGGGCGGGCGTCTTCGGTGTGTGGGGCGAGCAGACGCCGGTTATCGGCGAGATCGGCATGGCCGTGACGTTCGATCCGGCTCGCTGCGCCGGCACGGCGGCGGAGACCGACGAGCGCCGCGTGAAGCTGTCGATCCGACCGGGCGAGCCGTTGGACTACGTGCTCACCGCCGAATGGCGGCGCGGCATGCAGCACCCGGTCGGAGTGGGGTCGGGCAACTGGGAGAAGGCGGTCCGGCAACTGGCGGAGCTGTACGCCGCTCCGGTCCAGCCAAAGATCTCGAAGTCGGAGAACGTGCGTTAGTGTCGTGTCTCGGAGTTGCCGAGGCTTGTCTGATCCGAACCGCGCCCGTGAGGAAGCGGCCACGGCGAGTCGAAGCATTGCCGCTCCCTCACGGTCGCGGTTCGGAAAGAACGCAATTGGCGTGAGACACTGCATCAGCAGCGTGCGGCGGAACCGAGACGCGACCGTCAGGGAGCGTGGATGCGGGCCACACAATGATCATTGACGGACACGTACACATCGGCACCGCGGACTACTTCCACATGTCCGCCGATGCCGAGGCGTTGATTCGATACGCCGACGCGGTTGCGTTCGATCGGATCTTCGTCACGGAGCTTAACGCGCTGTTCTACAACATGCGCGAGGGCAACGATGCGCTTGGTCGCGACTTGGCCCGGCACCCGGATCGGTTGATCGGTTACGTTTCCGTGCCCACGCCGCGGCTGGGGGAGCGGGCCGTTGAGGAGATCCGCCGCGGTTACGAGAAGTACGGGATGCGAGGTGTGAAGATCTACTCGCATCCGGAGGCGAAGATCACGGAGCCGTACACCTATCCGCTGCTGGAGGTCGCGGCCGAACTGAAGATGCCGATCCTGGCCCACACGACGCCCGAGGAGTGCGACCACCTCATGACCCACGTGCCGGAGGCGTGGCTGGTCATGGCCCACATGGGCGGGCACCCGTATGCGTTCGGTGATTGGCACAAGGCCGTCGCGGCGGCGAAGAAGCATCCGAACCTGATCCTCGACACGGCCAGCTCGGTGATCGACAACGGGATGCTCGAGTTCGCCGTGGCCGAGGTCGGGGCGGAGCGCATCGTCTTCGGGACCGACATGCCGCTGCTCGATCCGTTCTGTCAGATGGCGAAGGTGACGGGGGCGGAGTTGAGCGACGAGGCCAAGGCCCTGATTCTCGGCGGGAACCACGCACGCATGCTGGGGTTGTCATGATGCGGATCGACATCAACGCGTGCTTCGGGCACTGGCAGTATTGGGATCTGCATCACAAGACGAGCGATGAGCTTGTCGGGCTGATGGACCGCAACGGGATCGACCGTGCGGCCGTGCTGTCGTTGCGGGGTCCGTTCCTGCACTGGCCGGACGGGAACGAAGAGACGCTGAAGGCGGCGAACGCACATCCGGACCGCCTGATTCCGATGGCCACGATCAGCCCGTTCAAGGGCGGCGACGGCGACGAGCTTCGGCGCCTGGTCGAGGCGGGGATGCGCGGCGTGCGGCTGTACCCGAAGCTGCACAGCTACAGCCTCGACGACGCGTTCACCGACGACGTCTGCGAAACTGCAGCCGCGTGCGGCGTTCCGGTCATGATCCCCACCCGCCCGATGATGAACTGGCGGTTCCAGCCGGTGCCGCTCGAGGCGATCGGTGCTCCCGTGGATCGACATCCGGGCACACACTTCATCATGAGCGGCCCGAACTACCTCGTCGAGTTCCAGGGCCTCGTGCGACTCATGAAGCGCGTGGCAAACGTCTCCTACGAAATCTCATGCCTGCAAGGCTTCAACGCGGTAAGCCGCTTGGTCGATGAGGTAGGCGCCAATCGCGTCTTGTTCGGAACGGGGGCCGTCCTGAATTACCCCGCCTGCAACGTCGCGAAGCTGGATCACGCCGATATGACGGCTGACCAACGCGCGGCAATCGCGAGTGCGAACGCGGCTCGGTTGCTCGGCTTGTCGGTGTAAAAGCGGCGAGTGCGCCGCCCCGACGAGCGAGGTCGACGCACCCACCCCGATTCCGTGTCCTTCGCGGTCAGTCGTTCGATTCAGCGCGGTTGCATCTCGCTTACCACGAATAGAACTCGCCGTCGCCGAGCGCGATGTACCCGGAGTCTCCGCTGCTGCTGACGGCCGTGTCGGTGTACCAGTTGCTGTAGAAGCCACCGCCGTAGGAGTCGTTCCAGCCCCCGCCGTAGCCTGTGTCGTAGCCGTACGAGTCGTCGTAGCTGCTCAGTCCCTGCCCGATTTCGTAGCCGGTGAGGAAGGCCTCCTCGACGCCGCCACAGCCGTCCATTGAGGCGGGGCCCACCAGAGCTAAGCTGAGTGCCGTGGCTGCGAAGATGCGCCGGAGCTTCATGTGCAGGTTTCGGATATGCATTTCTGTGGCCCCCGTTCCCACAAGTTCGTCTGCTACGGGATCGACACCCGCTCTTGACATGACCAGTGAGCAATCGCCATGCCAGTCGCGGACGGCACGCGAGAAGCGGCAATGGCGGGGCTGGGTGCGCGTGGCCGGGGCGATGCTCACGGTGAGGGCGATGCTCGCGTGGGCAGTTTCGCCCAACCGACGGTCAGAGCGTCGGGTTGCTGGGCGTGGCCGGGGCGTTGCGGTTGGAGCGCAGGTTGCCCTGGTGCGGCAGCAGAGCGAAGCGTTTGGTGACGGTGTCGATGGACTCGCCGCGCTGGGTGATGTCGGGTTCGGCGGCGGGTCCGAGGAGGCCGGCGGCGTAGCGCAGGTACGTGATGTTCAACGGTTCGAGCTGCATGACGCGGGCGCACGTCGCATCGACGGCGGTCAGGTTGTCGCCCATGACGAGGGCACCGACCTCGATGGGCGTGCCCATGATCGGCCCGTCGCCTTCGAGCCCGATTACGCCGTCGACGATGGCATAGTCGGGCTTAAGCGTGAGGTTGAAGTCGAGCACGGCCGGGTGCAGGAGCTGCAAGTGAAAGCGGTTTCGCGGCCAGCCGTAGGCCTGACCTGAAGCGGTGCCGTACAGGTTCTTCAGCGACAGCGACGCGCCGGCCCAGTGGTGCGTTTTCATCTTGGGCATCGAGACCAACACATCGGCGGCCGCCGCGGTCTCGGCGAAGAACAAGTGCGGGTCGGGCGAGAAGCGCCCGGCGTTCGGCAGGCGAGTCAGTGTGTCCGTGGCCAGGTCGACGAACGACAGCTCGTGTTCGTCCAGCACCTGCGTCAGTCCGATGCCGTCGACGATCTCCATCGCGTCGCGGCGCAGGGCGGGTCCGTCACCGACGACGACCTCGGCTGCGCCGCGCCGGCGGAAGGCCTCGGCCGCGGCCGAGATCACGGCGGGGTTGGTTACGCTTGGCTTGCCGTCCAAGGGCAGGTCGACCAGGTTCGGCTTGAGCAGGACGCGCTTGCCGGTTACGTCCGGCGGAGGCACCAGCCCGAAGCCGGCTTCGATCACGCCGAGCAGGCTGTCGTCGTACGCCGATGCCTTGAGGATCGCGACCGAAGCGGTCATCCCGCGGTCGAGCAAGACCGGATCGACGCACGATGGAAGCGTCGCGGCGACGGACGCGGCCGCAGCGGTCTTGACGAACTGTCGGCGCGTGAGAACGCCGTATGGCTGCGGATCGCGACAATGGTTGCGCGTGGGTCGTCTGGCACTCATCCGAAGATCAGTCCGTTTCGGTCACGGGCCGCGCCGGCCAGAAGAAGCAGGGCGGTCTCGAGATTGCCCCGCCGCGCCGACGGCACCGCACGCCATCGCTGCTCGATCGTTTCCGGCAACGTGTCGTCCGCGGCCTGCCACGCGAGCAGGGCGTTCGCCGTGTAGCCGAGTGACATCAGCGCGGTCAGCGTCGGCAGTTTCGCTTGGAGATACTGCACGGCGGCTTGGGTCATCTCGTCGGTCTTGTCCTGCAAAGCGAGCAGGGCCAACGCCGTCGGTGCGATCTGTGCGGGAACATCATTGCCGAGCACGTTCGGCTCGCCGAAGTTCCACCCGTTGTCGGTGGTGAAGCGGTCGCGCAACAGCGCCTCACCTGCGGTCACGCGTGCGTGATCCTTGTGTGTCGATTGCTTCAGGCCGATCAGCGCGAACGAGGTCGGCTCGGGGAACGAGAAGTCTCCGTCGGTCCAGGCCCAGCCGACAAGCGTCGTGTCGTAGCCGAACGATGCGGCCTGGGCGGCGGGCAATGTGAAGACGTTGGACGCGACCAGCCAGTCGGCAGCGGGCGCCGCGGCGTCGGGCGCGCTGCTGTCGCCCGCTCTCAGCAGGGCGGTCAGCACCAGACCCGTGGTCCAACTGTTGCCCTCGTGTCCGTCGGCCGCGGAGAATCCGCCCTCGGCTGTCTGTCGCCCCAGCAGCCAGGCCACGGCCTGATCGCGGACCTCGCTCTCGCGGTCAATCGCGTGCAAAGCGAGCAGCGCGGCCGCGGTCGGCTCGGTTGCGGAGGCTGCCCCGCTACGGTAGCCCCAGCCGCCGTTGTCGTTTCGTGCGGCCAGCAGTGCCGCCACTGCGTCGTCAGCGAAGCCCGACAATCCTACGCACCTCCTGCGGCTCGAGCGTTGTCCACCTGTGCCCTCGGAGTCCGGCCGCCCATCATCGAGATCGTCACCGTCACCAGGGTACCGAGGACGATCCACCAAGGCCAGGCGAGGTGGAACGCTCGCAGGCCTTCGCACTGGTCGGCGAGGCCGGCCCATTCCAGAAGCGTGTTCTTGGTGGTGATGAAGACCACGACGAGAAACCCGGTGAGCATCCCGGCCAGGTTCGAGCCGTTCCGCCCAAACGGCGTGAAGATGCCGACAAGGAACACGCCAAGCAGCGGGCCGTACACGAGCGTCATCGCACCGAGAGCGAGGTCGATGATCGTCACCCCGCGCTCGTGCATCTCGACCGAAAGGCACGCCACACCGATCAAGGCGAGCCCCCAGAAGATCGAGGCGGTTCGCGACGCCCAGAGATAATGCGCCTCGTCTGCATTCCGGCGGATGTACGGGCGGTAGAAGTCCACGATCGTGGTGGATGCCATCGAGGCGATGGACGACGCGTGCGTCGAGAGCGCCGCAGCAGCGAGCGCTGCCAGCATCAGCCCGGGCACGCCCGGAACCGAGTGCTCCCGGACGAACGCCGGGAAAATCTCGTCCGGCTTCAGTTTGCCCAGAGTCCCGTCGTTCAGTGTGACGAACGCGTACAGCGCCAGACCAAGCAGCAAGAAGATGACGGCTACAGGGAGCCCCAGCAGGCCCGAGTACATCACCGACAGTCGACTGGCCAGCGTGGTCTTGCAGGTCAGCATGCGCTGGCACATGTCCTGGTCGGTGCCGTGAGAGGCGAGCGTGAGCACGGTCATGCCGACGAAGGCGGTGACGACGTGATACGGCTCCGTCCAGAGAGAGCCGCTCGTGTCGAAGACGCGGAACTTGTCTTCGTTGGCGCACACGTTGATGGCCGCGGTGAGTCCGCCGTCGGTCTTCCACACCACGAATGCGACGAGGGCGATGCCGCCGCCGATGAACGTGCACGCCTGCACGACTTCCGTCCAGATGACGCCGCGAATCCCGCCGAGGAACGTGTACGCCAATCCGAGCAGCCCGACGATGAGTACGGATTCGTACGGGTCCAGCCCGGTGATCATGTTGATGGCGACGGCCGGGACGAACAGCCGGACGCCGCTGGCCAGCAGCCGCCCGAGGAGAAACACGGCGGCGGCCGCGTTCTTGGTCGGCGGACCGAACCGCCGGTCGAGGAAGCCGTATACCGTGTACAACTCGAGCCGGCGATACACACCGAGGAAGAACACCGCCAGGACTAGCCGGCCGCAGATGAAGCCCAGCGAGAAGACGACGTAGGCGAGGTTGCCCGAGTAGGCCACCGCCGGCACGCCCAGGAACGTCGCCGCGGAAACCTCGGCCGCGATGACCGACAGCGTCACCGCCCACAGCGGCATCTGCCGCCCGCCGAGGAAGTACTCCGTCGTGTTGGATTGCCGCCGCGCGTACCGCGCACCAAGCCAGACAATGAAGCCGAGGTACCCGACGATGATGGCCCAGTCGAGGACGGTCATGAAAGCAATCGGCAGGACGACTCCCGCGTCGCCGAAACGACAGAATCCCGCGCCAGGACGGATGCTACGTGTAGTGAGGCCGTGACGTCAACGGTGGACGATTGCCTTCTGGCCCATGTGCTAGGCTCGGCCCTTGAGTCGTGAATCCGTCGAGGGATTGCGGTAGGATTCTCGTATGCTAAGCTGAGTATGCAGTCCTTGACATCTGCCATGTGACGGGCGGGCATCGACAAATGCCGAACAACAAGGCCAAGCCGGCACGCTCCCAAGCGTCTCCCGAATCCAGGGGGCGAGCGCAAATGCCGGCGTATTTCCTGTCGCTTGCTTTGGAGAACGTACGCTGCTTCGGGGCTGAGAGGCAAACCCTTGACCTCTCAGACGGGCACGGTCGAGCGAAGCACTGGACCGTGCTACTGGGCGACAACGGAACCGGTAAGACGACACTACTTCAATGCTTGGCGTTGTTCAGCCGTGAGTCTCCCGGACCAGCCCGACTCCTCTCTGGTTTCAGGGGGTTTCCTTCGTTCCCGGAGGACACAGGGCGCAAGTACTACCGCGTCGATGCTCACGCAGAAGGGCTGATTGAATGCAGGACCGCGATTGCTGCATGCCTCCGTCCGGCCCGGCCGCCCGAAAGGACGGAGATCTATCGCGCTACGCTGGGTGCCACGTTCAGCACCTTCGGATCCATCCAAAGCGGATTCCCGCTGTGCTGCTGCTACGGGGCGGCACGCCGGATGGGATCGGCGGCACTCAGCGACCAGAAGATGGACCGCCCGCTCGCCGATCCGTTCGATGACCGCGTCGAGCTTGTGAACGCAGAGGAGTGGTTGCTGCAACTCGACTACGGAGCAAGCAAGGAGTCCGAGGTTCGACCTCAACAACGTGCGCGTTTCAAGCAGGTCAAGGATCTTCTCCTCACGATCCTGCCCGACGAAATCACCGACATACGGATTACGACTCCAACGAGAAGCCGTCCCCAGCCAGGTGTTGAGTTCGAGACGCCGGACGGTTGGATTCCGCTGCGCTGGATTGGGTACGGCTACCAGACGGTGGTTGCCTGGATGGTTGATTTCGCGTGGCGGATGGTCGAGCGGTATCCGAAGAGCAAGGATCCACTCGCCGAACCGGCCGTCGTGCTCGTGGACGAGATCGACCTGCACCTGCATCCGACGTGGCAGCGCAAGCTCATGGGTTACTTGAGCGAGCGGTTCCTCAACACGCAATTCATCGTCACGGCGCACAGTCCGCTGTTCGTGCAGGCCGCAGCCGGGGCGAACCTTGTTGTTCTGCGACGCGAGGGCGACCACGTGGTCATCGACAACAGCGTGGAGGCCATCCGGGGGTGGCGGATCGACCAGGTGCTCACGAGCGACCTCTTTGGCTTGGACAGCGCCCGGCCACCGGAGATCGAGGCGCTCCTGGCGGAGCGAAAGAAGATCCTGACCAAGGCCAAGCTCACGAAAGCAGACCGCACAAAGCTTGCCCGACTCGAAGAGCAGATCGGCATGCTGCCGGGGGGCGAGACGGCCGCGGACGCCAGGAAGATGGCGCTGCTGGACGAAACGCTACAGGTTCTCGAGGGGCGTGGGAGCCGCAAGCGGTGATCCGCGTCGAGAAGCCGGCCACCGCTCCGCGCATCCTGCGCGATGCGAATGCTCGCGGTCCCAAGCATACGAAGAAGCTTTGTGACGAGTACGATGCCGGGGCGAGAGACTTCGACTTCACCTCCGACGTGTACGGCGCCAAGTCGGTCAGAAACGCGCTGATCAAGGCGCAGCACGGCAAGTGCTGCTTCTGCGAATCCAAGATTACGCATGTCAGCTACGGTGACGTGGAGCACTTCCGGCCCAAGGCCGGCTATCGGCAGCAGGCCGGTGATGCCTTGGGCAAACCGGGGTACTACTGGCTGGCCTACGCATGGGCGAATCTGTTCCTGAGCTGTCAGCTCTGCAATCAGCGATTCAAGCGAAACCTCTTCCCTCTTGCCGAACCGGCGCGACGTGCGGCGTCACATCATGCCAACCTTGATGCTGAGGACCCGCTGTTCATCGACCCGGCTGCCGACGATCCCGGCGACTACATCGGGTTCCGGGAGGAATATGCGTACGCCATCGACGACAACACGCGTGCCATACAGACGATCGAGGCCCTTGGGTTGAATCGTGAGGCGCTCGCAGAGAGGCGCCGCGACCTTCTTGAGAGCGTCAAGCTCGCGGCCCGAACGGTTGAAGTCCTGGCGGCTCGGAACGACGGCCACGGTCGGCGGCTCTCGGCTGCTGAACGAAGGCTGCTGTCAGATCATCAAGCGAGCCTGGCACAGGCCGTTCTGGATTCTGCCCAGTACTCGGCGATGGTGCGGGCGGCACGTGCTTCAGAATGAGTCGACGGCCGAGCTCTTCAGGACGAGTCTCTTGGAGCGTGTGTGCGAAAGGGGGCGCCAAGCGGCTTGCCCACGAGCGCGGTCGTGAGGCGAGGCGGAGAGTACGGGCGGACAGATCGCCCGCGACCGCTGCGCTGGGCGACCACCGTTATGGGTAAAGCTACCCTCCCCGCCTCTGTACCATGTGGGTAAACGTTCCCGATTTCTGCGTCTCGCTCCTCACCTGGCGGCCCTGCACATATTTCCAGCGATGTAAGCGGTTTATTCGCAGGTGCTTACATCTGGTGTGGATTCCGCCATAGTCCGAGAAGGCCATTGGCACGCCGGTTGCTCCTCTGTTGGGTGGACTCGCAGCCGCCGTAGGGAGAGAGAGTCAGTGGCGGTTCGACGGGCACCCACGCCTGGCAGATGATCCGTCTGGATCGGGGGGTGGGCGTGGGTTTGCCCGCCGGGTTGCCGCTTATCTCAGCAGAGGGCCTCGTCGTGGGGAGACGCCGGGGCCCTCTTTTTCTGTGCGCTGCGGGCAGGGCCATCACGGTGCCGACGACACGACGTTGACGGTGATGGTTCGCGCGGCGAGGCGAAGAGGGGTGTCGGTCGTGCCGCGGATGCTTCGGGGTGAGGCGTCGCTGCTCGACGGTGCCACCGTCAGCAGCTTGTCGGCGAGTTCGTACGCGGCCGGCTCGAGGTGCCACGTGCATTGTACGTCGTCATCCGAGACGTTGGCGAAGATGAAAGCGACTCGGCCGTCCTCGGCCTGCCAGGCACCACGCTGCACGGCGGAGTCGGTGATCTTCCAGTCCTTCCGCCATGCCCAGTCGGCCGTTACGTCGGGAATCTCGCCGCGCAGCTCGGGCGGACGGGCCATTCGTCCCCACGACAGGAAGGGCAGCAGGGCGTGGCGCACGCGGGCCGCGGCCCGCAGGAACTCGGCCGTCTGCTTCCGGTCAAGAATTGCCGGATTGATCCAACCGAGCTGCTCGCCCCAGACCAGCGACTGCCCGATCCGCATCCGGTGGGCAAGCTGGTCTTGGCCATTGAACGAACGCCCAAAGAGCTGAAGCGTTCCGCCGTACACGGCCGCGAACAGCGGGATCTGGTTGCGGTACTGGAAGTTCCACGTCAGGTACGCGTCGAAGTTGTGCGTGTACGGCTCGGCGTTGCACTCTGTGGTCAGCATCTTGTCGGGGAACTGATTGGCCAGTGTTCTTTCCAGACGCGAAAGCATGGGCCAGTAGCCTCGCGTCGTCCACCACTTGCCGCCGTTGAGCGGGTGGCCGTGCGAAGCGTCGAAGCACAGGCGCGGCGGAGCCGCGGCGACCTGATCGACGTAGACGCCGTCCACGTTGCACTCGGGCCCGACGAGACGGAGCACGAGTTCGTTGACGCGGTCCTGCCACAGCTTCGTGGTCGGACACATCGGAACGAGATCCTGGCCGGAGCCGTACCGCTCGACGTAGGGCTCACCCTTCTCGTTCTTGGTGGCCGCGGGCAGGGCCACGGTCTTGAAGTCGTCGGTGTCGCGGTCCCACAGTCGGCCGTTGATGTAGGGCATGACGCGAACGCCGCCGTCTTGGAGTTGTTTCACGCCTTCGGCGAAGCCGTCTTTGGTCGGGAAGTAGTGGGGGTAGTCGTTGTCGAAGGGGATCTTGTGCCAGTTGTACCAGTGAATCGCCGTCGGCACGCCCATGAACTCGGCGAAACGAAGGGTCGGCTCCACGACCTCTTTCGGGCCGCCACTGGTCTGGACCCACCCCGCGATCTCCTTCATCCACTGGGGTGTGTCGGGTCGGCCCCCGGCCGCCAGTGGGGGCCGCCAGCCGGCTTCCGCCAAGACCCAGCGACGGTAGATCTGGGCGGCATCGAACCAATCGCCGTCGAACACGCGCAGTACCGTCTCGCCGGACTGCTCGAAGTCGTTGCCCGCTCGGCCGGCGTCGGGGGCCGGCCAGATCGTGCGCAGCTCGATTGTCGTGTTCTTCTCCTTGCGGTGAGCCTGGATGTTCTTGGTGCTTGCCGCCGGGTCGTGTGTGGCGACGTAGAGGTCGCCTTTCTTGTCCCCGTACGCGCAGAACTGCATTGTCGTCGAGCCGCTCGGGTACAGCCCGCTGAACGGAGGAGCTTGCGACAGGGGGCGACGGGTCAGCCGACCGGAGATCCGCGGTACCACGAGCACATCGTCCTCGTCGCTTTCTCCGAGTTGCCTGAGGTACAGCAGAGGGAAGACCACCTCCCGGAAGGTCCACTTCGTCGAGGGGTTGTCGATCGTCAAACGCAACCGTGCCGTGGTCGCATCGAGCTGCACGGTGCACCGGGCGGTTATCTTCTGACGTGCTTCAGTGTCGCCATCTCCGTGCAGTGCCTCGGGCATCGCGGACTCGAGTCCACGACCGAGTGGCCACGTGATGACGGCACTTGTCGGTGAGGATCGCTCGACCGTCGCGCCCGGACATTGCATGCTCGTCAGCGTCGACTTCTCTCCGCCGGCGTGCTGCAACTCGACTGACCAGAGCGGCCGCCGGGCGTGGGTGAAGCTCCGCCCGGACTTGCGGTCCTGCACGAGCGCGAGCGGCAATCCCTGATCGGCGCCACCGAGCTGCAACTGAATCCGCCCGTCGGGGGCGCCGAGCTCAACGGCTGCAGGCGCCGCGAGGGTTGCCGTGCCCAGTCCAAACGCCGGCCACGCGATGAGCATGAGAAGCTGGGCGGAACACTTGAACAGACGACGCGGCGTGAAGGGTCTCGACAGCACGGCTTGACTCCTTGGGTTCGGTACGGCATCGTCGCGCGCGAAGGCGGTCGCGTCCAGGGAGTGCGGCTCCCGACGTGGAAACCTGGGAGTGCTGGATGCATCGGCATCGACCTGGAGATGCATGGTGGCCCGTCGCTATGACAACCTGGACCCTGGCCACCGACCGCACAGTCTGGGGGAGGTGTTTCGGTGGGCGGTTGGAGATCGTTTGCTGGGGAGGCGAAGGCGCAGCCGGCCCGGTCCGCCGGCGGATCGCATCTCGCCGGACCTCGAACTCATCGCCAGCCGTTCGGAAGGCGTGAAGCTGACGTGGATCGGCCATGCGTCGTTCCTCGGCATGCTCGATGGAATCGCGTTTCTCGTTGACCCCGTGTTTCCTGACCGCATCGCAGGCGTGTATCGACGTCACGTCGCGGCCGGGCTGCAAGCGGATCAACTGCCCGCACTCGAGGCCGTGCTCGTCACGCACAGTCACTACGATCATCTCGACGCACGCTCGTTGCGATCGCTGCCGCGGGATGTGCCCGTGGTTGTCCCAATGGGGCTCGGGGCATGGTTTCGGCGACGCAGACACCAGCACGTGACGGAACTGCACTGGTGGGATCAAGCGGATGTCGGTCGTCTACGCGTCACGCTCGTGCCGGCCCGTCACTGGTCGAAGCGGGGCATTCTTGACCTGAATGCCAGTCTCTGGGGCGGGTTCGTGATCGAATCGGACTCCGCTGCCGTCTACCACGCCGGTGACACCGCTTGGTTCGATGGCTTTGTCGAGATCGGTCGGCGTTTTCCCGGGCTGGACGCGGCCATGCTGCCGATCGGCGGGTACGAGCCGACCTGGTTCATGGAGCAGAACCACCTGAATCCGGAGCAGGCCGGGGACGCGTTCCTGGCCCTCGGGGCGCGGCGTTTCGTTCCGATGCATTGGGGCACGTTTCGGCTGACCGACGAGCCGTTACGCCAGCCCGCCAATCGGATGCGGTCATGGTGGGCGCAACAACAGCCCGGCCCGGACAAGCAGCTTCACCTGCTCGCCGTGGGTCAGACTGTCGTCTTGGATCGTGAGATGCCTCGCGGGAACTGCGCCCCACGCCGTTGATCAGCCGAGCGCCTTCCAGGCCACGGGTGTCTTCTTCAACGCGTAGCCCATTTCGCGCATGTAGTCGCCGTACCCCGTCATCCAGTGGAATCCGGGCATGTTCTCGGCCACGGTTCCGTCGTCGACTTCGTACCGGATGTCGATCTGCGAGCGGCAGATCGGCAGAAGCGGGTGATCGATGATTTCGCCCAGCAAACCAACCCAGCGCTCCTCCTTGAAGTCGGGCACGATGTTCGTGACCTTCTGACCCTTGCCCATGTCGACCTTCGGCGCGGCGCCGTAGTCCGACTCGAAGTGGGTCATCACCCGCGTCGGCTCGCGAGTCTTGCCGTCCATCATGCTGGGGCCCGTGCAGTGAGCGAGCGTGATCATGCCGTGGTGCGGGTAGGTCGGGTCGTTCAGGAACATCGGCTTGCCGGAGATCGATCCCAAGACGATTCCCGACGGGATGACTACGAAATCCGACTCGCAGAATGCCATGTAGCCAGCGTCATTCAGCAACATCAGGGGCAGGCAGGCGGTCGTCTCCGAGATGGGCATGATCGTGCCCATGCACTGGTTGATGGTCATGGCGTGCGCGTTGGCACGCTTCATGAGGTCTCGGAAGATCTGCTCGAGGAGGAAGGCGTTGTCCACATACGATCGCTTCGTATCGAGTTTGATCCCCGGTTCCTTCAGGTATTTCTCGGCGCGTGCCTGAGCTCGCTTGACGGCTGCGTTGTCCTTCCGTGCCGCCTGGATCAGCTTGCCCAACTCTTCGTAGTTGACCGTGCGGATGTCGAGCTTCCAGCGATCGCGGGCCAGATCGGGCGCTTCGCGACAGGCCCAGCCGCTGGGCCCGCCCACGGCCACGATCCGCTTGCCCATGGCGTTCTTCAGGCCGCACAGGGCGCGAAGGCGCCACGTCACGTCGTCGAGCGAGTCGACCACGACATCTTCATAGTCGGCGCCGATGTCCGCAAGCGTGTCCTTGTGCTGGCGGAGGTGGCGCGGGTGGACAATCTCGTACCACAAGTACACAGGGCCCGACCGGTGCCGGACGAAGAAGATCGTGTCCTTCTTGAGTTCCGCGATGGCATTCAGGACGCTCCCTCCCGCGGCATAGACCAGTATCGCGTCGGCACTTGCCACGTCCTTCAGCTTCTTCACGTCATCCGGCGTCTTGACCGCGGCCACCGGGAGGAACTTGACCGGGAAATCGGCGCCGGCGCGGATCTTCTCGAGTTCCCCGCGGATCCGCTGAATCTCCTTGTCTGCGTCCTCCTGGGTCTGAATGCCGCCCCAGGGACGCCAACTGGTTTGCGATTTGCGCTGAGGCGTGGCGTACGTGAACACCGGCTTCACGACCAGTGGATCTCGTTTGGGCGGAGCCGCAGATTCGGACTCCGCCGAAGCGACCAGGGGCCAGGCCAGATTGGTCAGGGCTGCGCCGCCCAGAGCGGCACTACCGACGCCGCCAATGAAATGCCTGCGAGAGACCTCGCCTGCGCCGGCGCTCCGGCCGCAGCAGCACGAACAATCTGACCCATGCGAATGCGAATTCGGGGTGGCCATCGTGGAAACCTCCAGTGTGGGCCGCTGCCGGGGCACTGCGCAGCCGTCAGCCGGGAGCCCCGACGGCGGGAAGCGTCGCGCGAGCTTACCTGCCGACATGGATTGTACACGGACGGCCCCGATTCGTGTACTGCACGATCATGAGACCTACGATTAGACCTGCCCGACTGCGCGTAAAAATGGACCCCGCCGCTCGAAAGCGACGGTGTCCACGGCGCGGTAAAGGGAAAGCAGCGATGGGAGGAAGTTAAGGTCGTTTCGTGTCTTTTTGGGTTCCTTTTTGGTCTTCCCGGTCGGTCCTGATCTTGTCGGCCGCCGTGTTGAAGACGCTCTGTAGAGAGGCAAGGAGTGTGCCAGCGTGCCGCCGAGACCCTGCCGGATCAGCTCAATGTACACATAACTCGCGGTCGCGTTTCGAGTTATCGCTCGTTGCGTTTTCCGGACGCATTTCGGCAGCCGGTCCGGGCGAAGGCGTCGCGGGTTGAGTCGGGTAAATCCTCCCTCGTGCGGCCGGTGGGGCGGGGTAGGATTGCCCGGTTACGGTGTGCACCGCTCAGTACGTTCGCTCGCGCCGGTTGAGTGGCAGGTCGGGCGAGGCAAGAACGTGCCGCTCAGAGCGTCGACTGGAGCCGACGGCTTCATGTGCGAAGCAGCTTCTCGACCTCGGCGGCCGTGGGCATGGAGGGCTGGGCTCCGAACTTGCTGCAAGCGAGGGCTCCCGCCGCATTGGCCAAGCGGGTCGCCTCAAAGAGCGATTGGCCGCGGGCTCGACCAACCGCCAACGCACCGGTGAACGCGTCGCCGGCTGCGGTCGTGTCGACCGGCTTGATCCGATGGGCTCGAATCTGCTCGAATCGCGAACCGTCGAACACCAGCGCCCCACCCGCTCCGAGCTTGAGCACGATTTGGCGAGCTCCGCGCTGAGCCAGGGCGGCGGCAACGGCCTTGGCTTCCTTTGCGTGCGTGGCGAGTGTCTCGCCGGTCAGTGCCTCGGCTTCGCCGGCGTTGGGCGAGACGATGTCGGCGGTGAAGAGTCCCGGCGGTGGGTCGGCGGGGGCCGGGGCCGGGTCGAGAACCGTCTCCACGCCGAACTCCCGGCACAGCTTGATCGCGTGAAGCACCGTCTCGACGGGCAGCTCGAGCTGGAGCAGGCAAACGCGAGCGCTACGCAGAGTTTCCTCGGCCGCGTCGAGGTCATCCGGACTGACCCTGAAGTTCGCACCGGACGCCACGCAGATAGCGTTCTCACCGCTCTCGTCGACGACAATGAGGGCCACGCCCGTCGGGGCACCCTCGGTGACCACGACCTGCTCCACGTCGACGCGGTTTCCTCGGAGACTCATGAGTAGCCGTTCGCCGAAGTCGTCGTCGCCGACACGCCCGATCAGAGTGCACTTCTCGCCCAGTCGGGCGATGGCCATGGCCTGGTTGGCCCCCTTGCCGCCGGGGATGGTGGCGAAACCGCGCCCCAGAACCGTCTCGCCGGGTTGCGGCACGTGAGGGGCACGGACCACGAGGTCCATGTTGATGCTGCCGATCACGACCACGCCGGTCCGTTTCGTGTCCTCGGCCATCCGAGCCTCCGCACTCGCACCGCGCCAGGATGAGACTCGCCAGTAAAGCACGGCGACCTTGACTTGTCCACGGTCGATTGCTAGCTTTTGTTTTTAGTCCTCGAACGAGCGACATGAGGGCCCATACCTCGGTGCACCAACCATCCGTGAAACATCACTGCGGACTGTTCGGCGTCTTCGGCGATCCCGATGCGGCCCGGCTCACGTACTACGGTCTGTACGCCCAGCAGCACCGAGGTCAGGAGGCCGCCGGCATCTGCACCACCGACGGCGAGCAGATCAGTCGCCACGCCGGCCGAGGCCTCGTGATGGAGGTCTTTGACGAGGGCTGGCTCGAGAAACTTCGGAATCCGACCGCCATCGGCCACGTGCGCTACTCCACGACCGGGGCCGACTACAAGACCAACGTCCAGCCGTTCCTGATCCAGCACAGCCACATCGGACCGGTTGCCCTGGCCCACAACGGCAACTTGATCAACGCGGATCTGCTGCGCAGGAACCTGGAAGCCAACGGGGCGATCTTCACGAGCACGTCCGACACGGAGGTCATCGTCCATCTGCTCGCCCAGCCGCTTGAGGCGGATGTGGAAGACCGTCTGGTGTCCATGCTCGAGCATCTCCAGGGAGCGTACTGTCTGGTTCTGCTGTTTCGCGAATGCCTGGTCGCGGTTCGCGACCCCTACGGCATCCGCCCGCTGTGCATTGGGCGGGCGCCGAGCGGAGCGGCGGTGGTCGCGAGCGAAACCTGTGCTTTTGATATCATCGGTGCGGAGTATGTCCGCGACGTCGAACCGGGGGAGATTGTCCGGATCGATCAGTCCGGCATGCACAGCGCTCGATTCGTCTCGGCGCATTCGGTCCGCCCCGGCCACTGCATCTTCGAGCAGGTCTACTTCGCGGATCCGGCGAGCAGCGTGTTCGAAGAGAACGTTCATCTGGTCCGGAAGCAGATGGGCGTGGAGCTGGCGCGGGAGGCCCCGGTCGACGCCGATGCGGTGGTTCCGGTTCCCAACTGCGCCCGCTGTGCCGCTCTGGGCTACTCCCACGAGAGCGGCATTCCCTACGGACGCGCGTACACCACGAGTCACTACGTTGGCCGGTCCTTCATCATGCCGGAGCAGGGCGACCGTGACCTTGCCGTCAAGATGAAGCTCAACGTCATCAAGGAGACGGTTCGCGGCAAGCGGTTGATTGTGGTCGAGGATTCCGTCGTTCGCGGGACGACCACGCGGGGGAAAATCGGCGCCCTACGCGACGCCGGGGCGACGGAGATCCATCTGCGCGTGGCCAGTGCCCCAATCCGGCATCCGTGTTACTACGGGATCGACTTTCCTGACCCCACCGAGTTGATCGCCAACGGCAAGACGGTGGACGAAATCCGCGACTATCTCGGTGTCGACTCGCTGCACTACTTGTCGCTCGAGGGGATGCTCCGAGCCGTCAAGCACGCGCCGACGCACTACTGCACGGCTTGCTTCTCGGGGAACTACCCGGTTCCCGTGACCCACCAGTTCGACAAGTTCTCACTCGACCGTCGTCAGCTCGTGATGTTCGACTGACGCGCCCGGACGGCCTACTTCGCGCTGTCTACGTTGTCGGTGATTACCGACTCGCCGAGCTTCGTGTGATCGCTGATCGTGTCGGTCAGCACGTTGTTGGCGAACACCGTGCGCCGTGTCGGCGAGCCTTTGACGGCTACGGCCTTGGGGCGGACGCCGGAGAAGACGTTGCCGGAGATCGACAGGTCACTCGTGCTTTCGAGAACAAGGCCGCCGATGGGGCGGTTCTTGTCGCCTCGCCCGACCTTGCCGCCTCCGACGTAGTCGTCGGAGAAGTTGTTGCCGGTGACGGTGATGCGGTCGCTGTTGGGGCCGATCACCAAGGCATTCCTGACTCCGACCGTGAACGTGTTTGCACTGACCGCACAACCGTGGGCGTCGCGCAATTCGATGCCGCCGGCGTCGTTGTGGGCGATGACATTGGCGCTGAGCGTGTGGCCGAAGCAGTCGCGGTCCAGCACGATGGCCGTGCCCTTACACTCCTCGATCATGTTTCCGCTGACCACCGAGCCGTAGGTGTTCTCGATGACGACGCCGTTACCGAGATGGTCGTCGAGATTGTTTCCGGTCATGCACAGGTTGTAGCCGTTGATGCAGCGCACCGCGTCGACGTTCTCCTCGAACTGGTTCGAGGCGACGACGATGTCGTGACAGCCGATCAGGTTGAGCCCGGTGGCCTTATTGTAGGTGATCAGAGAATCACAGACCCGCGGATCCTCGTAGCAGTAGTACAACAGTACGCCGTCGCCTCCGTTTTCGCTGACGGTGATGCCGTCGATGAAGATCTCGTTGATCCGACGGGCTTCGATGCCGTGGCCGCTCTTGGGGTTGCCCGTTACACGGAAGTCGGCGAGCCGGATGCGCCATAGCTCGGCCTTGCGGCTTTCTCCTTTGCTCGGATGCTGGAGCAGGATGGCGGACTTGCCGTCCGCGTTGACGTTCTTGATGTGCGTTGCCGTGCCGGCGCCCTCGATGCACACGTCGCCCTTGCCGACGACGAGCGGCTGGTCGATCTCGAACGTTCCCGGCGGGAGGCGCACGAGCCCGCCTTCGTCCGGCAGGGCGTCAATGGCAGCCTGCAAACTGGAGTATTGGATGGCGTCGATGACCGGTCGGGCTCCGGGCAGACGGGCCTTTGACGCCGGCGCTTGACCGGTGGCCGGCCACAACGCCGCCGCGGCGACGATTCCAAACGTGGTTGTAGCGATCAACAGGCGAGTGCGAGGCATGGCGATCTCCTCATCCCAGGTTCAACGGAATACGGTCGCGGGCGGTCAGGGGTCGTGCCGGATCCAGTCCGCATCGAGGGCGACGTGCTTGATCGACCGGGCCGCTCCAAGGTGGTGGGAGTAGGTCACGTGAATGCGGCCGTCGCGCGACTGCATCATCGAAGGGTAGGCGAAGCTGTCCTTGTGCTTCTGGCCTCGTTCAACATGACGTGTCCACTTCCAGGTCTTGCCCTCGTCGTCGGACAGAGAGAGGGCGAAGCGGTGTCGGCCCTGCTCGGTGTCGTTGTAGACCATCACCCAGCGCCCGTCCTTCAGGGCGATGGTTTGAAGGCTCGAGCCAGGGTTCGGGATGTCCGTGTCTTGTGAGACCGACCATGTTTCGCCGTCATCCGATGATGTGCTCAACTGAACCCGCGGCGGCGTTCCGCCGTCGTTGCGCAGGTAGGCCAGCAGAGTGCCGTCGTTGCGTCGCACGACGCTGGGCTGGCTGCAACCCATGCCGACGATGGGCAGGCTCGCCCGCCACGTCTGCCCGCCGTCGTCGGAGATGCCCATCAGACACTGGATGTACCCGTCCGAATACAGGGGCAGCAGGATGCGCCCCGAGGGCAGGACCGTCGGATGAATTCGCGACATCCAGCCGGTCTGCCGCTTGACCGGGTCCTTCGCTGCCTCCACCGTGAGCTGTGTGAACGGTAGGGCGTATTCACCCCAGACGCCCTCGTCGGGTCGCAGCGTTTCGAACCCCTTGCGCAATGCCTTGGCGAAGGCATCACCCGGCTTCAGGATGATCACGTCCTGCCAGGACCACTTTGGTGGACCGTCGCCTTCGTAGTCGGTGGCGGTGCGGTACTTGAGAAGCGATCGCTCCCAGACGTTGGCCCGCACGACGATCCAGAAGAGCCAGAGCTTCCGTTGGGCATCGACGAACAGCACGGGATTGCAGTCGGGCAGGTTGGGCGTGTCCGCCATCAGGAAGACCGGGCTCCAGGTTCGTGCGCCCTTCTCGAGTCGGGCCCCCTGCACGACCACGTCGTTGGCTCTGCGTTCGCCGGACCCGTAGAACCAGCAGGCGAGCAGGTCACCGTTGGGGCACTCCACGACGCTGCTGCCGTGGACGTGCTTGGCCTGCGCGGGAAAGATCAACTCACCCTGGGGTGTGGTTTCCGCACGTGCGGTCGTAGCCACGGTCAGGATGCCGCTAGCGATCAAACAGTGAATTCTCAAGGGACACTCCGTCTTCGCGCACCACAGTCAACTGAGGCCGGTGGGTCAAGAAGGCTTCTCGGCCCGCCGGAATTCCGGCAGGATTAGCTCCTCACTCCGCACTCCGCACTGTAGTCACACCCCGATGATGTTGTACCCCGCGTCGACGTAGATGGTCTCGCCGGTCGTGCCCGAGCTCAGGTCGCTGATGAGGTACACCGCGGCCTTGCCCACCTCGCCCGCGTCGACGTTCCGTTGCAGCGGGGCCTTCTTCTCCACCCAGTCGAACATCTCGTCGACCCCGCCGACGGCCATGGCGGACAGGGTCCGCAGCGGGCCGGCGGAGATGCAGTTCACGCGAATGCGATTCGCTCCGAGTTCAGCGGCGAGGTACCGTGACGTACATTCCAGGGCCGCTTTGGCCACGCCCATCACGTTGTATCCGGGCACGACCTGCCGGGCGCCGTGGTACGACATGGCGATGATCGAGCCGCCCTCGGGCATGAAGTCACGAGCCCGGCGAGCCATCGCGAGCAGCGTGTAGGCCGAGATATCGAGGGCCTGACTCCAGGCCTCCCGGGTCGTCTCGGTGAAGTTTCCGACCTTGAGGAAGTCCCGGTCGGCGAATGCGATCGAATGAACCAGGAAGTCGATTGAGGAGAAGTGCTTCTTCGCCGCCGCGAACGTCGCGTCCAGGTCTTCGTCGTTCGCCGCGTCGCACGGATGCAGCCATGCATCCTCGACCCCGCCGCCCGTCAGCGTCCTGCGTACCCGGCGCGCCATCTTCTCGCCCGGGAGGTGGGCGAAGCCGCACACCGCCCCATAGTCGATCAGATGCCGGGCCGCATGCCACGCGATGCTGCGATCGTTGGCCACACCGAAGACCAACCCCTTTTTTCCGTCCAACAAGCCCATCTGCTGATTCCCGCTTCTGCGTGCACGTCCTGTGCGCGCGGGGCATATCGTACCGTCAAACGCGGCCGCGGCAAACCGCGGCGCTTGACAGTGCGTGGGGCGGTCCTGTTCCGGTCGTGTGTCGTTGGTGGGACTTCCGAGGGCTGCGAGTGCTCGTTCGAAATCAGTCCTCCGAAGGTCTCGGGTGTATGGCGCCGACCTGAAAGGCGAGCCGCTCGAAGTGGATGGCAAGGTCGGCGCCCACCAGGGCGACGTCGTCGGGAAGAGCGAGCGAGACCGGAGCGAAGTTCAGCAGCCCCTGGATTCCCGCGTCGACCAGGATGTCGGCAACGCGCTGGGCGTCGGAGGCGGGCACGCACAGCACGCCCAGTTGGGCATCCAGTTTCTGGATCGTCGCCCGCATTTCGTCGGCGGTGCCAAGGCGCTCGATCGTGCCGCCCTCGATGGCCGCCAGGGGTCTTCCGATCTTGGCCGGGTCGTTGTCGAACGCAGCGACGAGCCGAAACCCCTTGCGAGCGAAGTTTCGATAGGCCATGAGAGCCTGTCCGAGGTTGCCGACTCCGACCAACAGCGCGTTCCAGGTTCTGTCCGTGCCGAGGACGCGTCGTATGTTCGCGATCAGCTCCGGCACCCGGTAGCCGACGCCCGGATGGCCGAATTGCCCAAAGCAGGCCAGGTCCTTGCGGATCTGGGCATCGGTGTAGCCCAAGGCCTGGCCGAGTTGCTTCGACGAAACCGTCTCCAGCTTGCGTTCGAGAAAGCCCTCCAGCTCGCGGAGGTAGAGCGAGAGGCGTCGAACAGCCGGAGTCGGTAGGCGGCCTGATCTCATGGTCTTCCCGTACGGTACAGCACTTCGTATAGCCTCGCACCATTTTTCGCGTCAAGCCTGCGGGTCGTGTCGTCGCCGGCGCCCGGAGGCTGAAGGCTGTGGGTGCATCTCAAATTCGGTGGCAGCCGGGTGCCACGGGCAGCTTGCCTGCCCGTGCTCACCACACCTGGACCGCGGGAAACACTGGCGGGCAAGCCGCCAGTGGCACCCATCACGTGTGGTGGTGCCACGATTCATGAGATGCACCCGAAGGCTGTTGTCGCCTCGGATTGGCCTTGACACCCCCGCACGGGGCTGCTACGTTGCTGCAAACTGGCAATCCGGTGTGTCGTGGCGACCTGTAATCCACGCCAGGAGTGGCCCGCTGACGGGTCGCGATCCCCGAGCAATCTATGGCTCTCGTGAACAGTTCATGCGTCTGGATCGTGCGGCGGCCGAACAGCCACGGACCGAGACGCGGTCTTGTGGTGTTGTTGGCGTTCCTCGCGTCGCTGCCCTGGGGGGCGACTGCCCCTGGACAGGACTTCAGCCCCCTTCGCGAGATCGCCCGGCGGCGGATGCACACTCGGCCCGAGGAGCAGCGAGTGGAGAAGTGGGTCGCTGCCCAGTTGGCGGCATTGGACGACGCCGACGCTCCCGGCGTCCCGACCAGGTTCCGTGCGACATTCGGCGCCCTGGGCGGGGCGGACCCGCCCATCAAGGTCACGCCACAGTTCATGGATCTGTTGGCGGCCAAGTGCAGCAAGCTGTTCCCGGCCAAACTGGGCGACGCGAAGTCGGATGAGGCGGCGCTGGCTCTGGCGATCGTGCTGGCGCGAATTCCCTCAGCCGCCACCACCGACGGGCTGGTGGCCTGCCTCGAGCACGCAAACATGGGCGTTCGGTACTGGGGTGCCGAAGGGCTGCGCCGGAACCGGGCGCACATGACGGAGGAGGCCCGAGCTCAAGCCGCGCGGCTCGCGGTGGCCGCGCTCGGCAAGGCGGGCGCCGACGAGATCAACCCGATTGTACTGGGGAAGGTCTACGCCGCATTTGACTTCGCTGCCTCGGGCAACAAGGTTCCGGCCTCGCTGATTCAAGAAACCGTGAAGGCGGCCGAGACCGTGTTGGAGGCCAGGATCAAGGCCTACAAGGCCAAGCGGACGGGTGCGGCTGCCGCCGACGCCACAGTGCCTCAGGTTCTGGTCAACCTCTGGCTGCACGAGCGAACACCCGATCCTGAGAAGCGGAGACTGCTCGGTCTGGTGTCGCAGCTCTTCCAGGCCTCGACCGCGTTGTTCGTGGCGAGCCCGCCGGCGGGTCAAGCGGATCTTGCCCCCGTCATCGCCGCGTGTGAGGGTGAGCTGCGCAGGGCCTGCGTCAAGTCCGATGTCAGCGAGTCACTGCCGAAGGTGGCCCCGCTGCTCAAGGGTAACTCCCCGAATCAGATCAAGCTCGAGGGGCTCAAGTGGTGGGGTTCGAAGGACGTCAAGGGGGTGCTGAACGGTCCTCCGTTCAATGTTCCGGTGCTGCCGCCGTTTGCGTTTGAGGGTCCGGTTGCACCGGCAGCCCCCAAAGAAGGCGGCGGAAACTGAGCGCGCACGGTCGTGGCTCGTCCGAAGCGGGCAACACGGAGTACGACAATGGTCAAACGGTCATGGGCGGCCGTAATGGCGGTCGCGATGCTTACGACGGGTTGCCAGAGTTACCGGCCGCTCTTCGACGGCGCAACGCTCGACGGCTGGACGGCGCTCGACTCCAAAAGCAACGTCATTTCCGCGGACGACATGAGCTTCTCGGTGCAGGACGGTACGCTCCACTGCTCCGGCGTGGGGAAGGACTACTGGATTCGCGAGAAGGGCGTCTACGGAGACTTCATCCTCCGGCTGGAGTACAAGCTGGCCAAGGACACGAACTCTGGGATCTTCCTCCGGGTTCCGGATCGCAAGCACCCGGCGTTCTCCGGCTTCGAGGTGCAGATCCTCGAGGACTACGGCAAGGAGCCGGGGACGCACACGAACGGAGCCATCTACGACGTGATCGCCCCTTGCGTGAATGCTTCGGTCGCGGCCGGCGAGTGGAACGCGGTCGAGGTGCGCTGCGAAGGCCCGCGATGCAAGGTCGTGCTCAACGGCAAGAAGATCATCGACGTGAACTTCGACGACGAGAAGTTCAGCGAACCCATCGGCAAGTTCGACTTCCCGTACAAGGATCTACCCCGCAAGGGCTACATCGGCGTCCAGAACCACGGCGGCAAGGTCTGGTTCCGCAACATCCGCATCCGCGAGTTGTAACCCGCGTCATTGCGTAGCGGCCGGCGCCTCGCCGGACGGGAGACGCCCGCGGCGAAGCCGTCGGCAGCCGTTTCGCGCGAGCCCGCCGGGTGTCGCTGCCTTGGCTGCGGGTCGGGTACGGTGTGTGGATGGGAGGCGGTGAGCACAGGATCCCCGGGTACTGGGTGAATCAGATCGCCCCTACGTTCCGGTCCCGCCGATCGCGCCGCCCAAAGGGCCATGGCGTCCACGGCAGCGATAGTACAGGCCCGTTCGCCATGCCGGCCGTCTGTACGGCCTCCGGCACAGCGGGTGGTCGCGTGACGGGTCGCTCCGCAAACCAGTCAAAATCGATAGACTGACGATGACCGAGGCGAAGACCAACGGCAGTTCCCCCCGCCAGGTAGTAACCGAGACGACAGGCAAGGGGGCCGAGCACCCGCAACAGCTCTTCCTGCGCGGGGGGCATGATCTCTGCGTGCGCGATGCTCACGAGAACCTCGCGCCCTGGGGGAGCCTGTGGAAGTCGTCGATCCAGCGGTCGACTTCGTCGGAGGGAAGATCGAGTACGAGCTGCCAGAATCGCAATCGCCGTGGATCGAGGCCCTGACCGCGCGACTGACGTATCCAGTCGCCCAGCTCCTTGTCGCCGAGGCTCCGGCGGAGCCAGCGGATGTCGTCGTCTTCCCCTTTTTTGCAGGATGCGGGCGATCACGAGGTCACGACTGTCGGGCCACGCGAGCCGCTCGAAGTCGTAGTCCCAGAACAGCCGCCGCAGGTGCTCGGGAAGAGGCCCGCTCGTCAACTCGTGCTCCTCGGATGCCACCCCCGTTTGTTACCCTTTTTCTTACCCTCTTTCAAGGGCATCACCCTCTTTCCCCGGCATGATGGTCTTGGCGGTCAAGCCCTGCGTGCTACAATGCGGCTCGCTAACGTGAAGCGGATCTGGGGTTTGCGAACGCATGACGACAAGCGCAACGACAACCGGTGAATCGGTGGGGCGGTTCGGACCTTTCGGGGGGCAGTACGTGCCCGAGACGCTGATGGGGGCCGTCCACCAGCTCGAGGCCGAGTATGAGGCCGCCCGCAACGATAAGGCATTCTGGGCCGAGCTGGACGGCTACCTGGCCGACTACGCCGGCCGGCCGAGCCCGCTGTACTTCGCCCGGCGGCTCACCGAGCACCTCGGTGGGGCCAAGATCTACCTCAAACGCGAGGACCTCAACCACACCGGGGCCCACAAGATCAACAACACGCTCGGCCAGGCTTTGCTGGCGCGGCGCATGGGCAAGCCGCGGGTGATCGCCGAGACCGGGGCCGGTCAGCATGGCGTGGCCACCGCCACCGCGGCCGCGTGCCTCGGACTCGAGTGCCTGGTCTACATGGGGGCCGAGGATGTGCGCCGCCAGCGTCTCAACGTGTTCCGCATGGAACTGCTGGGCACGCACGTGGTGTCGGTCGAGAGCGGGCAGCAGACGCTCAAGGATGCCATCAACGAGGCCTTCCGCGATTGGATGGGCACCGTCGATCGCACGCACTACATCATCGGGTCCGTGATGGGGCCGCACCCGTTCCCCACCATCGTGCGCGACTTCCAATCGGTAATTGGCCGTGAGACCCGGGAGCAGTTCCTGGCCAAGGAGAGTAGGCTGCCCGACTACGTCGTCGCCTGCGTCGGCGGGGGCAGCAACGCGGCCGGCATCTTCGCTCCGCTCATCGATGACGCCGAGGTCAAGCTCATCGGCGTCGAGGCCGGCGGGCGCGGCGACGCGACGGGCGAGCATGCGTCCACCCTCGCCAAGGGCGCCCCGGGCGTGCTGCATGGGATGTATACCTACGTGCTCCAGGACGAAGACGGGCAAACGTCGCCGGTGCACTCGGTGTCGGCGGGGCTCGACTATCCCGGCGTCGGGCCGGAACATTCCTTGTGGAAGCAGACGGGGCGGGCCGAGTACGTCTCCGTCGGCGACGACGAGACCTTGACCGCTTTCCAACTGCTCAGCGAAACCGAAGGCATCCTTCCGGCTTTGGAGACGGCCCACGCCGTTGCCCACGTGACCAAGCTCGCGCCAACCCTGAGCCGCGACCAGAGCATTGTCATCAATGTCTCCGGGCGGGGTGACAAGGACTGCGTCGAAGTCGCCCAGATCCTCGGCCGAGAAATCGGGTAACGCCAACCAACTGCGGCCCGACCGTGGTGCCCCGACGGGCAACCGTAGCGGCACTCGCCGATCGGGCGCTGTATGCTCCGCGGGAAGCGCCGCGCCGAGGCGGAGCCACACTCGAGAGGTGAAGCACGGATGATTGCGATGAAGCGGTTGGTGACGCAAATGGTTCTAGTTGGATGCGGCTTCGGCTGCACGAATAACTTCGAGGTTCTGAATCTTGAAGAGGTATTTCCGTCCGGCGAGCCGTTCGTGCTCAAGGGCACGGCCGACCTCGTCGACAACGGCGGGCCTTGCCGCATCTGGCGCGGCGAGAACGGGATCATCTATCACCTGTTCCAGTCGCCGCAAGTCGACAACGAGACGTTCGACCAGGTGACCGCGCCCGGGACGACGTCGCGCGTGCAGATTTCGGTACGTGACGACCTCGAGGTGACGTGTCAGCTCGGCCCGACCGTGATCGTGGAAGCGGTGCTGGAGATCGTCGAGTGAGCACCCGGCTCCGGTGCGCGCACGCGATCGCCGTCTTGTGCATCGGGTCGGCAGGATGCACACCTGAGCCGCCCATCGTGTCGGGGGGCGCCCGGCCCGAGCCGGTGGTTGTCGTTGACACGGAGCGGCTGATCCCGCCGGCCGTCTCGTCGACGCAGGCGTACGTGCCGGAGTTCATGTTCGACATCGACCCGGCAGATCCGGCGGCAGGTCGGGGAGTCGGGTTCTTCCTTCGGGTGGCCACGACATCGCCCGGGTCGCTGCGAGCGCGAATGGTGGACGCCCGCTCCGGAGACTTTGTGGATCTGATGCGCGTCGATCCACCCGACTCCGGAGATGCTTCTGCGGAGCCTCGGCCTTTCAGTGCGTCCACCCGCGGCGCCCTGGCCGCGGGCACGGGGCTCTTCTGGCCTGCCGGACCGGCCGCCCCGCCCGCCGACCTCGAATATCGCTTCGCATTTGTGCTCCCGGACGCCGGGTGGGGGCCGTTTGCCCGGCTGCATGTGTTTCAGTCGACCACGGATACCGGTGCCCCGCTGATCGGGGGCAGCATCGAACTCGTGCGAGACTTCTTCTACCTGGCGGTGGTGGGCGATTCGGTGCAATGGGGCAACGGCCTTCAGGCGCCGGACAAGATCGCGGCCCGGGTTGCCGACGCCATCGAGATGCGCACCGACCGGAAGGTGATTCAGCAGATGCTTGCCGTAGCGGGTGCGCCCATCGCGCCCAGTGAGTTTGACGGAGTTTGCGAGGGGGCGTGCTTCCCCGAGGTCCCGACGGTTCGATCCTCGATCATTTCACAGGCGGATCGGATCGAACGACCGGAACTCGTGGATCTGGTTCTGTTGGACGGATGCATCAACGACGTTGGTCTCGGTACGCTGCTCGACCCGTTCACGATCACTGAGGAGTTGATTCAGCTCACGGAGGCGTCTTGCGGAGATCAGATGACGGCGCTGCTGGAGAAGGTTCGGGGCAGCGCCCCGCAAGCCCCCATTGTCGTGCTGGGCTACTATCAGATCGTCGCAGCCGAGTCGGACCTGCTTGGGGTCGAGGCATGGGCCCGCTCGCGGGGGATCACGGTGTTTCCGTTCGTGGGTTCGTTCCGGGATCTGGCCACCGCGAACTCGGTCACGTTCCGCGAGGTGTCGGACGCTGCCCTGACAGCGGTGGTCGACGCCGCCAACGCCGACGTGGAGGCGGGGGCACCGGTGATCTTCGTCCGGTCTCCGTTCGGTCCGGAGCACGCCCTGTTCACACCGGAATCGAGGCTGTGGGGCCTGGTCGCCGATTCCCGGGTGGCGTACCTCACCGACCTGGACCTCGAGCTGTTCCCGGAAGACCCGCTGCGCACCTTCCGGTTTGGCATGTGCGATCGTGCCACCACGTTCACCAGCGCCCTCGAATGCGTCTACGTCTCAGTCGGACACCCCAACCCGACCGGAGCCCGGGAAATCGCCGACGCTATCGTCGAGTCGCTCCAGCGTTCGGGCGTGCTCCCGTAACCGCGCGGCCCGGCATCGCCCGCGCCCGCCCCACCACAGCGAGGAAGCAGGGAACGCGGTGCGACCACCGGCCGCGAGGGCAGGGAACAGGAGATGAGGCGAGCAGGTGAGGCGTGGGCACATCCATTGCCCATCCCTCATCTCTCATCATCCGCCGCGGTCACGCGGCGGAATCGGATGTTGCGTAGGGCGGCCTTGGTGTACCAGGTGGAAACGCCGAGCGGTTTGACTGGTTCCTGCTCGGGCCAGATGTCGAACCGGCGGCCGGTGGTTTCCAGGTTGATGATGCGGTCCCCTTCGATCCAGACCTGGATACGGTCGGCGGTGACGTGGAGCCGGATGGGATACCACTTCTTGTTGTCGAACGAGATGCCCTGCGTCGTTTCATTCTCGGCCGCGTGCATGTCGTCGATGTTCGAGAGCCCCACGACCATGCCGCCCCAGCCGCCGACGATCAGGGTGCAGGGCGACTCGCCGACCGGAAACGTCAGGCCGCAGAAAAAGTCGTGACCCTCCACGCGCATCGCTTCGAGTGTGATCTCGTAGTCCATGCGGGGGAAATCGCCGGTCCAGGTGATCCCCGTGGCCGGGCTGCCCGTTCCCAGCGTGATGACGCCATTCTCGACCCCGACCGCGCCGTGCGACGAGAAATCGGCGTCGCCCACGACCTTCCATTTGCCCAGAGCGTCCGCGCTCTCGCCGACGAGCAGGACCCATCCTCCATCGCGTTGTTCCGCGGCCGGAGCGGGTTTCGCCACGGGCTTGGGTGTCGGGGTGGCGGCAGGGCGGCTTGCGGCGCAGCCAAGCAATGCGGTGAGGCCGAGCACCGATGCGGTCCGAAGCGGGTGCAGAGAATCGTGTTTCATTCGTAGATGACGCTCCTCGTGAGTTGTTCGAACACTTCGGCGTAGGCGAAGGCGTCTCCGTAACGCCTTGCCGGCAAACGGCTTCCGGTAGCGTGCGGTCCCCGTTGGGTGCTCGCGCGCAGGAAACGTGCTATTGCATGCCTCACGCACCGGCGATCGCCTCCCTCAGCGGAGCCGCCGCCTTGGTGACAGCATCGCGCGCCGCACCGGACCGTGCAAGCTGGTAGTACTGCTCCAGCACGGCAGCCGTGGCGTGCCCCGTCACCTCGCGGGCGATCCGCTGGTTGACGCCCGCCTCAGCCAGGAATGTCCCGCAGGACTTCCGCAGTGCGTGTGGTGTGCAGTACGCCACTCCGGCTTGCTCCCGGAGCCGGTGCCACTGCCTGTTGACGAAGGTCTGCGTCCATCGATGCCCGATGATCTGCCCATCGGTACGCAGGAAGATCGCGACATCGCTTGGGCCAACGATCCGCCGGCGCTCCTTCAACTCCCGGAGCATCCCCACGGCGCCGTCGTCAAGGTACGCCACGCGGTCGCACCTTCCTTTGGTGCCCCGCAGGGCGAGCAGCCCCTTGTCGAAGTCCACGTCGCCCCAATTGAGCTTGAGCAGCTCGCCGGAGCGGGGCCCCGCGGTCGCACCGATGTAGAGGAACGCCTTCCACTGCTCATCGGCTGCCCGATACAGGGCGAGCAGCTCCGACACCTCCAGCGCCCGCGGCATCTTCTGCTCGACCACTGGGAATTCGTAGTCGGCCATCGGATTGACGGGCAACCGGTAGGTGCGTCTCGCCGTTTCGAGGGCACCCTTGAGGTACCCGAGTGACTTGCATCTCGTGCGAATGCCGATCGGCTTGACGGGCAACTTCAACGGCTTGCCGCACTTCCAACATGTCTCGGCGTCCGCGACGTTCGACCATCGACACGCCGAGCACCTGCGCGAGCCCTGCCGGCGGACGGCGTCGAAGCGATCAATCATCGCCGGTGTGATGGCCATCACGTCCTTGGGGTCGCAGATCATCTTGAACGCGAGGAGCACGCGCTCGATTTCGCGGACCGTGCTCTCGGCCCGCTCCTTCTGCTCGCGATGCTCAACGACCATCGCAACGAAGTCGTCGAAGCCGGCCTTGATCGGATCGCCGAGCCGGCCGGACAGAAGATCCTGCCGCTTCCGCTCCAGCAACCGCTTCGCAAGATGATGATCCGAGCCGACGCCTTCGCATCGCATCTTCCCCGTCGCCGGGTCGATCCACCGGATGGCGTAGGTCTTCCCACGCTTTCGCTTTCGGGTCACGAGCCACA